>CAZLAU010000137.1:2684-6986 GCA_964557615.1 uncultured Gemmatimonas sp.
TCCGTGGTCTTCATCAACCAGTTGCGCGAGAAGATCGGCGTGATGTTCGGCAACCCGGAAACGACGACGGGCGGCAAGGCCCTCAAGTTCTACGCCTCGCTGCGCCTCGACATCCGGCGCATCGGCCCGGTGAAGGAAAAGGAAGACGTCGTGGGCTCGCACGTCCGCGTGAAGGTCGTCAAGAACAAGATTGCTCCGCCGTTCAAGCAGGCCGAGTTCGACATCATGTACGCCGAGGGCATCTCGCACTCGTCGCTGCTGGTGGACATCGGCTCCGAGAGCGGCATCATCGACAAGTCGGGCGCGTGGTACAGCTACAATGGCCAGCGCATCGGGCAGGGTCGCGAGAACGCCAAGCTCTTCCTCAAGGACAACCCGGCGGTGATGGCCGAAGTCGAGGAGAAAGTGAAGGGCGTGCTCGGGATCAAGGCGGCGGCACCCGTGGAGGGCGAACCCGCCGAGGAATAGGGGTAGGAACAGGGTAGGAGAGTAGTGGTGGCGCCGGTAGTTCTGTTCAGTGGCCGGTCGGGGCCCGGAATCCCCGATTCGACGACGAATGGGGCCGCCGGCGTCATCGTTTTGGGCCGGCCGGACCGCGCGTGACGCGACCTGCTGACCGTCCGGGCGCCAAGCCGGTGCCTTCGGCCTACAACCGTGCGCTCGACGCGTTGTCTCGGCGGGCACGATCGTCGGCTGAGCTCGCGCGCTGGCTGCGCGACCGCCAGTACGAGCCGGACGACGTGGCAGCCACTATTGAGCGCCTCACTGCGGCGGGCCTGCTCAACGACGAAGCCTTCGCGGCCGGCTTTGCCCGGTCGCGACTCGTGGATCGCAAGCTGAGCCGTCGGCGCGTCCTGGCCGAACTTGGCCAGCGGGGGATCAGCCGGGCGGTGGCCGATGCCGCCGTGCGCGACGTTGCCGAGGACGAGGGCGTGGACGAGGTCGCGGCCGCCACCGCGGTCGCGTCAAAGAAGCTGCGCACGATGGCCTCGCTTGCGCCCGACGCCCAGCGCCGGCGCCTTTTTGCGTTCCTGGCGCGCCGTGGCTATGGCGCGGACGTGGTGCGCCGAGTGGTCGCCGAGCTCACGTAGCCTGGCGGCGCGAGAGAAGGCGTTCCCCGAGGGCGGCGCCCGCAGCCGCCGGGTAGTTGTTGTTCCGGCGGCGAGGATTAGCCGGCCCGAGGGGCAACGCCTCGCGAGCGCCGCACACGCCGCCAGTCCGGCGCCTGCCCGTTCTCACGCGCCCGAACGCGCCGTCCT
This sequence comes from uncultured Gemmatimonas sp., assembly GCA_964557615.1. Taxonomy (GTDB): domain Bacteria; phylum Gemmatimonadota; class Gemmatimonadetes; order Gemmatimonadales; family Gemmatimonadaceae; genus Fen-1231. The sequence goes on from CAZLAU010000137.1 coordinate 3,944, forward strand.
GGTTTATTGGTGCAGGGTAGCGTGATCCTGCCGTTGCGCGTACTCTCACTTAGCCGCACGCGCGGTGAGCCACGACCAAATGGAGCGCGCCATGTCTTTGGTTTCGTTCACGCTCAACGGCAAGCCCACGTCCATCGACACCGCCCCGGATCGCCGCCTGCTGTGGGTGATCCGCGACGACTTCGAACTCACGGGAGCGAAATTCGGCTGCGGAATCGGCTCCTGTGGCGCGTGCACCGTCCTCGTTGACGGAAAGGCCACGCGGGCGTGCACCACGGCACTGAGCGCCGTCGCCGGCAAGAAGGTGACCACCATCGAAGGCCTCGCCGACGGCGAGAAGCTCCAGCCCGTCCAGGAAGCGTTCCTCGACCACCTCGGCTTCCAGTGCGGCTACTGCACCAGCGGGATGATCGTGACCGGCCACGCGCTGCTCGCCGAGAATCCGAAGGCCACGCGAGAGCAGATCGCCGCCGGAATGGAACGCAACTACTGCCGCTGCGGTGCGCACCCGCGAATCGTTGATGCCATCGAGGCCGCTTCCAAGGCGCCGACGGTCGGAGGTGGCCGATGACCACCCCTCTGAACCGTGGCAGCCGGAGCGGCGCCGCGTCGTCCGGCACGCAGAAGGTGCCCGGCCGCGCACCGCGTGAACGAACCCTGGCCGAGGCGGCCGCCGAGGCCCGCGCGCTCGCCGCCGCCGAACAGGCCGCACCTGAAGGGTGGGGCTTCGTCGACACGATCGACCGCCGCGATTTCATGCGGCTTACCGCAACGGGGCTGCTCATCTCCTTTTCGGTCAAGCCGCTCAAGGGGATGGCACGTCCCGTCTGGAACCCTGCCAACCTCCAGCGGCCCAGCCCCGACTTCAACGCGTTCGTGCATATCGCGGCGAACAACCGGGTGACGGTGCTCGTCGGCAAGATCGAGATGGGGCAGGGGGTCATGACGTCGCTCCCGCAGATGGCGGCGGAGGAACTCAACGTCGCCATCGAGAGCGTCGATGTCGTGATGGGCGACACCGACCTTTGCCCGTTCGACATGGGCACATACGGTTCGCTGAGCACGCGCACGCTGGGCCCGGTCCTTCGCGCGGCGGCCGCCGAAGGGAAGGGCGTGCTGATGGAAATGGGCTCTGAGAAGCTCGGCGTGCCCGTGGAGCAGCTCGAGGTCGTGAACGGCGTCGTCCGGGCGAAATCCGACCACACCAAGCGCGTCACGTACGGCGAGCTCACGGCGGGCAAGCGCATCGAGCGCCGGTTCTCCGGCCGTGCGGCGCTGGAAAAGGTCGGCGATTTCTCCGTGATGGGCATCTCCGCGCCGCGCCGCGACGCGCCCGAGAAGGTCACCGGAAAGGCGAAGTATGCCGGCGACATCATTCCGAAGGGTGCGCTGCACGCGCGGCTGCTTCGGCCGCCGGCGCACGGCGCGACGCTCAAGTCGGCCGACACCAGCGTCGCCGAACGGCAACCCGGCGTACGCGTGGTCAAGGTCGACGAACTCATCGCCGTGCTGCACAAGGATCGGGACCTGGCCGATGCGGCGCTGAAGCTGGTGAAGGCGGAATGGAACCCGTCGCCGTCAACGCTGAACGACCAGAACATCTTCGCGCACCTTGAGCAGGCGGCGCCCGAGGGGCGGGCCACGCAGTCGGGCGGCGACGTCGCGGTGGGCGAGCGCGCGTCCGCCACCGTCGTGACGACGAAGTACCTCAAGGGGTACGTCGCACATTCGCCGATGGAAACGCACTCGGCGGCCGCCGAGATCGCCAGCGACGGAAAGGTGACGGTGTGGGCCGGGACGCAGACGCCCTTCCCGTTGCAGACGCAGGTGGCGCGCGCTCTCAAGGTGCCCGTGGAGAAGGTGCGGGTGATCGTGCCGTACGTCGGCGGCGGTTTTGGCGGCAAGAGCGCGAGCCAGCAGGCGCTCGAGGCGGCGCGGCTCGCGCAGGCGGCGGGAGTGCCGGTGCGGGTCGTGTGGGATCGGACGGAGGAGTTCTTCTACGACACGTTCGATCCGGCCACCGTCATCAACATTCGCGCGGGCCTCACGGCGGAGAAGAAGATCGCGTTCTGGGACTACGAGGTGATCGCTGCCGGCAATCGGGGCGCCGACCAGTTCTATGCGATTGATCACCACCGCACGGTCGTGCGCGGCGGGTGGGGTGGGAACCAAGGCGGGCTCCACCCGTTTGCCGTGGGGCCGTGGCGCGCACCCGGCGCCAACGCGAACTGCTTTGCGCGCGAGTCGCACATTGACGCGCTCGCCGCCAAGGCCGGGATGGATCCGGTGGAGTTCCGCCTCGCGAACATGACCGACGCCCGGATGCGCCGCGTGCTGGAGACGGCGGCACGCACCTACGGTTGGGCGCCGGGCGCGCGGCCCGCGCGGCGCGGGTTGGGCGTGGCGTGCGGCATTGACGCTGGCACGTTCGTCGCCGGCATCGCCGAGATCGCGGTGAACAAGGCGACCGGCGAGGTGAAGGTCGGGCGCGTCGTCATCGCGCAGGACATGGGGGTCGTCGTCAATCCCGTCGGCGCGATGCAGCAGCTCGAAGGGTGCGTCGTGATGGGGCTCGGCTACACGCTCAGCGAAGAGGTGCGGTTCCGGAACGGCGAGGTGCTCGACAAGAACTACACCACCTACACGCTGCCGCGATTCTCGTGGGTGCCGAAGATCGAGGGCGTGTTCGTCGAGAACAACGACCTCGCGCCGCAGGGCGGGGGCGAGCCGGCGATCATCCTCGTGGGGGCGATGGTGGCGAACGGCATCTTCGACGCGACCGGCGTCCGGATGACGCAGCTGCCGCTCACCCGCGCACGGGTCAGGGCGGCGTTGGGCTAGCGCCGACCCGGCCCGAGGGCGCTCGCGAGGCGTTCCCCTCGGGCCGGCTAGTGCTCGCCGCCGAACTGCAACTACCCCGGCGGCTGCGCGCGCCGCCCTCGGGGAACGCCTTCGCTCGCGCCCTCGTCACCGCGAGCAGCGAGCGGAGCTAGTACCCCGGGCCCAGTACGATCGCGTTGAGCACCAGCCGGTCGAGCGCGTG
>CAZLAU010000138.1:0-6620 GCA_964557615.1 uncultured Gemmatimonas sp.
GCGCGGCAGGAACAGGTGATGGCCGGCATCCTCAACTACCCCGTGCTGCAGGCCGCCGACATCCTGCTCTACCGGGCTGACTTGGTGCCGGTTGGCGAGGATCAAGTGCAGCATCTCGAGTTGTCGCGCGTCGTGGCGCGCAACTGGAACTCACGCTTTGCTCCTGATGCGCCGTTCTTCCCGGAGCCGCAGCCCCGCCTGACGCCGACCCGACGGATCGTGGGGCTCGACGGGCAGGCGAAGATGTCGAAATCGATCGGCAACACGATCGGGATTCTCGAGTCTCCGGACGCGATATGGGACAAGCTGCGCCCGGCCGTGACCGACCCCGCGCGGCAGAAGAAGAGCGACGCGGGTGAGCCCGACAAATGTCCGGTGATCTACCAGTTGCATCGCGCGTTTTCGCCACCGGCGACGGTTGCCGAAGTGGAGGTCAACTGCCGTGGCGCCAAGTGGGGATGCGTGGACTGCAAGAAGGCGCTCCACGCGAACCTGGTTGGCGCGTTGGCCCCGATCCGTGAGAGCGCGGCCGAGTTGCAGGCGATGCCCGGGCACGTGGACGACCTCCTAGAAGGCGGGGCGGCGAAGGCCCGCATCGTAGCGAAGGAGACGCTTTCCGAAGTGAAGGACAGGATGGGCCTTCCGGACCAGAGGTGACTCCGTGATTGCCGAACCGCAGAATGCAGTGGTCGAGGCCATCGCATCGGTGATGCGCCTGGATCTCGCCATGAAGATGGTGGTCGCCGTGCTGGCAGGCGGCGCGATCGGGCTCGAACGACAGATCGCGGGCAAGCCGGCCGGGCTGCGGACGAACATTCTGATCTGCGTCGGGTCGGCGCTGCTCATGGATCTCTCGATCAACGTGGGTGGGGTTTGGGGGAGTGGCATGGTGGGCGATCCGGCGCGGCTTGCGGCCCAGGTGGTCACGGGCATCGGGTTCATTGGCGCCGGCACGATCATGCAGTCGGGGGGGACGATCACCGGGCTGACGTCGGCGGCGACGATCTGGGTCGTGGCGGCAATCGGACTGTCGGCCGGCGCGGGGTTCTACGTCGAGGCGCTCGGTGCGACGCTCACCGTGATGTTCGTGCTGGCGGGGCTGGGCCGTCTGGAGCATGGATTGCTGCGGGTGCAGCGAACGATGAGCGTGACGGTGCGGACAAACCCCGGCGTCAGTGCTGACTGGGTGCGGGACCGCCTTGGCGCCGAGGGGCTGGTCATCGTTTCGGAGCGGGTGTTCGACCATCCGACCGACCGGGTGTTCGAGCTGCGGCTGCGCGGTCCGGCGCGGCAGTTCGACATTGCCCGCGCGGAGCTTGCCGAGCACGCCGAGATCCGGAACGTGTTCTTTGACTGACCGGGTGCGCGGCCCCGGCGCCCCGGCGAGGCGCACCGAAACGCTGGCGCCATCGTGGGCGATGTGGCACTTTCCGACCGTGCGCGCGCCGATTTCCGTGACCAGAAACGCCCAACCCTACTGATGGAAAAGATCATCAAGGCCGCGGTCGACCGGGGTGCCAGCGACCTCCACATCAAGGCCGGTGACGTCTTCCGGGCACGCATTGACGGCAGGCTCACGCCGCTGACCAAGCAGGCCCTGACGCCGGACCAGACACGCTCGATCGCGCTCCGCCTCATTCCGAACGAGGAAGACCGCGCCCGGATCGACAAGATCCAGGATTACGACTGCTCGTGGGGCGCGCAGGGCATCGGCCGGTTCCGCGTGAACATCATGCGGCAGCGGTCGAGCTTCATGATCGTGATGCGCGTGATCCCGTTCGAGGTGCCGAGTTTCGACAAGCTCCGGCTGCCGAGTGTGCTGAAGAGCATCGCGACGGCCGAACGCGGGATGATCCTCGTGACCGGCGTGACAGGGTCAGGCAAGTCGAGCACGATGGCGGCGATGATCAACCACATCAACGCCACGACGCACAAGCACATCCTGTCGCTCGAGAACCCGATCGAGTTCCTGCACCGCGACATCCAGAGCTCGATCACGCAGCGCGAGATCGGCGTGGACACCGACAGCTTCAAGATGGGATTGCGGGCCGCGCTCCGTCAGGATCCGGACGTGATCCTGATCGGCGAAATGCGCGATGCCGAGACGATCGATACCGCCATGAAGGCCGCCGAAACCGGCCACTTGCTGGTGTCGACGCTGCACACGGCCGACACGACGAGCACGATCCTGCGCATCCTGGCCATGTTCCCGCCGGAAGAGCAGGAGGTCGTGCGGATCCGTATGGCGGACTCGCTGCACGCGGTCATTTCACAGCGGTTGCTGCCCCGGAAGAACGGCGCGGGCCGCGCGGTGGCGCTCGAGATCCTGATCAACACGCCGACCATCAAGGACCTGATCATGGACAAGGACCGGACGGGCGAGATCCGGGACTTCATCGCCGAGGGGCGCGAGCAGTACGGGATGCAGACGTTCGATCAATGCCTCACCGACCTCGTGACGAACGACGAGGTGGAGTTCGAGGTGGCGATGGCGGCGTCGTCGCGGCCGAGCGACTTCGAGCTGAACATGAAGACGTTCAAGCGGCGTCCGTCCACGGTGCAGCGGGTGTCGACCGCCGGAGCCCCGACGGCTCCCGACGCGCCGCCGGCCGGCGGCATGGACGGGATGAGCAGCGGGTTCGACTTCATGCAGTCGGGCTGACCTCGTGAAGATTCACGGCGTTCTCGGGCCGGTGGTGTCCACGTTCCACGAGCGAACGGAAGACCTCGACGTCGCCTCGTTCACGCGCAACGTGCAGGCACACATGTCGGCCGGACTCCACGGCGTCGTGGTGTGCGGATCGACCGGCGAAGCCGCCCTGCTGGCGGAAGACGAGCGACGGGTGCTGCTCGAGGCGGCGCGCGGCGTCGTCACGCGCGACCGCGTTCTCGTCATGGGAACGGGCGCGGAGTCCACGCGTCTCACGATCAAGCGGTGCCACGACGCGAAGGCTGGCGGCGCGGATGCCGTCCTGGTGGTGGCGCCCCATTACTACTCCGCCGCAATGAACCTGGAGGCGCTCCGCGTGCACTACCGCGCGGTCGCCGACAGCAGCCCGGTGCCGGTGCTGCTCTACAACATCCCCAAGTACATGCACTTTGCGCTGCCCGCCGAGCTCGTGGCGGAGCTCGCGCAGCATCCGAACGTCGTCGGAATCAAGGACAGCTCGGGCGACCTGAACATGCTGAAGGGCTTCCTTGCCGCCCAAAGCGACTCATTCACGGTGCTGACCGGCAACGGCGGGACGTTCGTGCCGGCGCTTGAGGCCGGCGCGCGGGGTGGGATTCTCGCGGTGGCGCTCTTTGCGCCGGCGCTGTCGCTGCAGATGTACGAGGCGCACGGATCGGGCGAGCGCGCGTCGGCCGCCGCCCATCAAGCGACGATGAAGCCGCTCGCCTCGGTGATCGTCGCCGAACTCGGCGTGCCGGGTGTCAAGACGGCGTGCGACGTCGTGGGGCTGTATGGCGGCCCTGCGCGGCGCCCACTGGTCGACCTCGATGAGGCAGCCGAGAAGCGCGTCCGTGATGTCCTTGGCGGCGTGGTGGTCGCAGCCTAGCACCAAAACGTGTAACCGGAGAACGGCTGCCGCGAGTTGCACTCGCCCGGCTCCACAGTAGATTCCGCCAACGCCCCGCGACCAGACCGCCGGGGCGTTTTTTTGTGGCCGTTCCCCCGCTCCCCGGAAACCCATGTTCGATGCCAGCACGCGCACGCTCGTCGTCGTAGGCGCCCAGTGGGGCGACGAAGGCAAGGGCAAGCTGGTTGACGTGCTCGCCGAGCGCGCCGACTGGGTGGTGCGGTATCAGGGGGGCGCCAACGCCGGCCACACGGTGCATATCGGCGACAAGCAGACGGTGCTGCACCAGATCCCGAGCGGGATCCTGCACCCGGGCGTCCGGTGCGCGATCGGCAACGGCGTGGTGCTCGACCCCGAGACGCTGTTCGACGAGGTGGACGAACTCGTTCGCGATGGTGTTGACGTGAACGGGCGGCTGTACGTGAGTGATCGCGCGCACCTCGTGATGCCGTACCACAAGCTGGTGGACAAGGAGAGCGCGGCGTCGAAGGCGATCGGCACGACGGGGCGGGGGATCGGCCCCTGTTACGAGGACAAGGTCGCGCGGCGGGGGGTACGCGTCCTCGACGTGCGGCACCCGGAGCGCCTCCGGGGGCTGGTGGAGCGGGGCACCAACCACGCCAACCAATTGCTGTCGAGTTTCGGCTCGCCGAAGCGTGCGAATGCCGAGTACACGCTGGGCGTGCTGAGCGCGCTGGCGCCGCGGCTGCTGTCCGTGGCCGACGACGTGGGCCTGGCGATCCACCGCGCGGTGAAGGGGGGCGCGACAGTGCTCCTGGAGGGCGCCCAGGGATCGTTGCTCGACGTGGACCACGGCACGTACCCGTACGTGACGTCGAGCAGCACCACGGCGGGGGGCGCGGCAATCGGCACGGGGATCGGCCCGCGCTCGCTCGACGCCGCCTTGGGTGTCGTGAAAGCGTACACGACGCGCGTCGGATCCGGCCCGCTGCCGACGGAGTTCGACGAGGCGATGGGCGAGCGCGTGCGGAAGCTCGGCAATGAGTACGGCGCGACCACGGGCCGCGCGCGGCGATGCGGCTGGTTCGACGCGGTTGTGGTGCGTTACGCCGTGCGGGTGAATGGGCTGTCGGCGCTGGCCGTGACGAAGCTCGACGTGCTCGATACGCTTGATCGCGTGGCACTGTGCACGGGGTATGAGATCGGCGGCGAGTTCGTCGAGGAGTTCCCGGGCGACATCGCGGCGCTGGACGGCGTGGCTCCGCGCTATGAATGGTTCGACGGGTGGAAGACAAGCACGGCAGACGCTCGCAAGCTCGCCGACCTTCCGGCGCGCGCGCGCGCGTACCTGGACCGCGTCGAACAGCTGGTGGAGTGCCCGATCCGGTATGTGTCGGTGGGGACCCGGCGGGACCAGATTCTCGAGGTGCAGGGAGCGGGCGGGTGATCGCTGGGTCGGTCAGCCGGAGCGGCCCCGGTGAGCTCGACGCCGGCGGGCCGCCGGTAGCGGTCGTCGGGGCAGGGCCCTGCGGGCTGGCAGTGGCCGTGGCGCTGAAGAAGGCGGCGGTCCCGTGCACGGTCTTCGACCGTTCGTGCGTTGTGAGCGCGATCGCGGCGTACCCGACCTATCTCACCTTCTTCTCGACCCCCGACCGGCTCGAGATCGGGGGCGTGCGGTTCACGTGCGAGGGCGAGAAGCCGACGCGCCGGGAGGGGCTGGAGTACTACCGGCGCGTCGTGACGCGCCACGGGCTGGACGTGCGGCAATACGAGAACGTGGAGCGAGTCGAGCGTGCGCGGGCGGGATTCACCGTGCATTCGTCGCCCGGGCAGGGAGAGCCCCGGCGCTCCGACGCCAGTGCGGTGGTGATCGCGACGGGCTATTTCGGGTCGCCGAACCTGCTCGGGGTACCGGGCGAAAACCTGCCGCACGTGTCGCACCGGTTCGTGGAGGGCCACGGCGCATTCCAGCGCGACGCCCTCGTGGTTGGGGGCGGCAACTCGGCCGCGGAGTGCGCGCTGGAGCTTGCGCGGTGCGGGGCGCGCGTGACGCTGGCACACTATGAATCCGGATTCGTGTCGCACGTCATCAAGCCGTGGGTCAAGCCGGAGCTCGATGCGCGCATGGCGGACGGATCGATCCGGCCGGTGTGGAACGCCCGGGTCAGCGCGATCGAGCCGGCGCGCGTCGTGCTGACCACGCCCGGCGGAATGATGGTGGTGCCGGCACGCCACGTGTACCTGATGACAGGCTATACGCCGGTTCCGGGGTTGCTGGGGCAGCTCGGCGTGACCTTCCACGCGGAGACGGGCGTTCCCGTGCACGACGTCAAGACCATGGAGACGACGGTGCCCGGCGTCTTCGTGGCGGGCGTGCTGACGGCCGGCAATCGCGCGAATGGCGTGTTCATCGAGAACGGGCGGGGACACGGCGCGATCATTGCGCGGGTCCTTGCCGAGCGACGGGGGAACGCGACGCCGTAGACAGCCCGTGGCCTGAGGGCGAAATTGCCCCATGCCCCATCCTGACGTCCTCGAGAAACTCGTATCGCTGGCCAAGCGCCGCGGCTTCATCTTCCAGTCGTCCGAGATCTACGGCGGCACCGGTTCCGTCTGGGACTACGGCCCGCTCGGCGTCGAACTCAAGAACAACGTCAAGGCGCGCTGGTGGAATGCGATGGTCCGCCAGCGCGATGACGTCGAAGGCCTCGACGCTGCCATCCTGATGCATCCGCGTGTCTGGGAAGCGAGCGGCCACGTGGCCGGATTCAGCGACCCGCTCATTGACTGCAAGGCGTGCAAGGCACGGTTCCGCGCCGACAAGCTGCAGGACGCGCAATGCGCGCGGAAGCCGAGCAAGAAACCCGGCGAGCACGGCGATTGCCAGCTCACCGAGCCGCGCCAGTTCAACCTGATGTTCAAGACGTTCATGGGCCCGGTCGAGGACTCGGCGGCCGTGGTCTACCTGCGGCCGGAGACGGCGCAGGGCATCTACGTCAACTACCTCAACGTGCTCCAGGGTTCGCGCCAGAAGGTGCCGTTCGGCATCGCGCAGATCGGCAAGGCGTTCCGCAACGAGAT
>CAZLAU010000139.1:0-2037 GCA_964557615.1 uncultured Gemmatimonas sp.
TGTCGAAGAAGAACTGGGTGATCGCGCGCGACGCGCCGGCGTCGATCTTGCGCTTGAGGTTGTCGAGCTCCGCGTCCAGTGACCGGGAATCCGGGTGACCTTCGGGAAAGGTCGCCACGCTGATGTCGAAATCGTGCCGTGCCTTGAGGCCGGCCACGAGGTCGGACGCCCAGGCGTACCCGCCGGGGGTCGGTTCGTAGCGAGCGGCTCCGGCAGGCGGGTCGCCCCGGAGGGCCACGAGGTGGCGCACGCCGCTTTCCCAGTAAGCGCCGGCGACCTCGTCGATTTCGTCCCGTGTTGCGCCCACGCACGTGAGGTGTGCTGCGGGCGTGATCGCCGTTTCAGCGAGGATCCGCTTGACGGTGCGGTGGGTGCGTTCACGAGTGCTTCCGCCCGCGCCGTAGGTCACCGACACGAACTTCGGCGCGAGGGGGGCCAGCCGTTGCACCGCGCGCCAGAGCGCCTCCTCCGCCTCAGCGGACTTGGGAGGGAAGAACTCGAAGCTGACGGAGAACGGATGGGCCATGGACGCGTGCCGGGGTTTCATCACTCTATCCGGATAAACGGATGGCGTCAAGGCGGCGCGCCGGCGGGTGGTGACGCCGCAGTGACGGCAATGAAAAGATTGCAATCGCGTTGAAACGGCGACGCACGGGGCGGGGGGTCGCGAAATACTACGCGTGCCCCGGAGTGGGACCACAAGGCCGCCGAGGTGTGAGGGATGACGACGAAACGTGCAGACAATCCATCAACTCATGCCTTGGAGCAACCACCATGTCGAACAGCATCAGGATTGCCATCACGGCGGCGGCTATGGCCGCCGCATCAGCGTGCAGCGACTCAACGCGTCCCCGGCCTGAGCCCGGGCGCACGCTTGTCCCACCCGCGTCGGCGAGCGGTGCGCGCGCCGCGGCGCAGTCGCGGAAGATCGCACCGATTCCCACGACGCCAGCCGCATACCATGCCGCGAACCGGCAGGACTGGGTCGGAAGGTCCCACAACGCAATGATGGACGCACTTCGCAGCGACATTCGCCGCAACAAGCCCCGCGACCTGTGCAAGACGCTCGAACGGTTGGCTCGTGACGCGGCCGCCGAGGCCGGCGCACGCACGGGCCGTGCGAATCACGAGGTGGCGCGCGATGCCGACGCAACGCTCCGAACGATCGGCTGTGGCCGCGGTCGCGCCGCGCGGCAAGGCGACGGCGACGTCCAGGAGGCGAGTTGGGACGGCGCGAGCGTTACGGAGGGCACCGATCTCTCGCCGGAGGCGTGGGGCATGATCGCCGAGATCGAAGGCGCCACCGCCGCCGCATCGAGCGCGGGTGAACTCGCCAACTCACTCGCCGGGATCAGCGCTGCCGCGCAGCAACTCGATCCTGAGAACGCGGCCGTGGTGGACGCGATGGGCAGCGTGGCGCTGTCATCGTTCGAATACTGGGAGCAGAACGGGTACGCGGCCGCCGCGGACCTGGGCGGTGCCTATGGCGAGTGCCTCGAGCGCGGGGGCGGTGACGGCTGTTTCTTCGCGGCACGGGCCGCCCCACTTCCCCGCAGCGGGCCTACGTCACAGCTGGTGGCATTTTCACGCCCGGTGGCGCGCAACTGCGGCTTCGGATTCATGAGGGTTGCCCTGGCGGACGCGTCCGGGTTCACCACTGGCCTGACCGTCGGGCTCAAGTACGCCAGGACGCCTTTGTTGGCCGTCGGGTCAGGGCTCATCGGCGCGATTGCTGCATCTGGCGGCGCGTTTCTCTACGAGGCAGGGCGCTTCTGGGTATGCCTTTACAAGTAGGCCGAGCGCATCACTCTTCCACGGAGCACCGATGTTCAAGAACAGGAAACCGCTGACTCCCGAACGCATTCGCGAGGCTTCGCTCTGGATGGTGATCCTCACGGGATTTACCCTGGGGCTGGTCGATCCACCGTTCACCGTGGGGCACATCATGAGCGCGTTCGGCGGGGGTCTCGGTATCTGGCTCGTGTTCACCTGGTCGGCGCGCAAACGGTAGCGCGGGCCGACACGTGGCCGACACGT
>CAZLAU010000139.1:2137-6600 GCA_964557615.1 uncultured Gemmatimonas sp.
GGCCGACACGTGGCCGACACGTAGCCGACACGTGCCCGAAGGCCGACGGCGTGGCTCAGCCTCGCCGTCGGCCTTCTACCAGAGTCCCAGCAGCATCGCTTGCACCACACCCAGCAGGAACCAGGCGACGATCGGCGAGATGTCGATCGTTCGCATGAGCGGGATCACGTTCCGGATCGGGCGCAGGATCGGCTCGCTGAGCTTGTAGGACCAGCGCGCGTACCACGCACCCGGCCGCCCGTGGACCCACGAGAGCACGACACGAACGATGATGGCGAGCTGGAGGAGCGTGAATGTCCACGACACCACCAGCCGGTACACGCCCCTGGGCCCCGAATCGAGCGACCCGAGCACGAAGGCCACCTGATCCCGCAGCACCCCGAGCAGGGCGATCACGATGATCCCGCCGACCACGACGAACATCAGGGCCCAGAGCGGGGCGTTCGCCGGCAGCCCGCCGGCGCGAACCACCCGGCGTTCGATCGGCATCAGCAGCGGGTCGACGTTGCGGCGGAACACCCGGGCGATCCGGCCGAACGGGCTCAGACGCCGCGTCCGCACCATCCAGTCCACGCCAGCCACCCCGGCGAGCGCCACGGCAACGGCCAGAAAGGTCGGCCGAAGCAGCGCGATGATGGAGTCGAGGACGTCGATCATTGGGGTGGGGCGCCGACCTCGTGGCACAGCGGTCGTGAAAGCGAACCACCCCGCCGCGGGCCGACCTTCCGGGGCGCGCGAACCGGCCCGAGTGCACGTGACAACGCCGGGTACCGGCGGGTAGTGATCATTATAGAAGGGGCGCGTCCGGGTTCATGCGGGAAAGATGTCACATCACGTCGCAGGAGGTCGTCGGATTTGCTGATCTTCTTGGGCGGGGCACGGTAGCCAATGGGCCGATTGGGGGGTAAGCTCTCGCACACCCTTGGCGTAAACCGCGAGTACGTGAGCGAATTCGACCCGACCCTTCCGCTACGTGCCAAGCACGGCGAAGAGCAGGCGTTCATCCAGATAGTGGAGTACTACTATCCGCGATGCCTGCGCTTCGCGCGCAACATGATTGGCAGCGAGCAGGACGCCGAGGAGGCCGTGCAGGACACGTTCGTGCGGCTGCATGACAGTTTTTCGCGGTTTCGTGAAGACGCAAAGTTTGATCCTTGGTTGTTCCGGATCCTGGCCAATCGCTGCCGGACGCTGATGGCCCGGAACCGGCGGCACCGGTCGCTGATCGAGTATGGCGACATTCCGCTCTCGGCCTCGGCCGAGCACGAGATCGGGGCCGACTGGGCCGAGGAAGTCCGGATGGTGCTTGAATCACTCCCGGTGGAGCAGCGGGAAGCGTTCCTGCTCCGGCACGTCGAGGACCTTTCGTACGAAGACATTTCCGTCTTGACGGGCGCCGGCTTGTCGGCCCTGCGGATGCGGGTGAAGCGGGCGTGCGACGCCCTGCGCGCCCGCCTGAGCGAGGTTAGTCAGCATGATCGATGAACGAGACGAAACAATCGAGCGCGCAGCACGCGCGCTGTCGGCGATGCCGCCGGTCAGGGCGGGCGCCGTCGCGCGCGTCCTGATGGCCGTACGCGCATCGCACGCGCAGCGCGCTCCGGCGTGGAAGCGTGCAACGTGGTGGATCGAGGACGCTGCGGTATCGGCGAAGGCGGCCGGGCTCCTCGCCGCGGCTTCCCTGGCGATCGGCTTCGTGTTGCGTGGCACCGTGGGGGGAGGCGACTACGCGGCACCGGCGGGTGATGCGGCCCCGATCGCGATGCAGCCGGTCGCCGACGCCGGCGCGGCCTCCCGTGTGGTGCCGGTGGCCATGGTGCTCGACCTCGCCAATGCGAAGACGGTGTCCATCGTCGGCGACTTCAACGGCTGGGATCCCGCCGCGCTGCCGATGACGCGGGTTGGCCCGAACGGTCCGTGGTCAGCCACGCTGCTCGCCAAGCCCGGTCGCCACACGTATGCGTACCTGGTGGACGGGGCGACCCTGATGAGCGACCCGCGAGCGCCGCGCGCGACGAGCCCTGACTTCGGGGGCGACGTGTCGGTGCTGATGGTGCGGACGCCGTGACGCCGACCGTGATGGGGTGCCGGCTGGGGTTCGGCCACCGCGCGTTGCTTGCCGCATTGTCGGCGATCCTCGTGGTCGGCGGATCGCGGGCCGCGTCGGCGCAGGAGGTGCGCCTGCTCGCGATCCGCGACGACGCCACGCGCAACATGGTCCGCGAGTTCGTCGAGGCGGCGCGCACGCGCGGCACGCCGGTCGAACCGCTCGTGTCACGGGCCCTCGAGGGCGTCGCCTTCAAGGCGAGCCCGAAGCGCATCGAACAGGCGATGGTCGCGCTCGAGAAGCGGATCGCGAAGTCGCGCGAGCTGCTGGCGCCGCGCGCCACGGTGGATGAACTGACCGCGGCCGCCGATGCGCTTGCGAACGGCGTACCGGCCGGCGCACTCCGCGACCTGCGGAAGACCGCGCCGGCGCGGGAGATCACGGTCGAGATCGGTGTGCTGACGGAGTTGGTCGCGAAGGGCGTGTCGCCGAAGGACGCCACGGCAATGGTCCGCGGTCTGATGGCGCGCGGTGCAACGGGGACGCAACTTACGGAGTTGAACGCTGCCGTCCAGCGGGATGTCGCACTCGGGGTTTCACCCGTTGCGGCGCTCGAACTGCGCGGCCGCGGAGTCATGTCACTCCTCCCCCCGTCCGCCGCCGTCAACGCTGCGATACGCCCCTAGAACCTCGCTCCGGCCCGCCATTCGGCGGGCGATCGCATTCGTCGCGGGCGCCGCGTGCGGCGCCGGCGCGCAGCCGCTCCGGCGCGAAGCGCGCGTCGAAGTCGGGGTCGCGCGTATCGACCAGCCGAGCACCACGGCGCGCAGCGCGCTGATCCTGGGCGGAGTGCGGGCGTATTCCGATTCCGTGGTCGCAGGGATCGTGGCGGCCAACGTCACGTGGGCGCGGGACAGCGTCGCGGCGGTCCAGGCGATCGGCGCGCTGGCCTGGCGGCCGTCGGCGTTCAGTCGCTGGCAAGTCGAGGGCGGCGCTTCCGGCGCCGCCTTCGCGCTTTCGGCACTGGGGCGCGACGGGAACGGCAGCGGATGGCTCAGGGCGCGCCGCCGGGTGGCCGGGAATTTCGGCGTGCTGGCGGGGGTCGGCGGTGGGTACACCGTTCGCGGGTCGACGACGTCGCGCTCGGTTGGCGCCGACGTGGGGGCGTGGATGAACGTCGGCAGCCTGACGCTGGACGCCGGCATCGCGCGCGCGCGGTCCGAGGACTCGCTCCTGATGGCGGCGAGTCGTGTGTTCACCCGGCGGCACAGCGACTGGCTCGACGTGGACGACGTGACGCTATCGGTGTCATGGACGGATGGGCCGTTTGACGTGAGTGCGAGCCAGCGCTGGCGTACCGGGCTCCGCGGCACCGCCGTCGAGCAGTCGGCGTTCCAGGCCGCGGCGAGCTGGGCGGTGACGCCACGGGTGGCGCTCGTCGTGAGCGGCGGGCGCCATCTGGCCGACCCGGCGCGCGGCGCGCCGGACGCGACCACGGTCATGGCGTTGCTGCGACTGGCGTTCGTCCGTTCCGACACCCAGCCACGCACGCGCGAGGCGGAGCTCTCGGTCGCGCCGATGCACGAAGGGAGCATCCTCACGGTTCGCGTGCGGGCGCCGGTGTCGGCGCGGGTGGAAGTGGCGGGCAGCTTCTCCGGCTGGGATCCGATTCCGCTCATCCTGAAGGCCGGCTACTGGGAAGCGCAGGTGCTCCTGCCGCCAGGTCGCCACCGCGTGGCGTACCGCATAGATGGCGGACCGTGGCGTGCGCCGAGCCAGCTGGCGAAGCTGCGGGAATTCGGCGGCGAGGTCGGGCTGCTGATCATTCCCTGAGGGCGGCCCGCGGCGCGAATTGACCGGCGTTTCCGCTGGCGTTGGCTTGGCGCATCGCCGTAATTACAGTGCGGCTCCTCGCGCCCCGCAGATTCATCTCCCGTCCGACCGAGGAATCCCATGCAGACTTCACGTCGCTCGTTCGTGCACGGCCTCGCTGCTGCCGGTGTGGCGCTCCCGGTGTTTCCGGCGTTCCGGGAGGATGCGTTCGCCCGGCTGTTCCGGGCGAACACCATTGCCGGCTCACGCCCCGCGGTGGCTGTCGCCGAGGACGAGTTGTACTGGGCCGAGATCCAGCGCGCGTTCGACGCGGACCGGACGATGATCAACCTGAACAACGGGGGCATCTCTCCGACGCCGAGCCACGTGCTGGAGCAGATGATCCGCGACCTGAAGTTCACGAACGAGCTCCCCGTCGAGCACATGTGGCGGATCCTCGAGCCGCGCATGGCGTCCACCCGCCGCGAGCTGGCCAAGGAGTTCGGATGTGCGCCCGAGGAGATGGCAATCGTGCGCAACGCCAGCGAGGCGCTCGAGATCATGATCTACGGGATCGATCTCCAGCGCGGCGACGAGGTGAT
Organism: uncultured Gemmatimonas sp.; assembly: GCA_964557615.1. Classification (GTDB taxonomy): domain Bacteria; phylum Gemmatimonadota; class Gemmatimonadetes; order Gemmatimonadales; family Gemmatimonadaceae; genus Fen-1231. The sequence goes on from CAZLAU010000139.1 coordinate 6,599, forward strand.
CG
>CAZLAU010000140.1:0-2397 GCA_964557615.1 uncultured Gemmatimonas sp.
GCAAGATCCTGCGGCGCGGCGGCTCACCGGGCGCGGTGACGACCGGGGCGAGCGCCGGCTGGTTCCACGATTCGCAGTATGCGATGGACCTGATCGGCGCCGACATCAAGAACCTGGTCGAAGCCGGCGGCCGGACAGGCGTCGGCTCGCACGGCCAGCTGCAGGGGCTCGGCTACCACTGGGAGTTGTGGAGCATGGCGATGGGCGGGATGACGACCCACGACGCACTGCGCGTGGCGACGATCATCGGCGCCGATGCGCTCGGCCTTGCCGGCGACCTCGGCTCGATCGAGGCCGGGAAGCTCGCCGACCTGGTGGTGCTCGACCGGAATCCGCTGCTCGACATCAAGAACACGAACTCGATCCGCTATGTGATGAAGAACGGCCGGCTCTACGACGGCAACAACCTCGACGAGATCTATCCGCGGCAGAAGAAAGCGGGCCCGTTCCCGTGGAACGAGGCGTGGCCGGCGAATACCACAGGCAGGAAATAGGTCCCGGAGGTCAACGGATCACGACCCGAATGGTGCCGTCGGCCTTGTTCAGCAGGAACAGGCGGCCGTCGGCCCCAGAGCCGAACCGCAGGTCGGCGCGCGTCGCAGGGTTCTTGCCCTGCGACGCGTTCTTTTCGCGGATCAGCGTGAGCAGGTTCTTGGGCTCGCCGCCCGGGGCGCGCAGGAGCACCCGGTGCATCCCGGCGCTGCCGCCGGCCGGCGGGGCGTCGGCGTTGTAGTAGAACAGCTCGCCGCTCGGGTTGTCGCCGAACACCACGGTGTTGCGCAGCGGCGGAATCGCGTCGCCGCGGACGATGTGCACGCCGGTCACCGCGACCTGCCGCTGGAACAGCGGGTCGTCGTGCTGATATTCGACGATCGGAAAGATCATTGTCGCATCGGCGCGCGGATTCGCCGGTTCGACGCCGCCGCGCCCGGCATACCGATAGCTCCCCTCCCACACGTTCCAGCCCAGGTTGCCGCCGGCCGTGACCGGCGAGATCTCCTCGACGATGTTCTGGCCGATGTCAGCGAGGATCATTGCGCCGTTCGCCGGATCCCACGCAAACCGCTGCGGGTTGCGCACGCCGTAGGCGTAGACCTCGGGCAACGCGCCCGCGCGCTGCCCGCCGGCGAACGGGTTCGTCGCCGGCACGCCGTACTTGCCGTTGGCGCTGTTGCGGCCGGTCGGATCGATCCGGAACACCTTCCCGAAGGCGGAGCCCAGGTTCTGTGAAAGGTTCTGCGGGTCGCCACCGCTTCCACCGTCGCCGATGCCCACATAGAGCAGGCCGTAGTCGGCGCCGCCGGGGCGCGCGAGTGGATTGAATGCGATCATCCCGCCGTTGTGGTTGGAGAACGGCTGCTCCAGCCGGAACAGTTCGCGCGGGGCGCCGCCGTCGTAGGTGGCGGCGGCGGCCGACTTCGCCGCCCACTCGAGCAGCACCGTGTGGTGGGTGTTGCTGCCGGCGGCCGGCCGGAAGTCGGCGGCGGTCTGGTTGTCGCGCACGTCGGCCCACGTGTAGAACTTGCCGTAGCCCGGCGTGCCTGCCTGTGCGAACTGCGGATGGAACGCAAAGCTCTGCACGCCACGCTCGCGCCCCTGCGATTGCACCAGCGCACCAAAGGTGCTGTCGTTGGTGTCCACATACGGCGTCACCACCTTGCCGTCGTACGACACGCCGTAGATCGGCCCACGCATGTCGTTGACGAAGAGCCGCTTCGTGCCCGGCTCGTCGATCATCATCATCATCCGTGCGGCAATGCCGTTGATGTCGGGCACCGAGGCGAAGTCGGTCACATTGACGACGACCATTCCGGTGACCGAGTCGATCTGCGGGAGCGGCCGGGCGGTGGGCTGGGCGGGAACCGCGGCGGCGCTCCCGAGGAGGATGCTGGCGACGAAGATTCTCATGCCCTGATTGTACCGTTTGGAATCGCGGCGCGTCCAGCGGCAGAGCGTTGCGAAACCTGGCGCGCCGACGCACCATCAGGCTATGGCGCTCAGTCGTGGACGCGCGAAACTTGCTGCGGTGTGCTGCGTTGCGATCGGCGGGGCACTCGCTGCCCCGTGCGCAGGCGCGCAGACCGGAATGCGCCGCGTCCCGGTGGGGGTCAGTTTCGGGTCGCCGGGCACGCCGGCCGCCGATTCGGCAGCGCTCGCCGCCGCGTTCGTGCGCGGGTTGCTCGCCGATTCGCTCGTCGAGCTCGTGATTCGTCCGCTCCCCCCGGGCCAGCCGCTTCGCGCGATGCGGGTCCTGCTCAACGTGCGCGGCGAGTTCAAGGATCCGGTCATCCGGTTCGACCTGCGCGCGTTCGACGTCAACACGAGCGACATCTCCTACCGCGACTCGCTGTGGACGTTCGTGCCCGCCGCGGCCGATTCGATGCACGCGGCCGGCCG
>CAZLAU010000140.1:2497-6579 GCA_964557615.1 uncultured Gemmatimonas sp.
CGGCACGGCGTCACGGCACCGCTTCGACCGACGCGCGTCAGTAGGGCGGGCGGTCCTGCAATCGGGCGAGGTCGCCATACCCGGCAATCAGGCCGGCACGATACGCCGCGACAACCGCCTCAATCGACGATGTGGTCTGCGCGAGGCGGGAGCCTGCGCGCCGCGGCCCGGGTGATCCCGCCACGTTGTTCGGGAACGACCGGATGAAGATGCCGCTGGAGTCGAACGGCAGCGCCGCGACGTTCTCGTAGAACTTCGCGTCCACGCGATTGCGGAACAGGTATTGCTCCACGTTCGACGTATAGAACGCGCTCACCCTGGCGTCGTGCGCGCGCAGGTACTCGGCCACCGACCGGAGCGCCTTCTCCCCGGCGAAGTCGCCAACCACCGGAACGACCAGGTTGCGGCGCTGGAAATCGCGCAGCCACTGGAATGCCGCCTCGCTGCCGAGCCAACCCCGGTTGGTTCCCGTGCCATCGTCCTCGGTCATGAGCGATCCAAACGTGGCGTAGCCGCCGCCATACATCGGACCGAACGAGACGCCGGTGAACACGGGGCCGACCGGGGTGTCGGGCACCAGCGTGCCGGCGGAGTCGCGCAGCACGCGCGTGCGCCCTGTGGTGTCGATGACGATCGTACGCGCGGTCATCGTGCCTGAGCTGTCCATCATCACGGTCGCGATCGTGCGCGACACGGCGACCGGAACGCCGCTCCCAGTGATCGTGACAGGCGGCCGCGGCGCACCGCGCATCGCGCTCGACGACGAGTAGCTGATGTCCGGGCCGGCCATGTAGAAGACGCGGTACACGGAACGCAGCGTCGCACTGTCGTCGGCGCTCAGGGCAAATCCGTGCACGCGTCCAAGCTGGTCGAAAACTGCCGCAACGTTGCGCGCGTGATACGCCGAGTCGGGCGCGATGCCGCGATACGCGTTCACGAGTTCCGCCGGGGTCGAGGCGGCGCCGAGCGCTGCGGGCCGCGGTCGCGACCAGAGCATCGCGAGGAAGCCAGCACGGTCGTCGGACAGTTCGATGAGCGCCTTGTACATCAGGTGCTGCACGAGGTTCTGCCGGCGAATGTCGGTGATGAACGCGATGCGCGGACGAAACGCGGCGATGTAGGTGAAGTTCTGCTCGGGGCCGACGCCGAGATACGCGCCGGCCGGGTTGACCCGCTTGAGCGCCGCCGGAATCACGTACTGCCACTCGGTCTCGTTCGAGACGAAGTTCTCCGACGAGAAGTACCCGCTCGGCTCCGAGAACGTGCTCACGATGCGCCAGAACGTCGTGTCCGCCAGCCGCTCCGGGATGCCCTGGCGCTGCCGCGCGTGTGACGCCGTCGCATCCCACGCGGCGAACGCAGCCGCACTGAGCGCCGCGAGCATCGTGATGGTCGCCCTGCGTACACCTGTCATGCGCTTGACCCCCGCTTGCGGTACCCGGCTTGCGTGCGCGCTGTCACGCTGAGTCGTTCAGTCCCTGACTTCGACCACCATCTCGATGGACACCGTGCGATTTCCCGCCAGCGACGACACGCCGCTCGCTGCGCGCGCGTGGCGCCCTCGCTCGCCGAACACGGCGACGAGCAGGTCCGAACATCCATCGATCACCCGCGGCTGCTCGGCGAAGTCCGGCGTGCCGTTCACGAGGCCGCCGACGCGGACAATACGCTGTACCCGTCGCAGGTCGCCGAGTTCGGCCTTGAGCGTGCTGAGCAGGCAGAGGGCCACGCGCTGCGCCGACGCGCGCGCGCTGTCCACGGTGACACCCGCGCCAAGCTTGCCGGTCATCGACCGGACGCCGCACTCACCGTGCGCGGCGAGGAAGACGAGATTGCCCGTGCGGACGGCGCTCACGTAGTTGCCTGCAGGGCGGTTTGGTGGAGGGAGCGCGAGCCCGAGCTGGGCCAGACGCGCCTCGGGGTCACCGGGGTCCTGGGCCCGCGCGGCTGCCGGAACGAGACCGAGCGCGGCCGCAGCCAGTGCCACCCTGCACATACGACGCATGAGGCCTCCAGCGGGTGCGATAGCCATTGCGAGACGTCGCGCCGCGCTGCCGCGGTCACGCGCAACGGGCTGAACTTACTCTTCCGGGTCGGAGCGCCGATAGCGGTCGAGCCACCCGGTGCTCCACGCGGCGAACGTCCCGTCGCGCAACGCGGCGCGCGCTTCAACCACGAGGCGCGTCACGAACCAGACGTTGTGCAGGCAGAGCAGCCTGAGCCCGAGCATCTCCTCGGCGACGAAGAGGTGGCGCACGTACGCGCGGTCGTACTGCGTGCAGCACTCGCAGCCGCAGCCTTCGACGAGCGGTCGCCGGTCGGTGCGGAACGTCGCCTTCCGGATCTGCACGTTGCCACTCGGCGTGAAGGCCGTGCCGTGCCTCCCGAGCCGCGTCGGCGCGACGCAGTCGAACAGGTCAACACCACGCCGAATCCCTTCGACCAGGTCGTCCGGGAATCCCACGCCCATCAGGTACCGTGGAACGGCTCGCGGAAGCACCGGGTCGCAGACGTCTAGGACTGCGTACAGTGCGGGTTTCGGCTCGCCGACCGACACGCCGCCGATCGCAACGCCCTTCCAGTCACCGGCGCCGAGGATCGCGGCCATCGAGGCCCGCCGCAGCTCGTCGTCCGTGCCGCCCTGCACGATCGGGAAGAGCGCCTGCGCCGGGCCCGGCACGGCGCGCGACACCCGGTCGAATTCGCGGTCGCACCGCTCGAGCCATCGCAGGCTGCGCTCCATCGCCGCGCGTGCCGTTGCCCGGTCGGCTCCGCCGGCCACGAGTTCGTCGAGCTGCATGATCACGTCGGCGCCGAGGTTGCGCTGGATGCGGATCGCCAGCTCGGGCGTGTACCGATGCAGCGCGCCGTCTATCGGGCTGCGAAACTCGACGCCGTCCTCGCTCACGGTCCTGCGCTTCGCCAGCGAAAACACCTGGAAGCCGCCGGAGTCGGTGAGCATCGGCCCGCCCCACCGGGTGAAGCGTTGCAGGCCGCCGGCCTCGCGCACCTGCTCGTCGCCGGGCCGGAGGTACAGGTGGAGCGCGTTCGACAGCACCATCTGGGCGCCGGTCGCGCGCACCTCGTGCATCGTCAGGCCGCGAACCGTGCCGTGCGTTGCGACGGGCATGAACGCCGGCGTCTCGACGGCGCCGTGCGGCGTCGTGAATGTGCCGGTTCGTGCGGGTCCGCTGTCGTGCGCCGTCGCGAACGAGAACAACGCTGGAGCGGTCAGGGCGTCAGCGGTCTCCCCGACAGCCGGCGGCCGGTGAGCACCGCGTCGAACGCGGCCTGGTCACGGCGCTGCATGATCAGGAAATCCCATCCGTCAGCCATCAGCTTCTGCACGTCATCCGGATTGTTCGCCGGATAGCCGCACGACTTTTTGAACTCCTTGCACGCGGCGAGCACGGACTTGACCGCCGCATCGAATCCGGCCTGGTCTCGCACGCGCTGGCCCTCGGCGTTCGTGCTCGTGAACACGCCGCCCAGCGTGCCAGCGCCGAGCGTCACCACGCCGACCGCCTTGTGCGCGGCCAGCGCGCGCGCGTTCGCGACGCCTTCGCGGCTCTCGATGATGATGCCGAGGAGGAGCTCACCGTCGGGGTTGAGCGGCCACACGTCGGCCTTCTGCAGGTACTGGGCGCTGGTCATCCCCCAGTACGCGGCGGCGCGCTCGAATCCGCTCTCCGGCCGGCGCCCGCCCTTCGAGGTGAACCGCATGGCGGCCACGGCTTCGTCGATCTCCTGCGTGGTTTCCACCTGCTGCATCTCGACGCCGACCTGCCCGTCATTCAATTGGTCGATCAGTCGCTGCGTGGTGGCCTCCACATTGCCGTGCATGATCGGGATCTTGGCGACGAACGGATGCGTGCGCGCTGATCCGCCCGCCGCCACGATCGCCTTCATGAAGGCGCGATATTGCTCGGCGGACGCCGGCGAGTACGAATTGAGTACGTAGTCGCCCAGTGTGTAGCCCACCAGATCGCGGGCGGCCGCGTCGAGATCGGGCGCCGGTGCCGGGGCGGCCGGGCCGGCCGGGGGCGCGGTCGCCGCTCCGCGTCCCCGACCGCCGCCACCGC
>CAZLAU010000141.1:0-6557 GCA_964557615.1 uncultured Gemmatimonas sp.
CGGCGACGTGATGGCGCCGCCGGAATCGCACGTGGCGAGCAATCCGATCAGCCCGGCTGCCCAGAGGGCGCGGAGGGTGTGCGTTGGGCTTCGCGGCATCATCGTTTGAATACCCCGCCACGAAGCAAAGCGTTGCATCACCGCCGTGGCCCCCGAATGCGCAGGCGCCATATGCTGGTGCCGCTGTACCTGAAGCCGGAGCGGCTCGACGTCAATACGTGCCCGGCACGCTCACCGTTCCTTATCTACGCAGCGATGTCCGCGGAGCGCCACGCGCGGGTAGCGGCCGAATCGCGGATCGTTGGCATGCGCCTCAACCCGAGCTCGGCGATCGGCGAGTGCGCGAATCTGCTCGGCGCGGAGCCGCTCGTCTCGCACCATGTCGTCGATTTACGCGAGGAAATGGCTGGAGGTCAGGACGACTCGCCCTAAGGCGACGAATGCAACCCCCATGAGCGCTACGCATGCAAATCCCAAATACGCGAGGAGTGTCGCCCTGTAAGGATCGTAGAGCGCAGCCTTGAGCGCGGCGAAAGACCCGCCCGCAAGAGCGGCGAGCGAAAGGTGGCACCCGCCAACGAAGAGCGGCTAGTCCCCAAGCTGGCCTGATTCGGTACATGCGTGACCAGAATTGGCCCACTATCGGGTTGGCTTGATTCAGGTTATTGCAAATCATCACTTCGCCGCTCCATTGTTGCCAACTCTCTCTCTCTCTCTCTCTCTCTCTCGCTCTCTCTCTCTCTCTCTCTGAGGAGGCAGATCTATATGCGTGGCGGGTGGCGGAGAACGGCGGGGTGGCTCTCGTTTGCGGTCATGACCCATGCGACGTTTGCACCGGCAGCCGCCGCCGTCGCTCAGGCGGCGCCGCCAACCAGTGCGATCACGTTCGGAGTTGTTCTTCTGGGAGGGAGTTTGGCGACGGCTGTCGGCGCGGCGGTCGCACTCCATTCTTGCATCGCGGAGTTGTAGTGGCTTTCTCTTGCGAAGAAGACGTGGAGGGGAAATGACTTCGATCGTCATTCTTACTGCCGTGGGAGCGGTGTCCGCAGGTCCCGCTATCGTTGTCTACGCACTGCTCAACGGCGGTGGTCAGGAGATGCGCAGGGTGGCGTATGGCGGCGTGATCCTGACCTTAGTTGGCTTGGCGATGCTGGTCGGCGAGCTCATGGCGCCCGGCCCCGCCCAGCTCGCCACAGCCGTGACCTTGTTTGCGGCGATCGTCGCAACCAGCGTCATTGAACTGAGAGGGAGCCGCGAAGTGCGGTCGGAGGCTCGAGGTGCCTCGCCGCCGGATTTGGGCGACGACGAGTAAACCTACGGCCGCGAGGATTGCCGACGAACGGCGTCGTTCGCTCCTTCTGCGGCGTGGGCTGATCAGGTGGGCTGCTGCCGATGTGCGGAGTGTGAGTCGAGGCACCCTTCGAGTACGTGGTCTGCACGCGCCGACGCTCAGGGCATCTTCCGCTTCGTCCAGATCGCGACCGCGCCACACGTTGAGCGCGGCACCGCGAACTCGGCTGGCACCATCATGCCGCGGGCGTACACCTCGATCACGGCAACTTCGTCCGGGTACACGAGCCAGAGCGTTTCCTGGTCGAACTGCTGGACGCCGTCAATGAAAATGTTCGCGGTGCAGTCGCGTCCGCTGTAGTCCTTGCCGTACAGGATGTAGTTGCGGCGGCCCATCGGGCGCACCTTGAGTCCCGGCGCCTCGTTGAAGACGCTCTGCATCGTGCCGCGATTGCCGACCATCGTCGAGTCGTAGAACTTCCCGAACCCGACCTTGCGGCGGTCGGCGATGGCCGCGACGATGTGATGGTACGGTGACGGCGCGATCACGCGCGACGCGTCGAGCGTGGTCAGCGCCTCAACGGTGAACGCCACTTCAGCGGTCTGCCCGGCAACGACCTTCACCACGCGGGTGGCCTCGGCCTGCCCGATGGAGAGCACGTACACCTGCCGCGATCCCGTCGCGACGCCGCCGAGCGTGAACCGGCCCGTCGAATCGGTGCGCACCTCGCCCTGACCCTCGACACCGACGCGTGCGTCCGCGACCGGCGAGCCGCCGCGGCGCAGCACGACGCCCCGAATCGTTCCCCGTTCCGCCTCGCCCGGCGCGCCGGCCGCCCCGCCCGCCGGCCCGACGGCCAGCTCGATCCAGCGCACGAGGTCGGTGCTGGGTGGAAGCGCGATCGTGCCGCTCGCGGCGCTGTCGGTCAGCGCGCGGACGGAAAGCCCAACGCCCACGGGCACGCCGCAGAACCCGAATGCGCCGGATGCGTCGGTGAGCGTTTCGAGCGTGCGCGCCTTCTCCACGACCTGCGTGCGCTTCTCGACATCGAAGTCATGCCAGCTGGCCTGCACCCGCGCCCCGCCGACCGGTGCATCGTCTCCGCTTCGCCGCACCGCGCCGTAGAGCAACAGCGTGTCGCGCGGCGCCGCGCGCCCGCATCCGCCGCGCCATTGGGCCTCGAACGCCGGGATCGCGAGCACGATGGTCGCCGGGCGGTCGGCCACGTCGGCCCGCCGGGTGATCGCGCCGAGCCCGAGGGAGTCGACGGCGTCGTGGTTCAGGGTGAAGGTGTGGCGTCCCGGCGCGACGCCGTCGAACGCGAACCGGCCGTTCTCGTCGGTCATTGCTGAACGGCGGAGCTCGACGAGCCAGACGATTCCGCCGGCGAGGGGCGCGTTCCGCAGGCTGTCGTAGGCAACGCCTTGCACGGTAACGCCGCCTGGCTGCGCCAGGGATGCCTGCGGCCCGAGCGCCAGTCCCACCGCGGCGCCGAGCGCGAGAGCGCGTGCCGCTCGCAGCGCGTACATCGCGACGATGGCTTGGCGAGCGGTCATTGGCTATGGGCTCCGGGATGGGGTGCGTGCCCGCGGGGTGCCAGTGCTACACGCGGCGGGCCGGAACGTGCCAACGGGGCCCCAGCGAACAACGGCCCCCGGCTCGCCGTGCGAACCGGGGGCCGTCCGATCCCGACGCCAACTAGAGCTGGATCAGCTTGTCCACGGTGATGTTCTCCGCCTCGGCCTGGAAGTTCATCACCACGCGGTGCTTCATCACGTGCCGCACGACGGCCTTCACGTCGTCGAGGTCCGGCACGCTGCGGCCGTCCATCGCGGCGCGCGACTTGGCGCCGAGCACGAGGTTCTGGCCGGCGCGCGGGCCGGCGCCGTAGCTCACGTACTTCCGGATCTCCGGGCTCGCGCCCGGCTCGTGCGGCCGCGTGGACCGGGCAATCTTCACCGCGTACTCGACGACCGACGGCGGCGCCGGCATTCGGCGCACCAGCTGCTGCATCTCGCTGATCTCCTCGGCGTTGAGCACCGGCTTGATCTGCGCCTTGTACGAGCTGGTCGTCTGGGACACGATCTGCTCTTCTTCCTGCTTGTTCGGATAGTCCACGGTCAGCTCGAACATGAACCGGTCGCGCTGCGCTTCGGGCAGGTGGTACGTGCCCTCGTGCTCGATCGGGTTCTGCGTGGCGAGCACGAAAAACGGCTCCGGCAGTTCGTACGTCTTGCCGGCCGTGGTGACCTTGTGCTCCTGCATGGCCTCGAGCAGCGCGGCCTGCGTCTTCGGTGGGGCCCGGTTGATTTCGTCGGCGAGCACGATGTTCGCGAACACCGGGCCCTTCGTGAACCGGAAGTGCTTCTTGCCGGCGCCGTCGTCCTCGAGGAGTTCGGTGCCCGTGATGTCGCTCGGCATGAGGTCAGGCGTGAACTGCACGCGCGAGTACGACAGCTCGAGCGCCTGCGAGAGCGTCTGGATCATCAGCGTCTTGGCCAGGCCAGGTACGCCGATCAGGAGCACGTGGCCGCCCGCGAGGATCGCCGCCACGAGGTTTTCCACCACGTCGTGCTGGCCGACGATGCGCTGGCCGATCTGGATCGCGAGGTCCTTCCGCGCCTTGGCGAGCTTGTCGAGAAGTTCGAGGTCGCGCGCATCGGTGGTACTCTGCGCCGACTTCACCGCTGTTGCTGCCACGCTTGTCCCCGCACGAGTGAAAGGAGTGCCGAACCGCGACCGGAGAAGATAACAAAAGGGCGCCACCTCAACACACCAGGAACGGCGCCCTCAGGCTGCCCTGCGACCACGGATGTCTTACGCCCGCCGGGCGTGGAGCGTTGCGCCTACCGGACGACGAACGCCGTGCGCTGCTCGATCGGGTAGTTGGCGCTGGCGAGGCGCGCCACGGCGACGTACTCGCCGCGCGGCGCGTCCTTCCATTTCTCGCCGTACACGAGCGTGTCGGAGTGGCGGAGGATCTTGTTCTGCAGGAGCTGCGTGAACATCCGGCCGTCGCTCCAGCGCCACACTTCGCGGCCTTGCGCATCGAGCACGATCACGTCGTGCGTCTGTCCGGTGGGGAAGGCCATCTCGACCTTGCCGCCGCCGGCGTTCGTGACAACGAAATCGAACTGCACGCTGTTGCCGGCGCCAACGCTCACGTCGAGAGCGGACTCGATCGCCGGAGCGGAACTGCGCTTCGTGTTCGCGGCCTGTGCGGAGTCGGCATTTCGCGCGCGCGGAGCACACGCGAACGCGAGCACTCCCAGCGATACGAATCCGAAGATGACAGGCGCTTTCACGAGAGAATCAAATGCGCGACGAGTGGGGAAAAAGAATCGCGAACGAACGAGCCTGAAAACGCCACATCACAAAACTCGGCGCGCCAAATCTCGCCCGTAAAACTTATTGACATTTGGACGATTCGTCAAACCGAAGGTAACTGCTAAGTCATAGCCGGTGGCCCGTTTGCAGCAGACTGCCGGAGGTCGTGTGCAATTGACCCACCAGCCTTGCCGCCTGTGGGAAAACGCCGGTCGAAATCCGTCGCCCTCGGCGAGCTCCAGCAGCGCCGTTCTCCGCGAAATCCGTCCCGTTCCGCGAATCTCCGCGGTTCCATTTTTGCTTGCGCTTTTTTTCACAAGCTCGTAATTTCCGTCTCTGCATCAGGGTGCAACCCTGGCGTGCGGAGGCCGCATGGCGAACGACCGCTGGGAGCCGGATCCCGCCGACATCGCGCGACGCAAGAAGGAGCTGCTCGCGGACGCCGGAGGGCAAAAGCCTGACGATGGACCCAACCCGATGGTGGGGCTTGGTTTGCAGTTCGTGGTGACGATCCTCGTGTTCCTGTTCATCGGGCAGTGGCTCGACCGAAAGCTGGGCACGACCCCCTGGATGCTCCTTGCCGGCGTTCTGCTCGGCGCCGGACTTGGGATGTGGATGATGATTCGAGTGGCCAGGGGCGAGGGTGATGGCTGAGGGGAACGGCGGGCCCGGTGTTGCGGGCCAGGCGGTGGCGGCCGGGCACGTCGGGAGAAGCCGGACGTCCTCGGGGTGGGTGGGTTTCAGCGGGACGCTCCTCCTGATCAACGGCGGCGCCGCACTGCTCGTGAAGCTCCTCAGCGCCGACCCCCTGGTGGAGCGCGCCGTGTGGGTCAGTGCGGCCGCGGCGGCGGGCGTGCAGCTCGTCGGGTTCGGTTGCGCGAAGTACCTGCTGTACCGGAAGCAGGGGTTGTTCGTGGCGTGGGGTGGGGCGATGGCGGTACGATTCCTCTCGCTCGTGATCTACGCCTTGCTGGTGTTCAAGACGCTGGGACTGGTGCCGGCGCCCGCGCTGGTCACGTTTGCTGCATTGTTGCTCCTGACATCGATCGCTGAACCGCTCTTCCTCAACGCATGACACACCGCACGTTGCGCCCGATCCTCCTCGCACTCGCCTTGCTGCTCGCGGCGAATGCCGTGCCCGCGCAGGAAACCGCCGCGCCCGCTGCGCCGGCCGCGCCGGGCGCCGCCGCCGAGTCGCATGGCACCGAGGCGACCGCCGAGAAGAAGAAGGACTTCGTGATGCCGCACGTGCTGAACTCGGACCACATCTACATCCCGTGGTTCGGGCACGGCCTCGAGAAGGAGATCATCCTCCCGCACTGGGAGCCGATCCACATTGGGCCGATCACGCTCGACCTCTCGCCCACGAAGCACGTGGTGATGTTGTGGTTCTCGGCGACGCTCTGCCTGATCGTGCTCGTCGCGGCCGGCCGCGGCGCCGAGAAGGCCCGGGCCGAGGGTCGCCCCGCGCGGGGACTCGCCGGCGCCATCGAGGCGATGATCCTCTACCTGCGCAACGACATCCTGCTGCCCAACCTGGGTCACCACGGCGAGAAGTTCGTGCCGTTCTGCCTCACGGCGTTCTTCATGATCCTGTTCGCGAACCTGCTCGGCCTCGTGCCGTACATGGCCACCGCCACGGGCAACATCTCGGTGACGGCGACGCTCGCGGTGCTTTCGTTCATCATGATCGAAGTCGCGGGGATGCGCGCCCTCGGCAAGGGCTACATCAACACGATCGTGTACTGGCCGCACGACCTGCCGGTGGCGGTCAAGGCGCCGATCACGCTCATCATGACGCCGGTCGAGATCCTTTCGAAGTTCACCAAGCCGTTCGCACTGGCGATGCGACTCTTTGCCAACATGACGGCCGGTCACATCGCCGTGCTGTCGCTGCTCGGGATGATCTTCACCTTCGCGCAGCTGCTGAACTATTCGC
>CAZLAU010000142.1:0-6379 GCA_964557615.1 uncultured Gemmatimonas sp.
GCCACCGGATACGTGTTCCGGTCCTGCACGATGCCGTACTCGGAGTGCGTGGTCCATCGCGCGTTGCCCGCGCGGCCGCGCTTGGTCGAGATGATCACGACGCCGTTCGCGGCGTCGGTGCCGTAGAGTGCCGCGGCCGACGGCCCCTTCACGACCTCGATGTTCTCGATTTCGTTCGGGTTGATGTCGCTGAGGCGGCTCGGCTGTGCGCCACCCGTGCCGAGGTTCGAGCTCGACACGTCGGCCGTCATCCGGACGCCGTCGATCACGAAGATCGGCTCGTTGCTGAGGCTCATCGACGCCACGCCGCGGATACGCGTGCGGCTGCCGGAGCCCGTTTGCGTGCCCGCGGTGATCACGACGTTCGGCGCGCGCGCGGCGAGCAGGTCGGAGACCGAGAGAATCGGCGAGGTCTCCACCACGGCCAGTGCGTCAATGGACGCCACCGCGTTGCCGACTTCCTTGCGCATCTGGGTGCCCGTCGCCGTCACCACGAGCGGGGTCAGGCTGACCGCCACGGGTGCGATCGTGAACTCGACATTCACCGTCGAGCTGGCGCTGACGGTCACCGCCTTCTTGGCCTCCGCGAAGCCGATGCGCAGCACGCGGACCGTCTGCTCACCGACCGGCACGCCGCGGAGCGTGATCTTGCCCTCGGCGTTGGTCTGTCCGCCGATCAGGCTGCCCGCGATGGCCACCTGGGCCTGCGCGACCGCCCGGCCGCTGCCCTCCTCGGTGACCGTCACTGCGACCGATCCCTGTTGTGCCTGCGCCGCTCCGGCACAGACGAATACCGCCGCAGCTACGCCGAATCGACGCAAGGCGGTGATCCACTGGGTCGCGCTCATGTTCACTATCCCCTGGTTAATGGTGTGCGACACGATCATCGCGCCCGCTCTGGCAGGCGTGCGCACAGGTGTCTGCCGGTGAGACTCGCTCCGGCCGTGCGATTCGCGATCGGGGAAACAGCGCCGCTGTGATCCGTGCGCAGTCGCAGAGATGCCGCGAATGGCAACTATTATGCAGTCACGGCACATTCCCGTCAATCAATACCAACGGAACGTCCCGCCGTGTCACCGCTCGCCAACAATCAGCGCTTGTGCAGCCAGTGCGGCGCGGTGCTCCACTTGGCCGGATCAAAGAGGTCTTCCGACAGCGGCACGTCCACTTTCCAGTCGGAGTATTCCTCGATCTGCGAGACGGTCGGGCCCACGATGGACACCCGAGTGCCGAGCCATCCGCCACCAGCACGGACATAACCGCCGATATGGACATCGGCTCCGCCCGTCCCGCGCGCGGCGCCCCGCACACGCACCACGACCTGGCGCTCGTCGTCAATCCAGAACTGCGCCGACGCGGTATCGCTGCCAGACGCGGCCCCGACGATCGTGACCGGCCGCCCTTCCCACGTGCCGGTCGTCGCCTTCGCGAGGTCGAACCCGAACAAGCGCAGCTGGCGCACGGTCTCGGCAACGGGCTGCACGTACACGCCCATGATGAGCGGCAGGAACGGGTTGCCGTTGCCGGTCCGCCGGGCCACCGCGCCGCCACGCACGACGATCGCGCTGTCCGCCGTGTAGAGCACGCCGTTCCCGAGCGACGGATCCCCGATATCGATGCGGAGCCGAGCGCCGCTCACGCTTTCGTACCAGGTCGTCGTGTCGGGCTTTCCGCCGGCTCGGCTGACGATGGTTTGCTGGATGAATGTGAGCGTCTGGTACCACGTGCCGTCGTAGGTCCGGCGCATGCGCTCGACGGCCGCGATTCCCGGTGCCGGCTGCGCAGCGGCATCGAGGGCAAACAGCGAGGCGAGCAGCGCCAGTGCGGGGCGCATCCGCAGGCGCTCGTGGAGTCTCATTCGCAGCAGCCGACAGGTCATGGTGCGGTTCCCGGGGAAACGAGTCCTAGTCCTGGCGCAGCGCCGCGAGCGGATCAGTCCGGGCCGCGCGCCGCGCAGGCACCCACGTGGCCACCATCGCCACGCCGACAAGTATCACCGGAACCACCACGAAGGTGAACAGGTCGTTCTGGCCGCCGCCGTACAGCGCACTGCCCAGCGCCCGCGAGGCGGCGAACGCTCCCGCAACGCCAATGACACCGCCAACGCACACGAGCACCAGGCCCTGCCGCATCACCAGCCGCACGACATCCGCGACCCCGGCGCCAATCGCCATCCGGATGCCGATCTCGCGCGTCCGCTGCGAAACGGAGTAGGCCATCACGCCGTACATGCCGATCGCCGCGAGTGCCAATCCCAGGAGCCCGAATACGCCGAGCGCCGCGCCGGTGACGCGCGCCGGCATCAGGGCGATCCCGAGGTGGCGGTCCATCGTCTTGAGGTTGCCCAGCGGCAGGTTCACGTCGAGCGCCGCTACTTCCGCGCGCATCGTCGGGATGACCGCTGCCGGATCCCCCTTCGTGCGGACGAACACGATCTGCCCCGACGAGAACCGCTGCGCCCAGGAGAAATACATGAACGCCCTCGGGGCCTCACCGAGGCTTTGGTACTTGCCCGTCGGCACGACGCCGATGATGGTGTGGTCACGTCCACCCGTGCGCACCGTCGCGCCGACCGCCTCACGGCCCGCGAGGTACTTGTTGGCGAACTGCTGATTCACCACGAGCACACGCTGGGCGGACGTGTCGTCGCGCGCGAGCACGCCGCGTCCCTGGAGGATGGGGATGCCCATCGTGTCGAAGTACCCGTCGGTCACCGCCGTGTAGTTGACGCTCATGTTCTCGTTCTGGGCCGGCACGTATCCCGGCACCTCAACACGCGTGTCGCTCGAGTTGAAGCCCAGTGGTTCCGACTCGGCGAACGCCACCGAGACCACGGCCGGACTCGCCAGCAGCCGCTCGCGCAGCCGCGCGTAGAACTCCTCGGTTCGCGCGCGCGGGTACCCCTGGCGCCCGGGGTCCACATCGCCAACGAGCATGTTCTCGCTCACGAAACCCTTGTCGATCACCGTCGCGGCGCGGAGGTTGCGCAAGAACAGGCCGGAGCAGACGAGGAGCACGATCGACAGCGCCATTTGCGCCACCACGAGCCCACTCCGCATGCGCGAGCGCGATTCGCCGGCGGGCGCCTCGCCCTTGAGCGCCGGAACGAGCGACGGCCGCGTCGCCTGCAGCGCCGGCGCAATCCCGAACAACACCGCCGCGACAGCCGTCGTCACGACCGTGAAGGCGAGCACGATCGGTGAGAGCGTCAGCCCGGCCGAAAAATCGATGTCGAACGGGAGCGTGATCTGGTTGGTCAGCGCGATGGCCCACTGCGCCACGGCCAGCCCGGCGATCGCCGAGATGGCCGCGTACATCAGGCTCTCGATCAGCAGCTGGCGCACGAGCGATGCGCGCGTGGCCCCGAGACTGAGCCGCACGGCCATTTCGCGCGCGCGGTCGCGGGCACGGGCGAGGAACAGGTTCGCCACGTTCACGCACGCAATCAGCAACAGGATCAGGACGACGCCCATCACGACCGCGGACAGTCCCACCTGCGCCGAGCGGAACGAGGGATGCAGCCCCGCGTCGGACTGGCGCACGACCGTGATGCCGGACTCCGTGTACGCGTCCGGGTACTCAGCGCGCAGCTGCGCGACCAGCGCCGCCATCCGATCCGGGACGGCGCTCACGCTGACCCCCTCCTTCACGCGCGCGATGACGCTGTACGAGTTGTTGCCGCGGGAGTCCCATTTGCGTTCGCTTCCCGGCTCGATCTCGTTCAGCTGCATCAGCGGGACCCACAGCGTCGGCATCACCCCGGGCGTCACCCCGCCAAATGCGGGTGGCGCCACGCCGATGATCTCGTACGCCTGCCCGTTCACGATCGTGCGCTGCCCGACGATGTCCTCCGCGCCGCCGAACACCCCCTTCCAGCCGGCGTGGCTCACCACGGCCACCCGGTGCGCAAGCCGGCCGCTGTCCTCGGCCGGCACGAAGAAGCGTCCGCGGGCAGGTGTCACGCCGAGCACGCTGAAGTAGTTGGCCGAGGCCATCACGCCGAACACCGCCCGCGGATTGCCCGCTCCCGTGGAGACATTGATCTGCGCGAACGACCAGAGCGCGACGCCCGAGAAGGTGTCGTGCGAGCGATTCCGGACGTCGTAGTAGTGCGGAATGGAGTTCGATCCGTACTTCATGTCGCCCGGCCAGCTCCGGTACAGCTGCACGATCTCGCCGGGGGCGCGGACACCCGGAATCGGCCGGAGGATCAGTGCGTCAACGGCGGAGAAGACGGCGGTATTGAGTCCGATCGCCAGGGCGAGCGTCACGACGACGATCGTCGTGAACAGCGGACTCTTGGCGACCAGGCGCCGGGCGAGGCGAAAGTCTTGCGCGACAGTGGACATGGCGGTCGGGCGGAGGAAGCGCACGGGGTGGGCCTGCTTCCAGTTACGACGGACCAAAGGGGCCGAACGGTTTCAATTGTCCCGGCGCATCACGGCGCGACATCGGCCGGCCCGTTCGTTCGCGGCGGCTTCGATTGGCCCGCGCGTTCTCGGGTGACTCTGCTGTCAGCCCGGCGGACGCCGCCTGCTCGGCACGTCCACGATGTGCTCCCACTCGCTGGCGTCGGAGCGCGCAACCACGGCGACGACGGGCTCCGTGTCGCTCAGGTTCAGCACTTCGTGCGGCACGCCCGGCTCGATGAAGATGAAGTCGCCCGGACCGTTGTCGACGCGATTCTCCAGGTTCGGGCCGTACTCGTGCCGCACGCGACCCGAGAGGATGTAGAGCATCACCTCGAAGTCGACGTGGATGTGGGCGTAGGCGCACGCGCCCGGCGGCACGGTCGCCACGTTCATCGACAGCTTCTGCGCCGTGGTGTTGCGCGCGGCCAGGCCGGTCTTGTACTGGATGCCGTTCCATCCACGCGTGTTGGGGCCGGCGCGCAGCGTGAAGATGCCGTCGAGTGACTCGACCTCGGGGTGTGTCATTCAGTGCGCCCAGAGGGACTCGAACCCCCAACCTTTTGATCCGAAGTCAAAAGCTCTATCCAATTGAGCTATGGGCGCGGGAAGGAGAACTTAACGCCGCTGCCGGCCCCGCGCTCAGCCCGCGTCGATCGGCCGCACCGGCCCGTGGCCGGCGTACACGGTCGTCGCCCCGCGTTCCCGGAGCCGTTGCCAACTGCGCGCCACCGCCTCGGCCGATTCGTCCGTCGCCATCGCGGGATGGGTCAGGTCCCCGGTGAATGCCTCGCCGCTGCCCAGGACGAGACTCACGCTGTCGTCCGAGTGACCGGGGGTATGCACGATCTCGCCGTCAAACCCGATCGTCGCAAGGAAGGCCCGGCTTTCTGCGCAGGTGATTACCACGTTGTCGTGCAGTGCGATCTCCGTGTAGTGATCGCCCGCCTTGATGAACTGCTTCATCATCGGGATTGCGCGCACCTGTTCCGCCATCACGATCAGCCGCATCCCCCGGTCCTTGAGGTCCTGCGATGCCCCGGCGTGGTCCAGGTGGTAATGCGTCGCGAGACCGTAGGCGATCTCGGCGATCGGGATGTCCTTTCGCCTCAGTTCGGCCTCGAGCGTGGCGACCATGCCCGGCCATCCGTGGTCCACAAGCAGGCGCGCGTGCCCGGCGCTCACCACCCAGTAGTTGGTGGAGCGGTAGCCGACGTTGACGATGGTGGGGCGCGACATCCGCCTACGTTAATCGCGGCAAGTGACAGGGGCCGTGCACGGGGCGATATTCTGTCGCGCCCCCACGGAGATTTCCGCACCGATGCACCGTACACGTTTCCGGAATTCGACCTCCGCCGCCATTGCGAGCCTGCTGCTCGCCGGTCCCGCCGCCGGCCAGTCGTCTCCCGCAATCAGCGGCCCGCCGGCCCCGGTTGCGCCCGCCGTGATCAGCCGTGACGCGACCGGCCAGGCCACGATCCGCGCCATCAAGCTGACGGCGCCGCTCAAGCTCGACGGCGTGCTCGACGAGGAGGTGTACACCCGCGAAGCACCGTTCGGCGGACTCATCCAGGCCGCGCCGGACTACGGTGAGGCCGGCACGGAGCGGAGCGACATCTGGATCACGTACGACGACAGGAACATCTACCTCACCTGCCGGTGCCACGAGACGTCGCCGCCCGAGGACTGGATCGTCAACGAGCTGCGGCGCGACACCGGCGGCTTGCGCAACAACGAACACATCGGCGTGCTCTTCGACACGTTCTACGACCGGCGGAGCGGGTTCGCCTTTTATACGAATCCGCTTGGCGCCCGCGCCGACTATTCAGTGGTGGATGAGGGGAGCCCGAGCACCGACTGGAACCCGGTCTGGACCTCCAAGTCGGGTCGCTTCGACGGTGGCTGGACGGTCGAGATGGCGATCCCGTTCAAGTCCCTGCGATACCGCGCAGGAACAAACCAGGTGTGGG
>CAZLAU010000143.1:0-6366 GCA_964557615.1 uncultured Gemmatimonas sp.
GCTTGAGGCTTTCCTCGAGCGCGTCGGTGGCGCCCTTGAGCTTGAGCAGCGACTGCACCCGCGCGTTGAGCACCAGGCGATGGTACGGCTTGTTCAGGAAGTCGTCGCCGCCCGCTTCGATCGCCTTCACGCGGTCCGACGTTTCGCTGAGCGCCGTGACGAAGACCACCGGAATGCGCGCGGTGCGCGGGTCACGCTTGATGCGGCGGCACACCTCGAACCCGGCGTCGCGGTCCGGCACCCCGAGTTCGCCGGCGGGCATCGAGACGTCGAGGATCGCCAGGTCCGGGCGGTGCTCCACCGATGCGGCAATCGCGTCCGGTGCCGTCCGGGCGACCACGACGCGGAAGCCGAGCCCTTCGAGCTGGTCCGTGAGCAGTTCCACGTTCGCCTCGGCGTCGTCCGCGACGAGCACGAGGGGGGCGCCGCTGGTGCGATCGGCTGCGGCCGGAGCGCTCACGTGGCCCGCGCCGTCAGGGGCGTATGCCGACCCCGAAACTCACGAGCCAGGCTTTCTCGGAGATCGCGGCGGCGGTGCGCGTGGCGCGGGCCAGCCCGATGTCGATCACGGCGCGCGACCCGCCGAGCGGGATGCCAACGCCGCCCGTGACCAGCCGCTCCTTGACCGCCGTGGTTCCGAACGTGAACGGGAGTCCACGCGTGCGATAGCCGGTGCGCAGCACCATCTGCCCGTTGCCGATGCGCGGCCCGAGCACCTCGGCGCCCGCCGACACGTCGGTGGCGTCCTCGAGGCCCAGCTCCGATGTGCCCAGCCCACGCAGGTCGGTCCATCGCTCGCGCGCGACGCGTCCCGTGAACACCGCACCCGGGATCCCGTCATAGGACGCGGTGAGTCCCATGCGCATCGGGATCTTCCCCGTGCCCACCACGGTTGAGTCGCCGAGCCGGAGCTTCATCGTACCGCCGGCGCGGAAGTCGCCGCCGATCGCGATGTGCGCCACGGGGAACCAGGTGGCGCCGAACGAGAGCGCCGACCCGGAATAGTTGTACGTGTTGTTCAGCTGGAAGCTCCCCACGTTCGACGAGTCGCTGAACGCGCGGCCGAAGCTGACGCGGTTGTCGCCCGGGTACAGGTGGGCCGCGATGCCGACGTGGATCTGTTCGTTGAGCGTCCACGCCATTGCGCCGCGCACGTCGGCGATTCCGCCCACGCTCGACGTGAGCACCGTCGAGGGGATGCGCTCGGAGCCGACCGACTGCGTGTCGGCGTACGAGTTGGCCCACGTGCGGTCCATGAACGAGGAGTACGAGAGCGCAAAGGTGGCGCGGCCCTGCCGGCCCGTCGCGACGAAGAGCGGAAAGCGCGATGTCGTGGTTCGGACGTTCGGGCCGCCGGCCGTCACGCTGCGGAGTTCCGGTTCGAACTGGATGTAGCCCTGGAGCCGCGTGGCCAGCACGATCGCCGCCGGGTTCACCGGCGACTGCGGATCGAGCCCCGTGAGCGACGCGCCGGCACCGAGCGCGCGTGTGCTCGTGCCGCCAACCGGATAGCCGAATCCGAGCAGGCTGAGCGCGCCCTGGGCCGCGGCCGGCGCGCCCGCCAGCGCCACGAGTGCGGCGGCGCAGGCCAGCCGGCGTGCGATGCGAAGCGTGTGGCGTGTCACGGGCGGCCGAATCCTGTCTTCTTCGTGAACGTAAGGCGCATTGAGGGCCGGTCGCCCGGCGCCGCGAGCGACGACGAGAAGGTGGCGATCCGCGGCAGCGTGCCCTCATTGGACACCGCGAGCACCAGCGCACGCGGCGGCACGTGCGTGCCGATGCCCTGGTTGGCCCACGCACGGACGAGTTCGTACATCTCGATCTCGCGGCGGCCGGACTCGCGCGGCAGGACCGCGAGCGAGTCGCTGATCACGAGGCCCGCGCCGCCGATGATCGTCGCGGCACGCCGGTTGTCCACCACGCTCGGCGACGCCAGCACGATGTGCGGGCGCACGACCACGGTGTCCAGCGGCCCGCCAAACGGGTACGCCACCTGGTTCAGTCGCAACGTCGCGCGGATGATCGTGGACGAGTCGGCGAGGCGCGGCGGGATGTTGAACCGGAGGTACGCGCGGCGCCCGGGCACGCCACCGAGCGCCATCGTGGCAGCAGCGGCCGGCGGGAGGTTGTTCCTGATGACGACGCCATAGTCGAGCAGGTCGCGCTGGATGTCGGCGCGACTCGTCGGCCCGCTCGACGCGAGGTCATTCTCGATCTGGTGCACCGCAGTGTCCGCCAGCGGGCGGTAGCGCAGCTTGGCCGAACTGCTGCTCTCCGTCGTGCCCAGGCGGAACGCGACCGGCTCGCCGTTCGGCGTGGTGGCGCGCACGCCCACGCGCAGCCGTGGCCAGCCCGTGGAGCTGTCGGCGAGCGCGGCGAGCATCGCCGAGTCGCTGACCTGGACGAAGACCGAATCGACGAAGTTGGCCTTCGCGAACGTCCCGCCGCCGATCCGGTATTGTGGCACGAACCGCGCCGCGAAGTGCGCCGTGGCGGTGTCCGCCGCCGTCGTGTCGTTCACGTCGTACAGCTCGATGCGAACGCTGTCCGGCACCTGCGCTCGCGTGAGGTCCACGAACAGCTTCACGTACACCGAGTCCACGTAGGTGATCGCCTGGATCGTGTCGAGCGGCGGCACGAAAAGCGTGGTGAGCGTATCGAAGCGCAGGATCGCGACCGTTTCGAGGTCGTTGCCGTAGTTGATGATCGGGATGTAGGTCTCGGTTCCGCGCGCCGGGAACCCGTCGTACGTGCTGTCGAACGCCAGCACCGGGTCGATGATCGTGTCGGTGACTTCGAGCGACTGCCCCGGGCAGAGCGCCGCCGAGAGCGAGCAGTTCGCGCCTCCGTCAATCTTCTCGCTGCACGCGCCGACAAGCGCGGCGAGCACGAGGGCCACACTGACCGGGATGGCCCGGTGGATCCTGCGCGCGCCGTTCAAGCGTGCCTCAGCGACTGGCCCGTGAACGGCGCCGGGAGCAGCTCGGCGAGCGTCCAGCGCGCCGACGCACCGAGTGCGCCATAACTCGTGACCGGCAGTGCCGGCGCGAACTCCACCAGCGCCTGCCGGCACAGCCCGCACGGGGGCGTCGGCGTGTCGGCTTCGGTGACGATCACCAACTCGGCGAACTCCTGACGCCCCGCCTGCACGGCGGCGCCCAGCGCATTGCGCTCGGCGCAGCAGCCGGCCGGAAACGAGGAGTTCTCGACATTGCAGCCGGCGTATGTCGTGCCGTCGGCGGCGCGCAGCGCGGCCCCGACGCGGAACTGCGAATACGGCGCATAGGCATTGCGCATCGCGGCGTCGGCGAGCGCGCGCAACGATTCCGTCGCGGCGGCCCCCGTCACTTGCCCATCACCAGCGGGAGAAACGACCGGCCCGACCCGCGAAAGCTGAGGTCAAGCCAGTCGGCTACCGTCGCACCCAGGTCGGCGAAGGTGTTGCGGCGGCCAATCGCCATTGGGCATACGCGCGGGCCAAACGCGAGCACGGGCACGTTTTCGCGCGCGTGGTCGGTGGACGGCGTGGTCGGGTCGTTGCCGTGATCGGCAGTAATGAACAGCAGGTCGTCCTCTCTCAGGGCGGCGGTGATCGCCGGCAAAGCGGCGTCGAAGTCACGCAACGCCTTATAGAACCCCGGAACATCGTTCCGGTGCCCGTACAGTTGGTCGAAATCTACAAGGTTGCCAAAGAGGAACCCACTTCCCCCGTGGAGCCAGGCCAGGAGGCGCTCCAGCCCCTCGGCGTTTCCGGACGTGTGGCCCCCCTCGATCCCGCGCCGGGCAAAGAGGTCATCCACCTTCCCTACGCCCGTCCGCGCGATGCCCGCGGCCGCCAGGGCGTCGATCAGCGTCGGCTCGGGCGGCTCGACCGAGAAGTCGCGCCGGTTCAGCGTCCGCTTGAACGCGCCCGCAGCGCCCGCGAACGGCCGGGCGATCACCCGAGACACGTTGTGCGGCGCCACGAGCATCGCCCGGGCCGCTTCGCAGCCGCGGTACAGCTCGTCCAGCGGAACGTGCCCTTCGTGCGCCGCAACCTGAAAAACCGAGTCGGCCGATGTGTACACGATCCACGCGCCGGTCTTCACGTGCTCCTCGCCGAACTGGTCGATCAGCGCGGTGCCGCTCCCGGCCACATTACCGATCACGCCGCGCCCGGTCCGCCGCGCGAACTCGTCGATCACGTCCTCCGGGAATCCGTTCGGGTACGTCGGGAACGGCGTCCGGACCCGCACCCCCGCCAGTTCCCAGTGTCCGGTGGTGCTGTCCTTGCCCGCCGACCGTGGCTCGAGCACCCCGTACGCGGCGGTGGGAGCCGGTGGACGGCGGAGTCCCTGGATGTCCGCGACGAGGCCGAGGCCGGCGCGCTCGAGGTTGGGCAGCTCAAGCCCACCCACGGCGCGGGCAAGGTTGCCCAGCGTGTTGCTCCCCACGTCGCCGTAGGCGGCGGCGTCCGGGGCCGCGCCAATGCCGACGCCGTCGAGCACCACGATCGCCGCGCGCTTCGCCGTCATACGTACGTGCGCACGAGGCGCGATCGCAGGCTGGTCAGGATTTCGTACGGCGAGAGGCCGCAGGCGGCCCCCACGTCCTCGGCGGTGATCGTCTCGTCGCCGTCCTGCCCCATCAACGTGGCGATGTCGCCGAGTGCGCACGGAACGTCGGTGACGTCCACCATCGTGAGGTCCATCGTCACGGTGCCAATCACCGGCACGCGGCGGCCACCGATCACCGCCGTGCCCTTGTTGCCGAGCAGGCGGCGGTAGCCGTCGGCGTAGCCGATCGCCAGCGTGGCGATGCGCGTCTGGCGCGTGGCCGTCCAGGTGGCGTTGTAGCTGACCGTCTCGCCCGGATCGATGGTGCGGATGTCCGCGACGCACGCGCGCAGGTGCGCCACGGGCTCAGGACCGAGCGCGGCACCGCTGCCCACGCCATAGAGAAAGACGCCCGGGCGCACGAAGCTCCACGGTGACGCCACCGTGCGCACGATCGCCGCGCTGTTCTGCGTGTGCAGCAACGGCGGCGGCGCCGGCATGGCCGCCACGGCGTCGCGGAATCGCTGCGTCTGCACGTCCATCGAGCCGTCGTCGCATTCGGCGGAATGGAAGTGCGTGAATGCCCCGGCCGGTGGGCAGGCGCGAAGCTCCTCGGCGAGCGTGCCGACCTCGGACCAGCGAATGCCCGCGCGGCTCATTCCCGTGTCGATCGAGAGGTGCCAGTCGCCGCCGCCCGTCATCATCCACGTCCGGATCGCCTGCGAGTCGCCGAGTGCTGGCGTCAGCCCCGCCGCGCGCATTGCCTGCAGCGGCTTGGCGCCGCGTTCGGTGGGAGCGGTCACGAGGATCGGGCGCTGGATGCGCGCCGCTCGCAGCTCCTCGCCCTCGGTGATCGTCGCCACGCCGTAGCCCCACGGCTCGATTGACTCGAGTGCGCGCACCACCGGGCCGACGCCGAGCCCGTATGCATCGGCCTTGACCATCGGCATGACGGGCTTGCGGGCGTGCTTCTGCAGCGCCTGTGCGTTGCGCACGAGGGCGTGGAGGTCCACCTCAAGCCAGGCGCGGGCACGGGCGTTCATCGGCAGGAAATGTAGCCGGGCCGCTGGCGAACGCCGCAGCGGAACGGCACCTTCCACGCGTCGGAATCGCCCATGCACACGACCGAGCAACTCAGCACGGCCCTCTCGGGCCGCTACGCCATCGAGCGCCGCATCGGCGAGGGTGGCATGGCGATCGTGTACCTCGCCAGGGATTTGAAGCACGACCGGCGCGTAGCGGTCAAGGTGCTGAAGCCCGAACTCGGCGCCGTGCTCGGCGTCGAGCGGTTCCTCTCCGAGATCAAGGTCACGGCGAACCTGCAGCATCCGAACCTCCTGCCGCTCTTCGACAGCGGCGAGGCGGGCGGGGCGCTGTTCTACGTAATGCCTTACGTGGAAGGCGAGTCGCTGCGGGCGAAGCTGGACCGCGAACAGCAGTTGCCGATCGAGGAGGCCGTGCGCATTGCGAGCGCCATCGCGAGCGCGCTCGCGTACGCGCACGAGCGAGGCGTGATCCACCGCGACCTGAAGCCCGAGAACATTCTCCTGCAGTCCGGGCAGCCCGTGGTGGCCGACTTCGGCATCGCGCTGGCGGTGAGCAACGCCGGCGGCGCGCGCGTCACGCAGACGGGGCTTTCGCTCGGCACGCCGCAGTACATGAGCCCGGAGCAGGCCACGGGTGACCGGACGATCGACGCGCGGAGCGATCTGTACTCGCTCGCGGCGATGACCTATGAAATGATTGCCGGCGAGCCGCCGCACACGGGGCCGAACGCGCAGGCGATCATGGCGAAGCTGCTGACGTCGGAGCCGGCGCCGTTGTCCACGCT
>CAZLAU010000144.1:0-4185 GCA_964557615.1 uncultured Gemmatimonas sp.
GTGGTTCCGGGCACGACGGAGTCCCTGGGCGATGCCGGCGAAGCGGCGGCCGTCGCCGCGAAGGTCGGCTTCCCGGTCCTCCTCAAGGCGGCGGCGGGCGGGGGCGGGAAGGGAATGCGCATCGTTCGCTCGCCGGAAGAAATGCCCGGCGCCTGGGAGGCCGCGCGGCGCGAGTCGAAGAACGCGTTCGGCGACGACGCCGTCTACATCGAGAAGTACATCCGCGGGCCGCGGCACGTCGAGATCCAGGTCCTCGCCGACACCCACGGCAACGTCATCTCGCTGGGTGAGCGCGAGTGCTCGGTGCAGCGCCGGCACCAGAAGATGATCGAGGAGGCCCCGAGCACTGCGGTGGACTCCGACCTTCGGCGCCGCATGGGCGACGCGGCGGTTCGGGCCGCACGCGCGGCGGGCTATGTGAATGCGGGGACGTGCGAGTTCCTGCTGGACGCGGACGGGCAGTTCTACTTCCTTGAGATGAACACGCGGATTCAGGTCGAACATCCGGTCACCGAACTCGTGACCGGCATCGACCTGGTGCAGTGGCAGTTGCGGATTGCGGCCGGCGAGCGCCTGCCGTTCGACGGCGTGATCGAGCCGCGCGGGTGGGCGATCGAATGCCGGATCACGAGCGAGGACCCGGCCAACGGGTTCCTGCCGTCCACCGGGCGCATCGATTACCTGCACGTCCCGTCCGGACCCGGCGTTCGCTGGGATGGCGGCGTCGAGGCCGGGTCCGTCGTCAGCCTGCACTACGATCCGATGCTTGCCAAGCTGATCGTGTGGGGCCGGAACCGGGAACAGGCCATCGCGCGCATGCGACGCGCGTTGCTCGAACTCGTGGTGGATGGGGTCGAAACCTCGAGGGAGTTCCACCTGCGCATCCTCTCGGATCCCGACTTCCGCACGGGCGCCATTGACATCCAATGGCTCGAGCGGCGCCTGGCGTCACTGCTTGCGGATGCTCCGAGCACCGGGGAACTGCACGCAGCCGCGATCGCGGCCGCGTTGGTGGCGCAGCGTGATCGCACTGGCGGCCGCGTGGCGGGCGGCGATGCGGCGGCCGCCCAGATGCCCGCGTCCGGGTGGGCGGCGCTGGCCCGCGCGGAAGGGCGGCGAGACCGATGACCGGCGCGCTCACGCTCGACATCGATTCGATTGCTGCCGGCGGCGACGGGGTCGCGCGACACGAGGGACTGGTGGTCTTTGTGCCTCGAACGGCTCCAGGCGATCGCGTCGTGGCGGCCGTGAAGGCGGAGAAGCGGTTGGCGCGCGGCAGCGTCGAGTCCTTTGTGCGGCGATCCGAGCACCGCGTGGAACCGCCGTGCGGGCACTACGAACAGTCGGCGTGCGGAGGTTGCCAGTTGCAGCATATGGACGCCGGCGCCCAGGCCGAGGCCAAGCGCCGCATCATCCGTGACACGTTGCGCCGCATTGGTCGCCGCACGATCGATCTCCCCGACTTTCACCCGGCGCCATCGGCGTGGCGGTACCGGCACCGGCTCACGCTCGCCCTTCGTCGCGACGCTGCGGGCGCCTGGACTGCCGGGCTTCACCGATGGGACCGGCCGGACGAGGTGTTTGCGCTCGACGACTGCCTGATCACGGATTCGCGTGTGGTGGAGATGTGGCGGGAAGTGATGGCCGCCTCCGCCGACCTCCCGGCGGCGACGGCGCTACGGGCGACC
This sequence comes from uncultured Gemmatimonas sp., assembly GCA_964557615.1. Taxonomy (GTDB): domain Bacteria; phylum Gemmatimonadota; class Gemmatimonadetes; order Gemmatimonadales; family Gemmatimonadaceae; genus Fen-1231. The sequence continues at coordinate 1,689 of CAZLAU010000144.1, forward strand.
GTTCGGCTGGTTGGTGGGCGCGGATCGTTCGCCCTCGAGGGCGGTTCGGAATGGCCGGAGGCGACGCGGTTTGCGAATGCGCTCCGCTCCTTCGACGCCGTGTGGTGGACGCCGGACGGCGCGCGGCGCCGTGCCGTCCACTCACGCCGCCCGTCGGCCGGTGCGGCCGATGCCGGCGGCGCGACCGGTGCACCCGCCCGACCGGGCCGACCGAGCGCGTCGTTCACCCAGGTGAACCCCGACGTCGCATCGGCGCTGTTCGCGATGGTGGAGGAACGCGTGATGGCGCGCTCGCCTGCACACGTGATCGACGCGTACTCGGGAGTCGGCGACCTGGCGGTTGCGCTGCACGCGCGAGGTGTGCGCGTTACCGCAGTGGAGCTCGACGAGGAGGCGACGGCGTTTGCCGCGGCTCGGCTCGCGCGTCCGTCGCGCGCCATTTCCGCGCGCGTCGAGGATGTCATCGAGCGACTCCTCCCGGCGGATACGGTCGTCGTGAACCCGCCGCGGTCAGGGCTGCATCCCCGTGTCGCAGGCGCGATCGAGGCGGCGTCCGGTGCGAGCACCGTCGTCTATGTCAGCTGTGATCCGGCGACGCTCGCGCGCGACCTCGCACGCATGCCCGCGTGGAGCATCGAGACGGTGGATGCGTTCGACATGTTCCCGCAGACGGCGCACGTCGAGACGGTCGTCGTGCTGCGGCGGCGCTCCGCGTGATCCGCTACATCGTGGACTTGGATGGCCGGTCGTTCGTCGTGTCGCTCGACGGCGGCACGGCGTCCGTGGACGATTCACCCCCGGTTGCGGTACACTTGCAGGCCATCGAAGGCACGCCGGTGCGTCTCGTGACGGTCGGGACCACGGTACATCGCGTCACGGCCCGCCGGGAAGGCGAGCGCGGGCGGTACGTCGTGCGCATCGACGGCCGCAGGTACGCCGTTGACGCGCTCGACGAGCGCACCAGGGCCATCCGGGACATGGCGGCGGCGGGGCGGGTGGCGGCCGGGCCGGTGCCGGTAACCGCGCCGATGCCGGGCTTGGTCATCCGCGTGCACGTGACCCCGGGGCAGCACGTCACGGCGGGCGATCCCCTCGCCGTGATCGAAGCAATGAAGATGGAGAACGAGCTCCGGGCGCCGGCCGCCGGCACGGTGCGCGCGGTTCACGTCGCCGCCGGGACTGCCGTCGAGAAGGGGGCGACGCTCATCGAGTTCGAGGACCACGCGCCGGGCACGCCACCGGTGAGCCCGGAACGCTAACGCGGCGTATCGAGCAGCCGGACCCGGATCCGTTCGGCAACGACTTCGAGGTCGAACGGCTTGGCAATCGTATCCGAGTCGCGCGCGCGTGATGCCGCCGCGTCACCATCCACCGGTGCGTAGCCGGTCATGAACAGCACGGGAATCCCGGCGCGGCGCTTGCGCACCTGGGCGGCGAGTTCAAGCCCTGTTCCGCCGGGCATCTGCACGTCGGTGAGGATGAGGTCCACGGTCCAGTCACGCCGTTCCATCGCGACGATCGCCGCCGCCGCACTGGGCGCCTCGAGCACGTCATATCCCCGCCGCGCGAGGAACCGCGACAGCGCCGATCGAATTGGTGCCTCATCGTCCACCACGAGGATCGATTGCGCGCGCGGGGTACCCGGCTGCGGCCGTTCGGTCTCGCCCAACTCCGGGGCCGGGGCGGCGGCGGGAAGAAGCACGGTGATCGTGGTGCCACGGCCCGGCGCGCTCTTCACGAGGATGTGCCCGTTCGCGGCTGCGACAATTCCAGCGACCGTGGCGAGTCCCAGGCCGGTCCCCCCGGTGGTCGTCTTTGTCGAGAAAAAGGGCTCGAACATTGCGTCGCGCGTGGCCGCGTCCATCCCGGTGCCGGTGTCCTCGACTTCGAGCACGGCCCACTCGCCGGGCTCGACGCCGCGCTGAATCATCGGGTCGCCGTCCGCTACTGAAAGCGTATTCGATCGGACGGTGATGCGACCCCCGTCAGGCGTGGCATCGCGCGAGTTGATGACGAGGTTGAGCAGGATCTGCTCGAGTTGCCCATCCGCCATCGACACGACGGATCGGTCGACCGCGACGTCGAAGTCGAGCGCGACGTCGGCCCGGGTGAGTTGCCGGAGCATCCGTTCCATCGACCGGACTACTACGGCTGGCGCCACAAGAGTACGCTCCGTGGCGCTCGCCCGTGTAAACGACAGGAGCCGCCGAACCAGCGCGGCCGCCCGTTCCGTCGCAAACTGGATCTCGGTGGCCTCGGCCGCGACGTCCGTCGTGTGCCCGCCCCGCAGCAGCTGTGCGTGCGACGAGATCGCGGTCAGCACGTTGTTGAAGTCGTGGGCGATGCCGCCGGCGAGACGCCCGACGGCGTCGAGCTTCTGCGCCTGCCAGAGCTGTTGCTCGAGGGTGAGTCGATTGGCGATCAAAGTCTCGATCTCCTGGCGTGCGATGCGCTGGCGCCAGAGCACCAGGAGGAGCAGCACGACGACGCCGACGCC
>CAZLAU010000144.1:4285-6274 GCA_964557615.1 uncultured Gemmatimonas sp.
AGGTCTGCAGCGGCCACCATGAAGATGGCCACTGCAATTCGCGGCATCGCCCCAGGCGCGAGGCCTTCCGGAGCACGCAGCCACGCCGTGGTGGCGAGCAGCAACGTGGCCCCGTTGGAGGCGCTGTCGAGGAAGAACATCACCACGCCCAGCGTGTCATCGTAGCCCGTCGTGACGAGGCGCGCCGCAATGAAGTACCACGCAAGCGACGCGCACGCGACGACCAGCACGGCGGCGTCGATCCAATCGCCAGCGCGAACCACCTGGCGCTCGCGCCGCCGGATCATCAGCGACAATCCGGCGATCGTGCAAACATTGGCCGGCACCGTCCACAGGAGATAGATGGCGTTCGACGTGTCGGTTCCCGTGATGTCCGACGCCACCCACGTACCGTTGCCGGCGACCGCGAAGACCTGCCCGGCGGCGAGGAAGAGCCACGCGCGCGCGATGTGACGGTCGGGTGAATGACGGGCCGCCAGCCAGAGCGTCCACGCGAGGGTCATCCGGAACGGCATGTACATCACGTCCGCGATCAGCGGCATCGGTTCGATGCGGTCGCCCAGCCCCACGGCAATCACGCCGTAGGCGACAAGCCAGTAGGCGGCGAACGCAGGCGGCCCGGTCGGGCGCGCGAACGACAGCAGTGGGCGGCGGGCGAGCGGCACCCGCCAAAAGGACACGCAATCCGGGCCGCGCACAAGTCCGTCAAACCGGATCTGTTGACAGTCCGTAAGTGCTTGTCTAGCTTGAATGTCTGTCCAAAAACGCCCTTCGGGGCGGCCGAGACCCGGGTTGCAACCCGCACCGGTGAGGCGCTGTCCGTACCGCGGAGTGATTCCGCACTGTTGGAGCAGTTCGTCCACGATGTCTACGTACACGGCACGACCCGCCGACGTCGAACACAAATGGTTCGTCGTTGATGCGGAAGGGATGGTGCTTGGGCGTTTGGCGACGGAAGTCGCCCGCATCCTCCGGGGAAAGCACAAGCCGGTCTTCACTCCCCACATCGACACCGGCGACAACGTGATCATCATCAATGCGTCCAAGGTGCGCGTCACCGGGCGCAAAGCCGAGCAGAAGAGCTACTTCTCGCATTCGGGCTACATGGGACACGACAAGCAGACGCCGTATGCCACGCTCATGGCGAAGCATCCTGAGCGGGTGGTGGAGCGTGCGGTCTTCGGCATGCTGCCGAAGAACGCGCTGGCGCGACAGTCCCTGCGCCTCAAGCTGCGCGTCTATCCTGGTGCGGATCATCCCCACAAGGCCCAGCAGCCCGCGCCGCTGGCCTTCCCGAAGCGCGAGGCCAAGTAAATGAGCGACGTCATTCACACGATTGGACGCCGCAAGGAAGCGGTTTGCCGCGTCTTCATCCGGCCCGGATCGGGCAAGTGGGACGTCAACGGGCGCACGCTCGGGGACTACTTCCCGCGGCCGGCGCTCGTCACGGCGATTCAGCAGCCGTTCACGGCGACCGACACGCTGGGCCGCTTCGACGTGCAGGCGAACCTGGCCGGTGGCGGATCCACGGGACAGGCAGGCGCCCTGCGCCTCGCCGTCGCGCGTGCGCTGGTCAAGCTCGACGAGGCCCATCGCGGCAAGCTGAGGGATCTCGGCCTGCTGACCCGCGACGCGCGGGCGGTCGAGCGCAAGAAGCCGGGTCGTCCCAAGGCGCGCAAGCGGTTCCAGTTCAGCAAGCGCTAGCCAACGGGGCTGGCGTTACAGTCAGGGTAGTCGCAGGTGCAGTCAGGTCATTCGCAGTTCATCTCTCAGGCGCGATGAGTGCCAGCCGGGTGCCGCCCCGTGGTTCGCCACGGGGCGGTCGGCCGGCACGATGACTCGCTCCGACGTCACCAACCAACCTCGCAGGAACACATGTCGCAGACCACGATCGACGATCTCCTCAAGGCCGGCGTTCACTTCGGCCACCAGACCCGCCGTTGGAACCCGAAGATGCGCCGGTTCATCTTCGCCGAGCGCAACGGCATC
>CAZLAU010000145.1:0-4079 GCA_964557615.1 uncultured Gemmatimonas sp.
GATCGCGTCCCCGCCTGGATCCGCCGGCACATCAGGTCGCACAGGCGAAAGATGTCCTTGTCCGCCAGGGTGTAACGCACGAACGCGCCCGCCCGGCGCCGCGCGACGAATCCCAGGGTGTGCAGGAGCGCGAGGTGTTTCGACACGTTGGGCTGCGACAGCCCGGTCTCCGCGACGAGCTCCGTGACCGTACGCTCGCGCTCGCGCAGGGCATTCAGGATGCACAGGCGCGCAGGGTCGGCGAGCGCCTTGAATCGCCCGGCGACCAGTTCAATGAGTTCAGGCGACATCGTCTTGGTCATTCGCGACCAAAGATACCCGCCAACGGGCCGTCACGATGCCCTGCCCCTGGGCACGCAGCCGAAGAGGCGCGTACGCCCCAGTACGCGTTCCAACGGGCAGATCCCGGTGATGCTCGACTGGAACAGGTTCGCGCCGACGAACGCCGTGAACAGGAGCCACCAGTGGTTCACGACCACCGCCAGGACCAGCGAAGCGATGATGAAGGCGCCGGCGAACCGGCGAATGATCTTGTCAGGACACACGGGAGATGCTCCGCTCAGAAGTAGTGTTCGATGGGAAGGGTTGCCACGTGCAGGTGCTCGCCATCGACGGCGACGGATCGGTACTCCTTCAGGGCCTCGCGCAGTGCAAGCACATTCGCGTCGGGAACGGCGGTCACGAACATCGTCACCGAACCGGGCCAGGCACGGCTGCCTTCGATGCGACCGGTTGACCCCACGCCCCGGGCGCCGTCGAAGATCGTGTAGCCGGGCGAGTCGTGCGACTCGAGCAGCGAGACAATGCGCTGCGGCGACGGGCCGCTGTAGACCAGCATCAGAAGTTTCATGTGTGATTTGGAGAGGTTCGGTGGTGGAGTTCCCAGTACAGCAGCGGAACGGCGACCATCGTGAGCAGGGTGGCGGCGGCCGCGCCGAACATCAGCGCCACCGCCAGTCCCTGGAAGATCGGATCCAGGACCATCACGAGCCCGCCGATGACGACGGCAGCCGCCGTGAGGGCGATGGGCCGGAACCGCACGGCCCCGGCCTCGAGGACCGCCTCGCGCAGGGAACGGCCCCGTGCCTCCGCGAGCTGGATGAAGTCCACGAGCAGGATGGAGTTCCGGACGATGATCCCCGCCAGGGCGATCATCCCGATCATGGACGTGGCGGTGAAGAACGCACCCGTCGCGGCGTGGCCGGGAAGGATGCCGATCAAGGTCAGCGGAATCGGCGCCATGATCACGAGGGGCGTCGTGAACGACTGGAACCAGCCGACGACCAGCACATAGATGAGCACCAGCACGATCGCGAATGCAATGCCGAGATCGCGGAACACTTCCAGCGTGACCTGCCATTCGCCGTCCCATTTCAGGGCCAGCTCGTCCACGCGGGTTGGCGCAACGCTGTTGTAGCGCGTGATTGCCGCGCCATTCACGCGCAGCGTGTCGAGGCGCTTGTTCATCGCGAGAATGGCATAGACGGGTGACTCGATGGTGCCCGCGACATCGCCCGTCACGACGATCACGGGACGCAGGTTCTTGCGCTGCCGCGAACTTTCGCGTTCCGCGGTGACGACGTTGACGAAGCGGTCGAGCGGTTGCGGGCCCGATGCCGTCGCGACGGGGACGCTGAGGAGCGCCTCGACGGACGAGCGAGCGGTTTCCGCAAAGCGCGGCACGATGGCGACCGGCTCCCGCGCCTCGGGGTCCGGCGTGTAACCGACCGTCGCGCCGGACAACGCGAGGTACAGCGTCTGGGCGATCTGGTCGACGCTTGCCCCGGCGCGCGCCGCGGCCACGCGGTCGATCCGGAAGGAGCGCTGCGCCTGGGGAGCCTCGATCATCCAGTCCACGTCCACGACCCCCTCCGTGGAGGCGAAGACATCACGCACGGCGACGGCCGCGGCGATGCGCGTGCTGTCATCCGGCGCGTAGATCTCCGCCACGAGCGTTGACAGCACGGGCGGCCCCGGCGGAATCTCGGCGACCTTCACCGCGGCGGCGTATCGCCGCGCCAGCGAATCGATCGTCGGCCGCACGGCCACCGCGATGTCGTGGCTCTGCCGGTCGCGCGCGTGCTTGTCGAGCAGGTTGACCTGCACGTCAACGACGTTCGGTCCGCGGCGCAGGAAGTAGTGGCGCACCAGCCCGTTGAAGTTGAACGGCGCGGCCACCCCAGCATACACCTCGGTGCTCCTGACTTCCGGCACGGTGCGCAGGTACGTGGCGATCTCTTCGCCAAGCGCCTGGCTCGTCTCGAGCGTCGCGCCCTCGGGCAGGTCGGCGATGACCTGGAATTCACTCTTGTTGTCGAACGGCAACATCTTCACCTGCACGGCCTTGATGCCGAGCAGGCCGACCGATGCGAGCAGCAGCGCCACCGTCGCCCCGTAGAACGCCATCCGGCGCCCGCGTTGCTCGATGAGCGGCGTCATCAGCCTGGCGTAGAATGCGCCAAACCGCCCCTGCTCCTCGGGCTCGTGCGCAGGGTCGATGCCGTCGGCCGCGCGAGCCACGTGACCGCGCAGCAGCTTGAGCGCAATCCACGGCGTCACGATGAACGCCACGCCGAGCGATGCGACCATCGCCACCGACGCGCCGATCGGGATGGGGCGCATGTACGGCCCCATCAGTCCCGAGACGAAAGCCATCGGCAGGATTGCCGCGATCACCGTCAGGGTGGCGAGGATGGTCGGATTGCCGACCTCATCCACGCCCTCCACCGCGGCCACGGCCGGCGTGCGTCCGCCTCGCGCCATGTGCCGGTAGATGTTCTCCACGACGACGATCGCGTCGTCAACGAGAATGCCGATGGAGAAGATGAGCGCGAACAACGTGATGCGATTGAGCGAATACCCGAGGGCGTAGTAGACGAACAGGGTGAGGGCCAGCGTGACCGGCACCGCGACGAGGACAACGAGGGCTTCGCGCCACCCGAGGAAAAGCCCGACGAGCAGCGTGACGGACAGCGTCGCGAGCAGCAGGTGGCGAATGAGTTCCGAGGCCTTCTCGGAGGCGGTCTCCCCGTAGTCACGGGTGGTGTGCACGGCCACGTCCGGGGGAATCAGCCGGCCCTGCGCCGCGTGGATGCGGGCCTCGACGGCGCGCGTCACATCCGTGGCGTTCGCCCCCTTGCGCTTGCTGATGGCGAGCGTGACGGCGTGCGCAGGCGTGCTGTCGGTCGTCGCGTGGGAGACATAGCTCGTCGGGTCGCCGAAGCCGTCCTCGACGGTCGCGACGTCGCGGACGAGCACGACGGCACCGGCGCGATGGGATGCCACCACCGCGCCGACGTCGCGCGCCGACGTGAGCGCCGCGCCCGCATCGACGCGGATGACCTCGCCGTGGGTGGCAAACTCACCGGCGTTGACTCGCGCGTTCGCCGCACGCAGCGCGGCCGCCACCTCTCCCGGTGTGACGCCCCGCGCCGCGAGCCGAGCCGGATCCAGCGTCACGGTCACTCGGCGCGGCGCCCCGCCGACCACGAATGTCCTCGCGACATCCGTGATCGTGCGCACTTCGTCCTCCAGCGTCGTGGCGAGCTGCCGGAGGTCGTCGGGTGTGTAGGCCCTCGACGCGAGCGTGAGCGTCATCACCGGGACGTCGTCGATCGAGTGCGGCGTGACGACCGGCGGCAGCGCCCCGGGAACGGGGGCGTCCATCGCCTGCACCTTCGCGTGCACCTTCGTGACGCTGCGTTCCTGGTCTTCGCCGACCCGGAACCGGACGGTGACGAGCGCGTACCCGATCCCGCTCGACGTGTACACATACTCCACGCCGGGGATTTCCCACATCAGTCGCTCGAGCGGGCGCGCGACGAGGTTCTCCACTTCCCGGGGCCCGGCGCCAGGCAACGGCGCCAAGACGTCGATCATCGGGACGGAAATCTGCGGTTCTTCTTCACGCGGCGTCGCCACGATGCCCAGCAGGCCGGCGGCGAGCGAGGCGATGGTGATGAGTGGCGTCAGCCTGGACGTCAGGAACGCGCCGGCAATGCGGCCGGAGATGCCCGTCTTCATCGCGCGGCCGCCGGCACCGCGACAATGATCGAGTCACCGGCGGACAACCCGGACAG
>CAZLAU010000145.1:4179-6215 GCA_964557615.1 uncultured Gemmatimonas sp.
GGGTCGACGTGCCGTCGGGTGACGACCCCGCCGAACGGGGCGCGAACCACCGCGTAGTCGGACGTCGCATCGAGCTCGAGCTCCGACGCCCGGGCCGCTGCAACCCCGGCCGCGGCACGAACCAGCGCTGCCTCGGCGGCGTCGAGCTGGACGCGTGCCGCAGCGCTGTCCGCGAACAGCGCACGGAGTCGCCGCGCCATCAGCAGCGCCTCGCCTTGGGCGGCTTCGGCGGCGGTCACGGCGGCACGAACCTGCGTGCGCCGGGCATCGAGGTCACGGGCATCGATCCGGGCAAGCACGTCGCCCGCGCGCACGCGATCGCCTTCCCGCACGGCGACTTCGACGACGGTGCCCATCAGGCGTGTGCTCAGGGTCGCGCGCGCGACGGGCTCGGCAACACCACTCACCGTGAGGTGCGCGGCGACAACGGTGTCGCGCACGACGTGCACGGCGCCCGGCGACCGCGGCAGTTCGGCAGCCGCGGCGGCCGTGTCCGAATCATCGGGGGCGCAGGCGCCGACCGTGGTGGCCAGCAAGGCGGCAAGGGTGATCACGCGAGGCTTCATTGATGCTCCGTTCATCGGGATGTCTGCGCCGAGGCGCGTTGGGTGTCTGTCGTGTCCAGCGCGCGAAGCGCCCCGGGGTCGAGGGCCTCAGCGCGCAGGCGCTCGGCCGCCGCAACGATGACGGCGTGCTTTGCGGCGGCGAGCGCGAGCCGCTGCTCGGTTTCAAGCGCTTCGGCCGTGAGCAGTTCGGTGATCGTGGCGAGCCCGCCGTCGTACTTTCGCGACACGATGCGGTGCGCACCGGTGCTCTGGTCGACGCCGCGCTCGACGATGGCGAGCGCCGCGATGGCGGCGTGAAGGGCGTTGCGGGTTCGTGTCTGGTCGACCGTCGCCGACGCGCGGGCGGCGTCGTATGCGGCGGCAGCGGCGGCGCGGCGCGCACCGGTGATGCCCCTGTCGGCCAGTTCCTGCGCGCCACTGAAGATCGACCACGATGCCACCACGCCCACGGTCCAGCTGCGGTCGCCACCGAAGAGGTGCGACGCGGAATTCCAGTCGTAGCGCGCGAGTCCGTTGAGGCGCGGGATCAGTGTCGAGCGCGCCCGCCAGAGATCCGCTTCGCTGGCGTCCACCGCGGCGCGCGCCGCCAGGACATCGGCGCGTGTCGTCTGCGGCTCTGGCGGAAAGGCGGTGCCGGCGAACGCCGTGATGGCCGCGGCGTCCGGGAGGTCCGGGGGAAGCGACATCGCCGTGTCGGCCGGTGCGCCCAGCGATGACGCGAGAAGGGCGCGGGCGGTGGCCGCATCGCCTTGCGCGGCGATGAGCTGCGCCTCGACGGTGCCGGCCCGCACGGACGCGAGCATCGCGTCCGAAGCGGTGACCAGGCCTTGCTCCGCGGCCAATCGTGACTGGCGCACGTGCTCGTTCGCGGCGCGCAGGGCCACGCCGAGGGTGTTCACCTTCACGGAGGCCAGGACGGCACCGTAGTAGGCGGCGACCACGCCGCTGCGGGTACTGACGCGCGTCCAGTCGGCTTCGGCGCCAGCGGCGCGCGTCGCGTGAACGCTGGCGCGCCGGCCAAGCCAGGCGTCCGCGTTGAGCAGTGGCTGCTCGACGACGACGCCCCCCGAGTGGTTGGTGATTGCGTCGGGATGGTTCAGCCGCGCCGGGTCGAAGTCGTTCTGGGCGATGCGACGCTGGCGGAGGGCCGTACCGAACACGCCCGTGGGGTCGGTGGTCCGGGTGAAACCGGCCTCGAATCGGACGCTGGGCAGGATGCCGCGAAGCGGAAGCACCGACTCGGCGTTGCGCTCGTCCACGCGCGCCGCTGCGGCACGGTTGGTGAAGGCGTCGCGGTCGGCGCGGTCGAGCGCGCCGCCGAGGGTCATCCAGGGAGATGCCGGGAGCTGCGCCCCGGCCGGGGGTGCGAGCGCCGCCGCGGCGGCAAGCGCGATGGCGGCGATGCCGCGCGGAAAGGTTGTTATAGTCACGCATATAACAATATAGTTATATCTACATATGTCAATGGCG
>CAZLAU010000146.1:0-1115 GCA_964557615.1 uncultured Gemmatimonas sp.
ATCACCGCGCCAAAGAACGCCGGAAGATCAAGTCTGAACGGTTCCGGCGCGCCATCCGGATGCCATTCCAGCGCGCCGTCCACCGGCTCCACGTGACGGCCCGGTCGAACGACGTGCACCGTCCGCTCGCGGTGGTCCACGATCCACGCCAGCGGAATCCGCTCGCGGGCGTAGAGTGCCGACTTCCAGACCAGGTCGTGCGTCCGCGTCGAGCGCGACAGCACCTCCACGATCAGCAGTGGCCGCGGCACATCCCGCCACCTGAGGTTGCCGACCGGCATCTGCACGGGCACCACGGCGAGGTCAGGGTCCACCCGGTTGACCGCGTCGAATGTGAGGTCGCTGCGGTGAAACACCGTGCCGATGCCGCCCGCGTCACAGTACGCGCGCACGCGTCGCGACAGCTCGACCAGCACGGCTTCGTGGGCGAGCGACGGCGCCGGCGTCACGAGCAGGCGCCCGCCCACAACCTCGTACTTGTTGCCGTCGTCCTCAGGCAGCCGATCGAGATCGTCGGCGGTCCAGGGCTGTGGCGTCGCAAGCATGGCCATACGGTACGCTCGGCAAATGGCGTTGGGCAAGTGTTGCACATCTGGGCACAATGGGCCGCCGCGGGGTATCATCCGTCATCTTCCCATGGCATCGCCCATCCTTTCGTTTCGTCAGTTCATCCGCGGCGCGGCGCCCGCGTTCCTTGCTGCCGTCGTGCTGTCAGCCGGCGCCTGCGCGAGCCTCGGGCGCCAGGCGTTCCGGAATCCCACGGTCGAGCTGCGTGACATCCGGCTCAAGGGCATCGGGCTCGACGGCGGATCGCTCGACCTGCTCCTCGACGTGTACAACCCGAACGAGTTCCGCATCGACGCGACGCGGCTGTCGTACACGCTGATCGCCGACTCGGCTACCGTGGCGTCGGGCGTGGTCACGCGGCGCGTGACGCTGCACAGCAAGCAGTCGAACGAGGTGTCGCTGCCGGTGACGTTCACGATGCGCGAGCTGATGGGCGCCGCCGAAGTGCTGCTCCGAAAGGGGAGCGTGGACTACACGGTCAAGGGCGATGTGACCGTGGACAGTCCGTTCGGCAGTGTGACGCGGCCGTACGAGGGCCGTGCACGGCT
>CAZLAU010000146.1:1215-6212 GCA_964557615.1 uncultured Gemmatimonas sp.
CGGGCTCGTTGCCCACGAGCGTCTGGACGGCGCCCCCGGGATGACCTGAATGTCCGGCTGAAGCTCGTTCGGGCCGAACGGTATCGCCCCCGGGCCGACGACGTGGCCGATGCCGGTGGTCTCGACGTAGTCGCAAAGGATCCTGGCTAGAGTGAGCGCCACCCTTTGGTGCGGGTACGAGGCCTGCGGTGTCACGAGCAGCCGCCCGTCGAGCACTTCGTAGCGGTTTCCGTCGTCCGGCAGGCGGGCGAGCTCGCGGCGGTGCCACGATCGGTTTACGGCGGTCATGACCATAGGTTACGCTCGGCGTGATCGCAGTTGCAATGGGTGCGCACGAGTCACGGGTTGCCGTGCCGATCGCAAGCCCGTGCAGGCGCGAGCGGAGGGGGTTCCCGGAGGGCGGCGCCCGCAGCCGCCGGGGTAGTTGCAGTTCCGGCGGCGAGGATTAGCCGGCCCGAGGGAACCCCCCGCGAGCGCCCGTGCACGCAGTGTGCCAACCCCCCGTGAGCGCCCACTCGCGAACCACGCGAGCGCGTGCGTGCGAAACGAGCGAAATTGCGGGACGATGTCCCGTGACCTCATCGACCTCGCCCCGCCCGAGGAACGCGCCGTGCTCGTCGGCGCGCCACTCAAGCGTTCCAACGCGCGCCACGCCGCCGAGGAACACCTGGAGGAACTCGAACGCCTCGCCGACACTGCCGGGGCGCGCGTCGTCGGCACGCTCACGCAGATGATCGACCGGCCCGACTCCTCCACGTACATCGGCAAGGGCAAGGTCGAGGAACTCAAGGCGCTCGTCGCCGAACACAACGCGACCGTCGTCATCTTCGACGACGAACTCTCCCCGGCCCAGGGCAAGAACCTCGAGGGCGAACTCGGCAAGCGCGTGATCGACCGCGCGGAACTCATCCTCGACATCTTTGCGCTTCGCGCGCGGAGCGCCGAGGCCAAGATGCAGGTCGAGCTCGCGCAGCTCGAATACTCGCTCCCGCGGCTGCGCAACCTGTGGACCCACCTCGAGAAGTTCCGCGGCGGCATCGGCGTGCGAGGCCCCGGCGAAACACAGCTCGAAACCGACCGGCGCCTTGTCGGCCAGCGCATTGCCCAGCTCAAGGAACGGCTGCGCGAGGTGCAGAAGAGCCGGGAAGTGCAGCGCAAGAACCGGCGCAACGCCTTTCGCGTCGCGCTCGTCGGTTACACCAACGCCGGCAAGAGCTCGGTTCTTCGGGCGCTCGTGCGGCTGGGTGACTCAGCAGCCACGGCTGCGCCGGGTGCCGCGCCGAAAGGCACCGACATCTTCGTCGAGGACCGTCTCTTCGCGACCCTCGACCCGCTTACCCGCGACGTCTCGCTCGGCACCGGCGCCACGCCGCTCGTCGTCACCGACACCGTCGGCTTCATTCGCAAGCTCCCTCACCATCTCGTGGCCAGCTTCCGCGCCACGCTCGAGGAGGTGCGCGAGGCCGATCTCCTGCTGCACGTGATTGATGCGGGCAATCCGGCCTGGGAGGAGCAGCGCCTCGTCGTGGACGAAGTCCTGGGCGAGCTTGGCGTCCACGATCGGCCGGTGCTCCACGTCTTCAACAAGACCGACTCGCTCGATCCTGCGGCGCTCGAGGCCCTCACCGAGCGGATGGGCAACCTCCTCCCCGGCTCGGTGTTCGCGAGTGCCGTGGCGCCAGGTGGCGTGGATTCGCTCGTCGCGGCGCTGAAGGCCGCGTCCGAGGCGGCGAGGCCACTCGTTCAGCTCCGCGTGCCGGCGGCAGAAGGGAAGCTGCTCGCCGAGATCCACCGGTCGTCGCAGGTCGTCGCGTCGGAGCACGACGAGGTAACCGGTGACGTACTGCTCACCGTGCGGGCCGATGCGGCGGAACTCGGCCGGTGGGAACGCGCCGGCGTGGTGGCGGGCGGCTAACTCCGGCTCGTCTCCGGCCACTTCATTCGTCGAGGGCGAGCGCGAAGCGCAGGGCGGCGTCGAGGGCGGCGACCTTGGCAGGCGCGAGAGTGCCGGCGTACTCGGTCAACAGCTCCTTCGGAATCGTCGTGACGGTGTCGGCGTTTGCCACGCACGGTCGAGAAAGCCCTTCGGCGCGGCCGAGCGGTACTTCAACCGGGATCCCGCGCACTCGAGTCGTGACGGGCACGACAAGAACCAGCGCTCGAACCGCGTACGCCTCGTCCCGCGATGCGAGCACTACCGGCCTCCGCCCAGCCGGCTCCGGAAGGGCGGCCCACCACACGTCACCCCTTCGCATCCCACGGTTCGTCGGAGAGGGTGGTCACGGCGGTCTTGAGCGCGGCCTTGACCTCGCTGGCGGCTTCTGGCTCGCGTCGGTAGGCGTCCACGTAGCGCTTTGCCGATTCGCTTCGCTGGTTCTCGCTGAAATAGGCGATCACGGCGCGTTCAAATACGGCGCTTCGCGTTTCGCCCGACTTCTTTCGCTCACGTTCCACCTTTTCGAGCAATTCACCGGCGACGGATATCGCGATTTTGGCACGGGGTCGCATGCTTCATACTGTGGTATGACGCTGGTATGCGCAAGCGGTCCGGAGGTTGCTCCGGCCGTTCGGCGAGCACGCGCTTCCTCACCGAAGTACAACCCTGCGTCACAGGTGGTGGCATCGGAGAACGGCACGGTATCTTTCCAAGCGAACGGTCACGGGAGCGCGGAATGAGCCAGCAGGCCGCGGGCGTGGAACGAATCGAGCACGAGGGCAAGCTCATCGCCCTCGTGCTGCGCAGTTCGTACAGCACCGACGGCATCGCGTTCTTCACGCCCGATTCCTTCTCGCAGCAGCTCGCGTATATGAAGCGCGCGCCGGGCTACGTCATTCCGCCGCACGTGCACAACCCTGTGTCACGCGAGGTGCACAACACGCTCGAGGCACTGTTCATCCGGCGCGGCCGCGTCCGGGTGGACCTCTACTCCGATTCGCGAGAGTATCTCAGCAGCCACGTCCTCGCCGGCGGCGACGTCGTCCTGCTCGCCTCCGGAGGGCACGGCTTCGAAATGCTCGAGGAGACCGAGATCGTCGAGGTCAAGCAGGGGCCGTACGCGGGCGACCAGGACAAGACCCGGTTCGACGGCGTCTCGGCGCAGCAGCGCACCGTCAAATGATGCGACCGGTGGTGCTCCGGTGATGGTCTTTGGCGGCGACTACTCGGCGATCTACGACCTGTTGTACGCCGACAAGCCGTACCAGCGTGAGGTCGAGTACGCGCTTGCGTATGCGCGCTCACACGGCGTCGAGCCGACCACGGTGGTGGACTACGGATGCGGCACCGGTCGCCACGCGGTGCGCTTCCGCGACGCCGGCTGTCAGGTCACGGGCGTTGACATCAATCCCCATATGCTCGCGCTCGCCAGGCGGCGCGCTGAGGGGGCGACTCCCGGCACCGGCACCCTCGCGTTCATCGAGACCGCCGACCGGGACAACATCGACCCCGGCTCGGTGGACCTGTTCGTCACGCTGTTCGACGTGCTGTCGTATATGACGACGAACGCCGAGGTGCTCGATCACCTTCGCTTCGTGCGGCGCTGCCTCCGTCCGGGCGGCGTGTTCCTGTGTGATTTCTGGTATGGCCCGGGCGTGATCGGCCTTGGCCCTGAGCGGCGCACGCGCGAGTACCGCGCCGGCGACCTCGCCGTGCAGCGCGTCGTCGAGCCCACCGTTGACTGGAATGCCAGCATCGTGCACGCGAGGATGGACCTGCTGGTGACGCGTGGCGGCCCCGGCTCACGCGCGGAACGGATCACGGAGGTGCATTCGATGCGCTACTTCTTTGCGAACGAGATCGCCCTGTTCGCCGACGCTGCGGGCCTCGCACTCGACCGGCTCGGCACGTGGGACGCGCCCGAAAGGCCTCCCGGCACCGGCGACTGGAGCGCGCTCGCCGGATTCACCACCGCCTGACCTCGATGCCAACGATTCCCGTCAACGAGCCGCTGCTCGACGGCAACGAGCAGAAGTACGTGCTCGACGCAGTGGCCAGCGGCTGGATCTCGTCGGCCGGCTCGTACATCACCCGGTTCGAGACGGAGTGGGCCGCGTATTGCGGCCGGCGGCACGGCGTCGCCGTGAGCAACGGCACGGTCGCGCTCGAACTCGCCGTGTCGGCGCTCGACCTCCCGGCGGGGTCCGAGGTGATCATTCCCGCGTTCACGATCGTGAGCTGCGTCGAGGCCGTGCTGCGCAGCGGGCACGTCCCGGTGCTCGTGGACGCCGATCCTCGCACGTACTGCCTCGATGCCGCCCAGGTGCGGTCGCGAATCACGCCGCGGACGCGCGCGATCATGCCCGTGCACATCTACGGTCACCCGTGCGAGATGGAAGAGGTTCTCGCGATAGCCGCCGAACACGGGCTCAAGGTCGTCGAGGACGCCGCCGAGGCGCACGGCGCCGAGTGCCGGGTGGGCGGTGCGTGGCGGCGGTGCGGGTCGTTCGGCGACCTGAGTGCGTTCTCGTTCTACGCCAACAAGAACATCACCACCGGCGAAGGCGGGATGGTGCTCACCGACGACGATGCGCTGGCCGCGAAGCTGCGGAGCCGCCGGAGTCTCTGCTTCTCGGCGGACGAGCGCTTCCGGCACGAGGATCGTGGCTGGAATTTCCGAATGACCAACCTGCAGGCGGCGATTGGATGCGCGCAGCTCGAGCGGATTGACCGCTTCCTGGCCCGCAAACGCGAGATGGCCGCGCGCTACACGTCGGCGCTCGCAGGGCTGACGTTGCGCACGCCGCACGTGGAGCCGTGGGCGCGGTCGTCAGTATGGATGTACGCCGTGCTGCTCGACGATTCCGTGCCGTTCGGGGCGGTGGAGTTCGCGAAGCGGCTGCTGGCGGAGGGCGTGGAGACCCGGCCTTTCTTCCGCGGGTTGCACGACCAGCCGGCGTATCCGGATCTGCGCGCGGCCTCAGGGCCGATGCCGGTGGCCGAGAAGATCTATGCGCGCGGCCTGTACCTGCCGAGCGGGCAGGGAATCACGGACGGGCAG
>CAZLAU010000147.1:0-3655 GCA_964557615.1 uncultured Gemmatimonas sp.
TGCGGCAGATCGTCATGATCACCGACGGCAAGCCGAGCGCGCTCACGATGCCGGACGGCCGCATCTACAAGAACGCGATGGGCCTCGACGCGTACGTGCTCCAGCAGACCCTTGGCGAGGTCACCGAGTGCCGGCGGGCGGGAATCGTGGTGAACACGTTCATGCTCGCCCGCGACCGCGCGCTGGTGGAGTTCGTGAAGATGGTGTCGTCCATCACGAGGGGGCGCGCCTACTTCACCAACACGATGACCCTGGGGCAGTACATCCTCATGGACTTCCTCAGGCGAAAAACGCAAAAGGTCTCGTGAAGGCTGCGCGCGCAACGCACGCCGGCACCCTGGCCGCCGTGTTCGTCCTCGCCTCCGGCTGCGGCGCATCGCGGGCCCCGGTGACGCCGCCGACCAGCGGGGCCGCCGGACGACCGGCCGAGTCCGCCGGGCCGCATGCGCCTGGCTTCTCGGTCACCTTCGACACGACGTACTACGTGACGAGCCGCGCGCGACGCAGCGGCCGGACCGGGAACGAGCCGGCCGACTCACTCGAGTTCGGGATGTTCGTCACCCGGTTTCGCGAGCGCGCGGGCTTCGGCTCCGACGGGCGGCTGCTGGAGGGCGTCGACAAGGAGGTCGTCGATTCGTCGCAGTTCTCGCGCGCCGAGTTCCGCGCGAGAATGCACATCGCCGATTCGATCGCTGCCGTGCGGGGCGAGGGCGCGGTGCTCTACGTGCACGGATACGCCACGTCGTTCCGCCGCTCAATGGCCCAGGGTGCCGAGATCGCACATCGTGGCGCGTTTGGTGGCCCGTTCATCGTGTTTTCCTGGCCGGCCCACGCGTCCCTGGCCACCTGGCCATCGTGGTCCGCCGTCGTCACCCGCGCCTACCGCGAGGACTCGGTGAGCGCAGCGGCCAACCAAGGAATGTTTCTCGAGACCGTGCTCGAACTCGGCGGTGCCGTACGCCCGTCTGCACTGACCATCGTGGGGCACAGCATGGGCGCGAGCCTTGTCGCCGAGGCCGTGGCCCGGCCATCGGCCACCCGGACGCGCTTGCAGTCGGAGCCGCTGAACGCACTCGTGCTCTTCGCACCGGACATCAGTGCCGACCGGTTCCGCGACTCGCTCGCGACGGCACTCGAGCCCGTCGCGCGGCGCCGCGTGGTGTACGTGGCGGGGAACGACCGGATGCTCGGGCTTTCGCGGCTCGTCAACCACAATGAGCGCCTCGGGGACGTCGATGCCGCGCGGCGCGTCGCAGGGGAAGGCGTCGAAATCGTGGATGTCACGCGCGGCCGGCGCGTGAATGGCGCGATTCGCAAGCTGTTCGAGCCACGCCATGCGATGCGCCTTGCGGCCACGGCGCTTCACGACTTCTACGGACTCGTGAGGGGCCGGCCCGTCGAGTGCCGCATCGCCGGTGGACAGGCCACGCGCGAGGGCCCCGGGCTCTGGGCGCTCACCGACGCGCCCCTGCCCGTCACCACGCCGGTCACGCCGTGCGACGCATCACCGGGCGCCGGTGCCCCGCCCGCTCCACCGGTCGCGGCGCGCCGCTAGAATTGGCGAATGGTTGATCCGGCGACGGTCGCATTGCTCGGGTTCCTGCTCGGGCTCAAGCACGCCACGGACGCCGACCACGTCGTCGCGGTGACGACGATCGTCGCGCGCGAGCGGAGCTTTGCCGGCGCCGCCCGCATCGGCGCGCTCTGGGGCATCGGCCATTCGGTCACCGTCCTGTTGATCGGCGGCGGGCTCGTACTCTCCCGGCTCGCGATTCCCGCGCGCATCGGGCTCGGCCTCGAGTTCGCCGTGGCCCTGATGCTCATCGTGCTCGGATTCGCCAACCTCAAGCCGGCCGCGCCACCGCAGCAAGCGAGCGGCGACGCGCGCACGGGACCCGCCGCGTGGCGGCCCCTCGTGATCGGGTTCGTGCATGGCCTCGCCGGATCGGCGGCGGTGGCGCTGCTTGTGCTCGCCGTGATCCCCGACACGGGATGGGCGCTCGCCTACCTCGTGGTGTTCTGCTGCGGGACGGTCGCCGGGATGGTGATCGTCACCTGGATGGTCGCGGCGCCGGCGGTCTATGCGGCGCATCGGGTCGGCCGGTTCCAGCGCGGCATCCGGTTGGCGGCGGGCACGCTTTCGCTGTTGTTCGGACTCGTCCTGGCGCGCGAAATCGTGGTGGACGGTGGCTTGTTCCGCCCCAACCCGACCTGGACTCCGCGCTAGTCCAGGCGCCGCCGAAAACCGCTAGGGCGTCGGCCCGGGAGGTCCGGTCGGCCGATCAGACGGCACCGCATACGCACCCGTGTGCAGCCAATGCGGCCTGGGTAGCGTGGTGCCGCGCCATACCGAAAGCAGCCGCAGGCCGACGGCCACGCTGACCGATGCGGTCACGGCCACCGTGTTTCCGTACGGCACGAGCAAGACGAACGTTACCGCGCCGGCGAACGACGACGACGTGTAGAGTGGTCCGTGGCGGAAGTAGCCGGGAACGTCGTTCGTGAGCACGTCTCCCATGATGCCGCCGCCCGTGCTCGTAATGACGCCCAGGAGGATCGCGACGACGGCCGGCTGCTTCGCCTCGAGCGCGAGGGTGCATCCCACCACCGTGTAGAAGCCAAGTCCGAGCGCGTCGATGAACTCGCCACGCGCCACCACCCGCTGCGACAGGTTGTGCACCGCGCGGCTGTACACGAACGGGATGCACAACACGAAGATGACCACGAGGTATTCCCAGCGGTCGGCCCAGAAGAACGGGCGCCGGTCGAGCAGCACGTCGCGAATGGTGCCGCCACCGAACGCGACGATCAGCGCAATGGCATAGGTGCCCACGAAGTCGAGGCCCTTCTTCGCGGCCCCGATCATGGCCGCGAGCGCGGCGAGCACGACGGCAATCACCTCAAAGACAAACAC
Source organism: uncultured Gemmatimonas sp. (assembly GCA_964557615.1). Classification (GTDB taxonomy): domain Bacteria; phylum Gemmatimonadota; class Gemmatimonadetes; order Gemmatimonadales; family Gemmatimonadaceae; genus Fen-1231. The sequence continues at coordinate 2,915 of CAZLAU010000147.1, forward strand.
CGGATCCATGCCTGCAAAGATAGCGGCAGCAGGCGCTAGGTTTCCGCGGAGATGACTCGAACGGCACACGCGGCGCCCGGCCGGGCACAGGCCATCGCGTTCCGGCGGCGCCTCGCCTCCTGGTTCCGGCGCGCCGCTCGCGACCTGCCGTGGCGCCGCACGCGAGACCCGTTTGCGATTCTCGTGTCCGAGGCGATGCTCCAGCAGACCCAGGTCTCGCGGGTCCTGGAGTACTACCCACGCTTCCTGACCCGCTTCCCCACCCTGCAGGCGCTCGGCGCGGCCAAGCCGGCGCGAGTGATGGAGGCGTGGGCAGGCCTCGGCTATTACGCCCGGGCACGCAACCTTCACGCCCTCGCCCGGCAAGTGACCGAGTTACCCAGCGACCCCGCAGAGCTTCGCCGCCTGCCCGGCGTCGGCGCGTACACGGCAGGCGCCGTGGCCAGCTTCGCCTACGAGAAGCGCGCAGCCCTCGTGGATACCAACGTGGCTCGGGTGATCGCCCGGGTTTTCGCGCCGAGCCTGAACCCGAAACGCCCGCGCGACCTCGCACGGCTGTGGGAACTTGCCGAGTCGCTGCTCCCGCGCACAGGAAGGGCGACGTGGACGCACAACCAGGCGCTGATGGAGCTGGGGGCGCTCGTCTGTACAGCCCGCGTCAAGCGATGCGCACGGTGCCCCGTGCGCCGCGGCTGCCGGTCGCGCGATTGACCACGGCGCGACTGATTGCCACGCGACTGA
>CAZLAU010000147.1:3755-6208 GCA_964557615.1 uncultured Gemmatimonas sp.
CGCGACTGATTGCCACGCGACTGACCGACTCGCGACACCCCGGATGCGCGAAGGGGCTACCGGCGGCGAACCGGTAGCCCCTGAAGCCGGTCATCGCCGGCGTTCGCAGGCCTATTTCGCGACCTTGTGCTCGTAGTTCAGCGAGGACTTGTACGGGCGATCGTCGTACCCCGTATAGATCTGCCTCGGGCGCGCAATCTTCTGCTCCTTGTCGAGCAGCATCTCCTCCCACTGCGCCACCCAACCTGCCGTGCGCGCGATGGCGAACAGCACCGTGAAGTAATCCGTGGGGAACTTCATGGCCTGGTAGATCAGGCCGGTGTAGAAGTCCACGTTCGGATACAGCTTCCGCTTGATGAAGTACTCGTCCGAGAGGGCGATCCGCTCAAGCTCGAGCGCGATGTCCATGTCCTTGCCCGATCCCGACACCTTGAGGACCTCGTCGCACAGCCCCTTCACGATGCGGGCTCGCGGATCGTAGCTCTTGTACACGCGGTGCCCGAAGCCCATCAGCCGGGCCTCGCCCTTGCCGCTCTTCACGCTCTCGATGAACGCCGGGATGTTCTTCGGGTGCTCGATTTCGCCGAGCATCCGGAGCACCGCCTCGTTGGCGCCACCGTGCAGAGGGCCGTACAGCGCCGCGATGCCGGCCGCGACCGCCGAATACGGGTCCACGTTGGACGAACCCACGGCGCGAACCGCACTGGTCGAGCAGTTCTGCTCGTGGTCGGCGTGCAGGATGAACAGCACGTCGATCGCGCGTGCGTACGCCGGATGCGCCTCGTACCGCGGCTCCGACATCCGCGCGATCATCGAGAGGAAGTTCTCGTTGTACGGCAGTGAGTTGTCGGGATACACGTACGGCAGCCCCTTCACGTGCCGGTACGCGAATGCCGCGATCGTCGGCATCTTCGCGAGCAGCCGGATGAACGCAATGTCGCGTTCCCGCGGGTCGTGGATGTTCTTGGCCGTCGGGTAGAACGACGACAGTGCGGCGATGCCGGCCGTCAGCATCGACATCGGATGCGCGTCGTACCGGAACCCTTCCATGAACTGCTTGATGTTCTCGTGCACGTACGTGTGGAACGTGATGTCGTGCGTGAACTGGTCGTACTCGGCCTGCGTCGGCAGCTCGCCGTGCCGCAGCAGCCAGGCGACTTCAAGGAAGCTCGCCTTCTCCGCGAGCTGCTCGATCGGGTAGCCGCGGTACCGCAGGATCCCCTTGTCGCCGTCGATGAAGGTGATCCTGCTCTGGCACGACGCGGTGTTCATGAACGCCGGATCGTACGTCATCAGGCCGAAATCGTCATCCGACGCCTTGATCTGGCGAAGGTCGGTGGCCTTGATGGTGCCGTGGGTGATCGGGAAAAAATATTCTTTTTTCGTCCTGCTGTCGATGACGGTGATGTTGTCGGGTACGCCAAGTTCCTTCACGGCGCCGGCCGGCTTGCCGGAGGGGCTGTCGGAGTTTTTGAGATTCTCGGCCATTGTGTCCTCCAATCTTCGAGTGTGGTGTGGGCTGTCCGGGTGGTCCGTCCGGGGGGAACGCAAGCGAACCTTGTGAGGTAACGACCCGGAGGGACGTGAGTATCCGGATGAAATGACTGCAATGTCCGTGCCACGGACAATACCCCGAAAAATCACTCATATGAGGCAATATGTATGGGCGATTATCAGAATCGATACCGGTGTCGAATTATTCAACACTGGTGATCTGTTTTGTTGAATTTTTTGAATCCCCGCGGCCGGAAGTCTGGAAAAAAATGTATAATTCCGAGCCACGATACGCCCCCGGGGGTAAGGTGGAATTCACATTCAAGTCATTCAGGAGACCATCATGAGTCTACGTCAATTCTCCGTTGTCCTAACGCTGGTGCTGGCGGCCACAGTCGTCAACGCACAGCTGCCGCGCCGGATTTCATACCAGGGCCTGCTCACCACGCCGGCCGGCACTCCGGTTGTGGATGGAAATTACTCCATCAGCGTCTCTCTTTTCGATGCCCCTGTAGGCGGTTTGAGCCCGTGGAGCGAAGCGCATCCCACGGTGCCGGTACACAACGGGACGTTTCAACTGATTCTCGGGGCGAACACGGCGCTGGCGTTGCCGTTCAATGAGCCGTACTACCTTGAAATTACCGTGGACGCGGGCCCGTCGATCACGTCGTCGGTGACGATGTCGCCGCGAACGGAATTTTTGGCCTCACCGTACGCCCTCCGCGCCGACAGCGCCAATGCCGCCGCTCCGGTGGGATCCGCCGGCGGAGATCTCGCCGGCAGTTATCCGGCGCCGACGATCGCGGGGAGCGCCGTCAACTCGTCAAAGGTGCTCGACGGATCGCTGCAGGCGATCGACATTGCGAGCGGCCAGGTCGTGAAGAGCCTCAACGGAAAACGGGACCAGGTTTTTCTGAAGGGATCGGGGGGCGCGACGGTGACTGCGGTCGGCGATACGC
>CAZLAU010000148.1:0-1410 GCA_964557615.1 uncultured Gemmatimonas sp.
CGTCACAGTACGCCGTGGAGCGGGTGGCGGCACGCGCCCGCGACGGCACGATGGTGCCGATTTCGCTCGTCTACCGGACGCCGTTCGTGCGCGACGGTTCGCGGCCACTGGTGCTGTACGCCTACGGGTCGTACGGCTACACGCTCGAGCCGACGTTCGGGTCCACGCGGCTGTCGCTGCTCGACCGCGGCTTCGTGTACGCCATTGCGCACATCCGGGGCGGGCAGGAGATGGGTCGCGCCTGGTACGACGATGGAAAGATGCTGAAGAAGATGAACACCTTCTTCGACTTCATCGACTGCGCCGAACACCTCGTCGGATGGAAGTACACATCGCGCGACCGGCTCGTGGCGCACGGCGGCAGCGCTGGCGGTCTGCTGATGGGCGCGGTGGCCAACCTGCGGCCGGGCCTGTTTCACGCCATTGTCGCGGATGTGCCATTCGTCGACGTGATCAACACGATGCTCGATGAGACCATCCCGCTCACGGCGCAGGAATGGGAGCAGTGGGGCAATCCGAAGAAGGCCGACGAGTACGCGTACATGCGGACCTACTCACCGTACGACAATGTCACGGCCAAGGATTACCCGCGTATGTTGATCACGAGCGGGATCAACGACCCGCGCGTCGCGTTCTGGGAGCCCGCCAAGTGGATCGCCAAGCTGCGCGCGCTGCGCACCGACTCGAACACCCTGCTGCTCAAGATGCAGATGGGTTCCGGGCACGGCGGGGCATCAGGTCGTTACGAGCGCCTCAAGGAGCAGGCGTTCCGGTACGCGTTCATGCTGCGCGAGGTCGGAGCGGCCTGAGGGCTCGGTGTGCCCCGGCGGCCGCCCGTTGCGGCAGGGTTCAACGTCGCAGCCAGACGTACACACCTACGGTGCACTCGGTGCGGGCGGCCGATCGGCTGCCGCCGCGCGCGACGGTGCCGCCGGTCGTCCCCGGGATCCCGCTCGCCCTGCCGTACGGTGTCGGGCGCGCCGGCCTCGGAACGTAGACCTCGATGAATTCGATGTCGCTCGTGCTCAGGGCCCATAACGGTTCCCTGCGCGGGCCGCCGTCGATGATCGCCTCGCACGCGTCGTCCACGCGCTGCACGGCCCCAATCGACGCCACGCGATCCGCGTGGGTGGTGTTCAGCGCGGCCAAGTCCTCGCGCGAAAACAGGCGCGAGTGCGCGGCGTTGCGCATCACGAGCCGCTCGTTCAGGTCGAACGCCGCGACTGCCTCGCGGGCGATCGCACCGACCGTTGATTCGGCGAGCCAGACGGCAACGCGCCGGCCCTCGTTTTCCGGGACTGTTACGCTCGCGACTTGCGACGCGTATCCGGGCTGCGTCACGCGGAGGAGGTACCGGCCCGGGGTTACGTCGAGATAGAAGCCGCCCGCCGAGTCGGAGCGCACCTGCCG
>CAZLAU010000148.1:1510-6182 GCA_964557615.1 uncultured Gemmatimonas sp.
GGCGCCGTCCAGGGTCCACCGTCGATGATGGCCTCGCAGTTCTCGTCGACGCGCTGCACGGCGCCCACTGACGCGAGCCGATTGAGGTCGTCCGGACCGAACTCGGCCAGGTCTTCACGCGTGAAGAGCCGCGACCACGCGGGGTTGCGGGCCACCAGGCGCGCGTTGAAGTCGAAGGCGGCGACGTTGTCGCGCACGCGATCGGCGAGGCGTGATTCGTGCAGCCACACCGCCACCCGCCGGCCCTCGTGCTCCGGGAGCGTCACGCTCGCGATCTGCGTCCGGTACCCCGCGTGGCGCACGCGCACCACGTAGCGGCCCGGCGTGGCGTCCACGGAGAACGCGCCGGCGGAATCGGTCGTCACCTGGCGCGTGGACCCGATGATGTGCACGGTGGCGCCGGCGATGGGGCGGTGAAGGGTGTCGGCGACGATGCCACTGATTCCCGTGCGCGTCACCACCGTGACGGCGGCCGGGAGGCCGAACACGAACGGCACGAGCTCGAATCGGACGGCCGCGCCGGCGCTCCCCACGACGACGTCGCGCGACTGCGGCAGGTAGCCGTCCTTCCGGGCCGTCACCGTGTAGCGGGCGGGGCGCGTGTTCTCGAACGTGAAGGTGCCGTCGTCCCTCGTGAATGCCGACCGTCGGACGCTCATCACGCGCACTTCGGCGCTGTCGAGCGCGCGCCCCGCCGTGTCGGTGACGATGCCGACAAGCGTGCGCGGCTCGGGCGGCGGGGCGCCAGGACGATCCTGCCCGGTCGCCGGACTCACGGCGAGAACGGTGGGCAGGATGCCGGCCAGTAAGACCCGCATGCGGCGAGTCATTTCCGGGTCCAGACGTAGATCCCGCCCGATGGGCACTCGCCCGGTCGACCCATGGACGGCATGCGGGCCACCCGGTCGCGGGACTGGGTGCGGATCGGCGCCATCCCGCTGATGCTCGTGTTGCCGGCCGGCGCCTTCTGTGCCATTCCGGTGATCGGCGTCCGCGCGTACACCTCCATCATCTCGATCTCGTTCGGGTCGACCGCCCAGAGCGGCATCTTGTCCATGCCTCCGTCAATGCTCACTGAGCACTCCTCGTTGACGCGCTGCACCGCACCGATGGACGCGAGGGCGACGACATCCGAGATATTCATCGCCAGGATGTTCTCTCGGGTGAACAGGCGCGACCACGCGGCGCTTCGGTTCAGCAGACGGCTGCGCAGGCGGTCGGCGTACTCGGCCTGCCGCGCGTGTCGCGCATCTTCCCCCGGGGTGAGCCGAACGGCGATGCGCCGGCCGCCGTTCTTCGGAATCGTCACGCTCACCATCTGGTCCTGGTGCCCCTTGCGGGTCACGCGCACCATGTACTGCCCCGGCTTGGCGTCAATGAAAAACGCGCCACCGGAGTCCGTGCGCACGATGGGCCCCGCTGCGCCCAGGGCCTGCACCGAGGCGTCCGCGAGCGGCACGAGCGACGTGTCACTCACCACACCGCTCAGCCCGGTCACTGCGGCCTCGGTGACGACCGCCGGCAGGCTGGTGACGTGCGGAACGAGCTGCATGATCAGGGACGCGCCCTCGCGGCCAACCGCGACACGCCGGGATTGCGGGTAGAAGCCGATTCGGCGTGCCACGACCGTCACCGAGTCGCCCCACACCCACGTGAAGTGGAAGACGCCCTCGGCGTTCGTGACGTCCTGCCGGCCCCGGGACCCGATGAGCACGCTCGCGCCTTCAAGCGGCCGGCCGGCAGTGTCCGTGATGACGCCGGCAATCCGGCGCGCCTGGGGTTCCGGCACCTGCGTGCCGCCCCGCATGCCGGACTGGGCGCCGGCGTCAGCTGTCGCCAGCGCGGCGAGCAGCGTTGCCGCTAGTCCTGCCGGATTGATCCGCACGGGGTCCCGGGCGCGGGTGGGGGCCATCGTGAACGACAGTAACGTATGTCGTACCGACCCCCTGCGGCGAAGTTCCTAGCCCTTGCGGATCCTCACGCTGCCCGAGCCGGTTTCCACGCGCACGCGCCCCGTGCCCTTGCCGACCGTTCCGCGAATCCGGCGGCGCTCGAATCGGTTGACCTGCACCGGGAAGTCGGAGTCAATGCTGCCGCTTCCGGTGGAGATGTCGAGCTCGGCGTCGAGGTTCGCCGGCAGGATCAGTGTGACCGTTCCGCTTCCCGACTCCACGTCCACGGAGCTCGGGGAATTGGTGAGTTCGAGCCGGACGCCGCCGCTTCCCGTTTCGAGGCGCACCCGGTCCGACGTGGCGCGCTCAATGCGCACGCCGCCAGACCCGACGTCCACGGTCAATTCCTGCGCGTTCACGCGGTCGGCCTCGACGCCGCCCGAGCCGCTGTCGAGAATCATCCGGGTTACCGTGGCTCCGATGACCGTCACCGTGCCCGAACCGACGTCCACGTTCAGCACGTCACCCTTGATGTCGCGGATGTCGGCGCTTCCCGAGCCCGTGTCGAGGTTCAGGATTCCCGTATGACCCAGCACATCAACCCGCGCCGAGGCAACGTCAATGCCGAGGTCGCCGGTCACGCCGGCGGAGCGTACCGAGCCAACACCGACCATCGCGGTGAGCTTCTTGCCCGCCGGCACGACGATCCGGACGTCCGCCCACGCCTCGGTGCCGCGGCCGTCGCTGCGCACCCGGATCCGGCGGCGCGAGCGCCACGAATCGCGCGAGTTGCCGCCCCAGTTGCCGTCCGCGTCGATGCCGAACTCCGAGCTCGAGCGCCGGCCCAGCTCGGGGTACACGATGTCGCCATCCGGGAAGACGACCCGCAGCGTCGGGACGCCCCGCACGGTTTCGATACTGACCGACAGCCGCGAGGCGTCGGCGCCCCGTCGCGTGACTTCGACCGACACGTCGCCAGATCCACCGGGCTCGATCGTCACCGACCCCACGAGGTTCAAGACCATCACCTCGGCGCCGGCGAGCGTGCGACGGTCGGTCTGTGCAGGCGAGGTGGCCGCCGCGAATGCCGTGGCGGACAGAACGAAGACTGCGCGCTGGATGAATGTCATGGCCGTGGGTGAGTGTCGGTGATACGACATTCACTACGGGCCGGAGGTTTGAACGGGTTCAGTGCGTCAGCGCGTACACGAGGTAGTTCGTGGCGAACTTGTACGCGTCGTTCGACATGTTCATCGGATACCAGCCGCGTCCCGACCACTCCATGTAGTCGCCGATGTCGTTGTTGTAATTGATGATCACCGCCAGGCGCCGCCGGCGGTCGTTCTTCTCATAGATGCCGAGGTACACGGCCTTCCAGTAGGTGTTGTCCGGATGCGACATCCCGTCCAGTGACTCGATGGAATAGAACGAGTTGAAGATCGGGTGGGTCTTGTCGAGGCGCACGATTTCGGCGTCGGGCAGCACCATGCGCATCGAGCGCTCGAAGTTGGCCCATTGGTTCCCGTAGAAATCGTCAACGATCAGGAACCCACCCTTCGCCAGCCAGTCGCGCAGGCCGCGGGCTTCGCTCTGGCTCGGGACCCAGAAGCCCGGCTCGGACAGGTATGCCACGGGCCACTTCAGGAGTTGCGGATCGTCCATGTCGAGCACGTTGCTCTCGCGCACGTGGGGCCGCATCGACGTGAGCTCGCGCACGATGAACATGAAGTTGCGTTCCATCGCCGGGTAGTCGAACTCCCAGCCGCTGCGGTTGTACACCTGGTAGCGCAGCCGCACGAACGCGAACCGGCCATCGTACGCCGGATTGGGCTCGACGAACATCCGCCGCTGGCGGAAGCCCTGCGCTCCGGCGATCGCCCCGCCGATCAGCAGCACGGCGAGCGCTGCGCCGACAATGCGCGACCGTCGCAACTGCATCCAGGCAAGCGCGGGCATGCCTGATGCTAGGCCCGTGGCGCGGCCGGTGCCAGCGCCCCCGGCCGAATCGCCGGTGCGGCGCCGCCGTCGGGCCGTGCCGGGGAGGGACGCGATGTCATATTTCGGTCATGAGTGACGCCGAGAACGCCCCCCGCCCGAACTTCATTCGCGACATGGTCGCGGCCGACGTCGCGTCCGGCCGCTTTGGCCGCCCGGTCAAGACCCGATTCCCGCCCGAGCCGAACGGCTTTGCGCACATCGGCCACGTGAAGTCCATCTGCCTGAACTTCGGCATCGCGCGCGACTTCGACGGCGGCTGCAACCTGCGTTTCGACGACACGAATCCCGAGACCGAGGACGTGAAGTACGTGCGCGCGTTCGAGGAGGACGTGCGCTGGCTGGGCTTTGCGTGGGCCGGCGAGTTCTTCGCGAGCGACTATTTCGAGCAGCTGTATGAAATTGCCGAACGCCTCGTGCTGAAGGGCGCCGCGTACGTCGACTCGCAGAACGAGGAGCAGATCCGGGCGGGGCGGGGTACGGTGACGACGCCGGGCACGCCAAGTCCCGATCGCGATCGGTCTCCCGCCGCGAATCTCGACCTCCTGCGCCGCATGCGCGCCGGGGAGTTTGCCGATGGCGCATATGTCCTGCGGGCCAAGATCGACCTGGCGCACCCGAACATGATCATGCGCGATCCGCTGCTGCTGCGGATCCGCAAGGCATCGCATTACCGGCGTGGCGACGCGTGGTGCATCTACCCGCTGTACGACTTTGCCCACGGGTTGTCCGACGCCATCGAGGGCATCACCCATTCGCTGTGTACGCTCGAGTTCAAGGACAAC
>CAZLAU010000149.1:0-6172 GCA_964557615.1 uncultured Gemmatimonas sp.
GGTGGTCGACACCGACATCAACATCGAGATCCGCGACGACGACATCCGCATGGACGTGTTCCGCGCGTCCGGCGCCGGCGGCCAGCACGTCAACAAGACGAGTTCGGCAGTCCGCATTACCCACATTCCCACCGGGATCGTGGTGACCTGCCAGCAGGAACGGAGCCAGGGGAAGAACAAGGCGACCGCGATGAAACAGCTGAAGAACAGGCTCTATCAGCTGGAAGTCGAAAAACAGGCCGCGGTCAAGGCCAAGATGGATGCCGGCAATCAGGACGTGTCGTTCGGCAGCCAGATCCGCAGTTACGTGTTCCAGCCGTACACGATGGTCAACGACCATCGCACGGAACTCAAGATCACCGATGTCCAGAAAGTGATGGACGGCGCCATCGATCCGTTCATCGAGGCCTTCCTCAAGCAGCAGGGCGCGGCGAAAGCCGGCGTATGAACCCGTGAGCGACAAGCCCGACGTCCCAGCCGGCGACGACCTGAACTTCGTGATGCGGGCGCGCCGCGAGAAGCTCGATGCGCTCACCGCCCGGGGAGTGCCGGCGTTCGGCTACAGCTTCGAGCGGACGCACCTGGCGGTGGAGGGACCCGAACTTCTTGGCGACGCAGAGGAAGGTCCGTCGGTACGCCTGGCCGGCCGAATCGTCGCGTGGCGCGCGCACGGCAAGACCACCTTCGCCCACCTCGGCGATCCGTCGGGGCGCATCCAGCTCTACTTTCGGCGCGACGTGCTCGCTGAGGTGTATGACACGGTGGAGCAGTTTGACCTCGGCGACGTGATCGGCGTGGCGGGGCCGCTGTTCCGCACCAGGAGCGGGGAGGTCACGGTGCGTGTGGTCGAAGTCGAGCTGCTCGCGAAATCGTTGCGCCCCCTGCCGTTCGGCAAGGAGGAGATGGTGGACGGCAAGGTCGTCCGTCATTCGGCGTTTTCGGACGGGGAGATGCGCTCGCGGCAGCGGTATGCCGACCTCGCCGTCCACCCCGAGGTGCGCGCCCTCTTCGCGTCCCGATCCGCCATGACGCGCGCGATCCGGACGTTCCTCGATTCACGGGGCTATCTCGAGGTCGAGACGCCGGTGCTGCAACCGCTGTACGGCGGCGCGCTCGCCAAGCCGTTCGTCACGCACCACAACGCGCTCGATCTTCCCCTGTATCTTCGCATCGCCGACGAGTTGTACCTGAAGCGCCTCATTGTCGGCGGCTTCGAGCGCGTGTACGAGATCGGGCACGACTTCCGCAACGAGGGCATCGACCGGACGCACAATCCGGAGTTCACGATGCTCGAGTTCTATCAGGCGTACGCGGATTACGTGGAGATGATGGGGGTGGTCGAGGCGCTGGTTGGCGCAGCCGCCGTCGCGGTGCGGAACGCCCTCGGGGGCGAATGGCCGCAGGACGGCGCGGCCGCCTTCGACGCGACCGTCGCGGCGGGCGCGTTTCCGCGCATTGAATGGCAGTCGGCGCTGAGCGCGGCTGTCGGCGTCCCCGACGTGCTGGCACTCGACGACGCCAGCCTGCGAGGTGCCGCGGCGCGCGCGGGCGCCCAGGGTGTGGCGGCGATGTCCCGGCCCAAGTTGCTGGACGAGCTGTTTCAGGCGCACGTCGAGTCGGCCATAGATCGGCCGACATTCGTCGTCGATTACCCGCTGGAGCTGTCTCCGCTTGCCAAGCCGAAGCGGGGCAACCCGGCGCTTACCGAGCGGTTCGAGCTGTTCGCCCGGGGGAAGGAACTCGCGAACGCGTTCAGCGAACTGAACGACCCGATCGACCAGCGCCGTCGCTTCGAAGCGCAGGCACGCCTGAAGGCCGCCGGTGACGACGAGGCTACGCTGGTGGACGAGGACTACCTCCGGGCGATGGAGTACGGCATGCCGCCCACCGGCGGCGTCGGCGTTGGACTCGACCGCCTGTTCATGTACCTCACGGGAACGCAGCACATTCGCGACGTGATCCTCTTCCCGACGATGCGTCCCGAATGATCTCGGCCCTCGAACTCTCGATCGCGTGGCGGTACCTGCGCAGCCGTCGAGGTTCGCGGTTGCTGTCGTTCATCACGGTGATTGCGATGGGCGGCGTGATCGTGGGTGTGAGCGCGCTCGTTGTGATCATGGGCGTGATGAACGGCCTGCAGACCGATCTGCGGGAGAAGATCCTCGTCGCCAGTCCGGACGTCCGGATTCTCAACCTCGGCGACGAGTTGCGCATCGTGGGCTGGCGTCCGCTGCTTGAACGTGTGCGACGGATGCCTGGCGTCACGGCGGCGGCGCCGGTCGTGCTGACCGAAGGCCTCGCCAGCGTGCCCGGGGGCACCTATTCGGGAGGGGTCTCCGTCGTCGGGATTGAGCCCGCCGGAACGCCGGGACCCGAGGTGACGTCGATTCGCAGCAAGGCGACCTTGGGCGATTTTCGCTTCGCGTCATCGGATGGCGGGCGGATGGGCGTGGTGGTCGGAAAGCTGCTGGCGGACCGGTTTGCAGCATACCCGGGGAGCCGGCTCAGCATCATCACGCCGAGTTCGGTGTCCATGGATCCGGTCACGGGAATGGTGATTCCGCACCCGATCGAGTTCGAGGTCACCGGCGTATTCGAAACCGGGATGTATGAGTACGACAACCAGTATGTGTTCGTAGATCTCGCCGCCGGTCAGCGGGCTGCCGGCCTCGGTGACGATGTCACCGGGATCGAGGTCCGAACGACGGACCGATGGGTGGCGCCCGCCATGGCGGAGGCCATCACGGATTCGCTCGGCTTTCCGTACCGGACAATCGACTGGCAGCAGCAGAACAGCGCCCTGTTCCGCGCGCTCAAGCTCGAGAAGCTGGGGATGGCCGTGATCCTCGGGCTGATCACCCTCGTGGCGGCATTCAACATCGTCGGCACACTGACCATGGTGGTACGGGACAAGCAACGGGAAATCGGGATCCTGAAGGCGATGGGATTCAAGTCCGACTCGGTGCGTCGGGTCTTCATGCTGCAAGGCGCCGTGATCGGCGGCGTTGGCACGGGAATCGGACTCGTGCTCGGGCTGGCGGCAGGCGTTGCGCTTGGCCGCTTTGGACTCATCCCGCTGGATCCGGCGATCTATTTCATCGACCACCTGCCGGTCCGGATGGAGGCGCTCGACATCTCGGCGATCGCCGTCGCGAGCGTTGCCATCGCCGTGCTCGCTACGGTGTATCCCGCCCGGCAGGCTGCGCGCCTGTATCCGGTGGAGGCGATCCGAAGCGAATGACGGCGACCACCCTTCGCAATGCCACAGCGCTGCTCGATGCTCGCGGCGTCGTGAAGCACTACCTCGACGGCGACGGGTCGGCCGTTCGCGTGCTCGAGGGCGTCGATCTCACGGTCGAGCCGGGGGAGCTGGTGGCGGTTGTCGGGGCCAGCGGATCGGGCAAGAGCACCCTCCTGCACCTGCTGGGAGCGCTCGAACGTCCGACCTCCGGGTCGGTGGCGGTCGCCGGGCGCGACATCGGGGGGATGGATGACGACGCCCTTGCCGACTTGCGGAACCGGAAGGTCGGGTTCGTCTTCCAGTTCCACCACCTGCTCCGCGAGTTTTCGGCGATCGAGAACGTGATGATGCCGCTCCGGATCAGCGGCGTTGACGCGCGCGTCGCGCGTCAGCGCGCGAGCGAGCTGCTTGAGCGCGTGGGCCTGTCGGGGCGCGCGTCGCACCGTCCGGCAGAGATGTCGGGTGGTGAGCAGCAACGCACGGCTGTTGCCCGTGCGCTCGCGATGGAGCCTTCCGTGGTGCTCGCCGATGAGCCGTCCGGCAATCTCGACCACCACACGGCGGAGTCGTTGCACGACCTGATCGCGGCCCTCGTGCGTGACCTGGGCCTTGCCGCGGTGGTCGTGACGCACAACCAGTCCCTTGCGGCACGGGCGCACCGGATACTCTTGCTCGCGGACGGACGCCTCGCCGATACTACGACGAGGGAGGGAACGGTCTGATGATTTGCAGCCAGTGCCAGGAGCGCGACGCCGTGGTGCACCTGACGCAGATCGTCGAGAATGCGGTCACGCAGGTTCACTTGTGCGAGAAGTGCGCGGCTGAACGCGGAATCGAAACCAGCGCTTCGGCGCCGGTGCATCCGCTCGGCGAATTCCTGCAGGCGGTTCAGCAGCAGGCGGCGCAGATGCCGGGCGATGCGGCGCGATGCTCATACTGCGGCACGTCGCTGCGTGACTTCCGGGCGAGCGGGCGGCTCGGCTGCGCCCGTTGCTATGGTGCGTTCGAGCAGAGCCTGAAGGACCTGCTCCGACGCGTGCACGGGAGCGCGACCCACGTCGGGCGTCGGTACGCGGGCGCCGACGAACCGGCGCTCGAACGCGATGCCAACCTCTCCGAGCTTCGTGGGCGACTCGCGGATGCCATCCGCGGTGAGGAGTTCGAACTCGCGGCGACGCTCCGCGACCAGATCCGGACGCTCGAATGACGCTCGACCTGTCGCTGCTTCCGGATGGCGGGGTTCCGTGGTTGACGGCGAGCGGCGAGCACGCCGACATCGTCCTGTCGTCCAGAATACGACTTGCCCGGAACATCGCCGGCTTCAACTTCTCCGCGCGAGAACGGGACGGTGAGCGCCTGCGCGTCCTCGCGCAGTTGCGCGACGCGCTTCCCAGGATCCCCTCGCTCGCCAACGCCGCAGTCCTTCGAATGGACGACCTCACTGCGGTTGATCGACAAGTGCTTCGCGAGCGGCACCTGGTGAGCCGTGAACTGGTCGGAGCGGAGGGCGCGACGGAGCCCCGTCCGGCATCGGCCGTGCTCGTTTCGGAGCATTCCGGCGTGATGGTCAACGAGGAAGACCACCTCCGCATCCAGGTGTTCCGATCCGGATTCGACGTCCCGGGCGCGCTCCAGGCCGCGGTGCGGGTGGACCGCCAGGTTGGCGAGCAGGTGCCGTATGCATATCACCAGGACTTCGGATTCCTGACGTCGTGCCCCACGAACACGGGCACGGGCCTTCGGGCATCCGTGCTCGTGCACCTGCCGGGCCTCGTGCTGACGCAGGAGATCGGCCGCGTGCTCCAGGGGTTGCAGCAAATGGGGCTCACCCACCGTGGCCTGTACGGCGAGGGGAGTGATGTCGTGGGGAGCTTCTTCCAGATATCGAACCAGACCACCCTGGGGCGGTCCGAGGACGAACTCGCCGAGCACCTGCAGCGCGTCGTGAAGCGGCTGGTGGAGCAGGAGTATGCGGCGCGGCGTGTTCTGGCCAGAGACGCCGGTTATATTATCGAGGACAAGTTGTATCGCGCGTACGGGACACTGCGGCATGCGCGCAGCCTCGGCGCGGACGAGGCGATGAACCTGCTCAGCGGGGTTCGCCTCGCCGTTGGACTGCAGATGATTGACGGCTTGAGCATCTACACCCTCAACAAGCTTCTGGTATTCGGGCAGTCGGCCCACCTGTCGCACCACGCCGGACGGGTGCTGACTGAGAGCGAGGCGAACGTCGCGCGTGCCCGGTATGTGCGTGGCGTGCTGGCGAACGAGGCAGGCGCCGAGGGGTAGAACCAGTTGCGTGGCGCGTGGCGCCCGCACGAGACACGAGGACGGGATGAACGGCTACAACTTCACGGAGCGGGTGCGCAAGGTCCTGGCGATGGCGCGCGAAGAAGCCGCGCGCCTGCATCACGAGTACGTCGGGACAGAGCACATTCTCCTCGGCCTGATTCGCGAGGGCGAGGGCGTCGCCGCGGCCGTCCTCCAGAACCTCAACGTGGACCTCGACGAGATTCAGCAGAAGATCGAGGAGACCGTGAAGAAGGGGAAGGCGGCCCAGGCGACCGGCCCCGACCTTCCGTACACGTCGCGCGCGAAGAAGGTGCTGGAACTCGCCATGGGCGAGGCGCGCGAGCTCAATCACAGTTACGTCGGCACCGAGCACCTGCTGCTCGGATTGCTTCGCGAAGAGAAGGGGATCGCGGCGCAGGTCCTCACCGACGCTTCCATCAGCCTCGACGCGGCGCGGAGCGAAACGCTGCGCCTGCTCGGCACGGATGTGGCGTCCGGTGGTTCGGCGACGGGCCAGGCCGGCGGTACGCCCGCCGCACCGCAGGCGCCAGCCAAGGGCGGGGAAAAGAAGTCCAAGAAGCCGGCGCTCTATCACTTTAGCCGCGACCTCACGCAGCACGCCCGCGAAGGCAAGCTCGA
>CAZLAU010000150.1:0-4059 GCA_964557615.1 uncultured Gemmatimonas sp.
CCGAGCGTCTCAACGATCTCGGCGGCGTCGGCCAGTCGCATCTCGCGGTCGGTGGCCAAACACCGGTCCACCAGGCTGGCCACTTCTGGCGGAACACCCCGGCGGACGTTGGCGATCGGCTCTGCCGGATGCGCAAGGCGCTTCATCATCGTCGCGCTCGGCGTCGCTCCCTGGAACGGATGACGGCCGGCAAGCATCTCGTACGCCACGACGCCCAGGGCGAAGATGTCGGACCGGTGGTCCGGCTCCTCGCCGGCCACCTGCTCTGGACTCAGGTACGCCGGCGTGCCGAGTACGATGCCCGTCTCGGTGAGCGTCGCGGCTCCGGCGGTGCGCGCGATTCCGAAATCGGTCAGCAGCGCGCGGCCGGTGCTCGAATCAATCAGGATATTGTCCGGCTTGACGTCGCGGTGCATCACGCCGCGCTGGTGCGCATAGGCGAGCGCTGCGGCGACCTCGGCAAACCAGCGCACGGCATCGCCAACGTCGAGCCGCCCGTCGGCGCGGATTCGATCGGCGAGCGAACCGCCGCTCACGTTCTGCATCGCCAGGAAGAACAACTCATCCTTGTGGCCGATGAAGTGGAGCGGGACGATGTTGGGGTGCGAGAGCTGGGCGATCGTCTCCGCCTCGCGCTGGAACCGCTCCAGCGCATTGCGCGACCCGACCAGGTCCGGCGAAATCACCTTGACCGCGAGTTCACGCTTGAGCGAAAGGTCCCGCACGGCAAAGACGAATGCGAAGCCACCACTTCCCAGCGGCCGTTCAACCGCGTAGCCGCCACCCAAGGCCTGCTGCAGCCGCAGGGCAAGTTCCGGGGGTGCGGCTGGGGTGGACATGTCGGTGAATATTCGGCGGTGCCGGCCCGGCTGTCCAACCGCTGGCGTCGGCGTCCCGCTCACGCGTATGCTATTCCGAGCCACTCTCGAACCCGTATGCCACCCAATCGCATGCGACGCCTGATGTCGCCCGCGCCGGCGGTCGCCGTGCTCGCGCTCGCAGTGGTATTCCCGCACGACGCCGCCGCCCAGAACCCCGACGGCAGCTTCGGTGGGCGGCCTGCCGCAGTGGCGCCCGACACGAACACGCTCGCGATCCTGCCGTTCAACGTGAGCGGACCGCCGGACGTCCACTACCTCGGCGAAAGCATGATGGACCTCCTCGCGATGGCGCTGGACGGGCGCGCCGGGGTCCGCGTGCTCTACCCGCAGTTCGTGTTGCGGCAACTCGGCACCGGCGCGCGACGCACCGATCCGACGGCGGCGTCGCCGGTCGTGCGAGATCTTGGCGCGGGGCGCGTGGTCGGCGGGTCGGTCGTGGTGGCCGGCGCGCAGCTCCGGATCAGCGTGGACGTGTTCGACTCACGGCGGGCAACGCTGCAGTTCCCGCTCCGTGCCCAGGGAACCGTGCAGGGGCTGGCCGCAGCGGCAGACACGCTGGCGTCGCTCCTGCTCGCCCGGCGCCTGGTTCCCGCGCGCGTGCTGCAGCAGCGCGGGATCGCGGACTATGCGACGTCGTCGCCGGACGCGCTGCGTGCGGCGTTGGTCGGCGAGCAGGCAATGCGGCGCGGCGAATACAAGGTTGCGGCCGACAGCTTCAAGAGCGCGCTCAAGCTCGACCCTGACTTCGGGTTCGCCCACCAGCGCATCATCGATAATGAAGGAAAGCAGGCGGGAGCCGCCGGGCCCGGATTGAACAGGGCGGCACTGGTGGATAGCGCATCGCGACGGATGGCGAAGTTCACGCCGCGGATTCGCCGACTCATCGAGTACGCCATTGCCTACGACCGAGGGGAGCGGAACCAGGCCATCCAGATCGCCAACCAGATGGCGACGGACTATCCCACCGACGGCGGTGCGCTGGCTCTGCGGGCCGACGCACACTTCCACTTCGGCCTGAACCTCGGCGTTCCTCTGCCCAGCGTCATCGAGATGTTCCGGGCTGCTCTTCGAATCGACGACGAGAACATCGAGTTGCTGCAGCATTTCGCCCCCCTGCTGCTCCGGCTGGATGATGACACGACCTCGGCACTCGCCGTCTGGCGCCGCTGCAACGCCGTCCGCCCGGGCGCTTGTGGCGACGGTCGCGGCGGCATCGATGTCAGGTATCGCGGCGCGCGTCCGTGGACGGAGCCGCTGAGCCAGGAAACCATTGGGCGGCTGCCGGACATCTTCTTTCTTGGCGGCGATCCGCGGGCGCTCCCCTTTTCGGCGGCGTTGGTCGATTCCGCGTCCACCGTCGTCGCGGGAACTGCGAATCTGGGCGATGGAGTTCGGCGCTCCGGGTACCTCCACAAGCAGCTCGTGGCGTACCTGACCGGGAGGTACGAGGCAGCGTGGCAGCTGATGGACAGCATCACGGCGGTCGGCGCGCCAGACCCGAACGGGCATTACGCCCGTCTCCGAATGCACAGCATTCTCACCGGGCAGCATCGGGATTCGGCGCTGGCGACGCTCGCGTTCCCCGCCCCCCCAGCGACCGCCAACCTTCCCAGGAGATCGTCGCGCGGGTGGTACGCCGTCGAGTTCCTCCCCGCAGACAGCGCCGAGTCGTACCTTCGCGAGCTGTCGCCACGTACTCTCGTCGATTCAGCAATCGTTGCGTCGATCGTGACCGGCTTGCGCGGCATTCGCGCGTTGCGTACCGGCGACACGACACGCGCGCGTGACTTGCTGGTGCAGTCGCTGCAGAACCACGGGCGCCGGAACACCACCGGCCTGGAACGTCCATTGTGGCCCGCGAACGCCTTCGTATATGAGCTGGCACGGATCCAGCACGCACGCCGGGACTTCGTGGGCGCGCGCCGTACACTGCTCGACTTGTACCCCGAGCACGACGCCGTGCTCTTCCTTGCTCAGCGCGAGGAACTGCGCGCCAACGTCGAACTCGCGCTCGGCGACACGACGGCGGCCCGCGTGGCGCTCCGCAACTTCATTGGTCTCTGGGACAAGGCCGACCCGCCGCTGCAGCCGCGCGTGGCGGCGGCGCGCGCACTGCTGGTCCGAATCGATCCGCGCTAGCTCGGCGGGCCACGTGGGCCGCTACCAGCCGTACGTGCGGTCGCCCTTCCGCGAATCTCCGTGTCGTCCCTCCGCGAATCTCCGCGGTCCCGCTGTTTGTTGTTACGCTTGTCGAGCATCGTGCCCGCATCGCCCACCCCACATCCCCTGCGGGCCTGGCAACGGGAGTTCCGTGAACACGGACTCGCGGTGATCGCCAGCCCTGCGCTTCCGTCCCGCCTCTTTGCCAGCATCCTGCGCGAGGCGGCACGCGCGCGGGCGACGGCGCGCAAGGGAGGCGGCGGTTCGGCAGTGCCGCAGGCCAATGCCCGCGGCGCGCTGGGGCGGGCCGGCCGCGCGATGCTCCGCTCGGAGCGCGTTCAGGCGTTCGTCACGGCGATCACGCGCACTCGCGTCGAAGCCGCGATCGAGGCGTCGTGCTACACCTATTACGATCGGCCTGGCCACTTCTGCGGCGTGCATCGCGACCGCGCCGACGCGTGCCACGTGACGTTCCTGCTCTGCCTGGCGGCGGAGTCACGCGACGCCCCCGGGCCGGGCCTCGCGCTGGAAGTGTTCGGCAAGCGCTACCGTGACGGGCAGAAGCCGCGGCGCGTGCTTCCCTCGGCGGGCAACACCCTGATCCTGATGCGCGGCTCGGAGATGTTCCACGGCCGCCCGCCGATCCGGCGCGGCGAGCGCGCGACGGTGCTCACGGCGTGCTTCCGGCGGGTGCGGCGCGGCGCTGACGCCTGAACGCGGCGGACAGACCCCTTTCCGCGTTTGACACGGTCGCCGATACGGTGCCTATTACCGTGTCGCCGCAAGGCGGCGACCGATCGTTCCCAACCACTTGGAGCAACCCTCTATGAGCCCCGTGTACGACCGCAATGGTGGTGCGACCCTGCAGGCCCCCCCCGGCGCCACCGGCGCCAGCTTCCTGTACGGCGATGCGCTGACGTCCCTCTGGAGCGACGATGAAGGTGGCGTCGTCATGGCGGCGAAGAAGAAAAAGAAGAAGCCGGCGCGCAAGCCGGTGCGGAAGCCGGCGCGCAAGCCG
>CAZLAU010000150.1:4159-6123 GCA_964557615.1 uncultured Gemmatimonas sp.
GAAGCCGGCGCGCAAGCCGGTGCGGAAGCCGGCGCGCAAGCCGAAGAAGAAGCCGCGCCCGACGCGCAGTGGCCCGGGCTGCCTCACGACCGACCCGACCTGCAGCAGCACCCACACGAGCTAGCTCCAACACGCCTGCTCCACACGGGAACGCCGGCGCGCCTCACCCGCGCGCCGGCGTTTCGCACGAATGACGACCACCCTGCCCCTCCTCGACGCCGAAGGCGCCGTCGCATTTCTCAGGAGCGAGAACCTCCTGGAATCGCGGCGAGTGCTCGAGTCCGGCCTTCGCGTCGAGGATCTCAGCGGCCGCCACCGGAACTTCCGGGTCACGCTTGGCGACGGCACGGGGTTCATCGTCAAGCAAGCGGACGACTCCGCCGCGGCGGCCGCGCTCGCGGTCGAGGCAGCGTTCTGCATTGGCGCGCACGAGCATACGGACCGGGCCGCGCTGCGCGCCCACGTGCCGCAGTGCCTTCGGCACGATGCCAGCCGCGGCATCCTGGTAACCGAACTCGTCCCGGGCGCCAGGCACCCGCTCGATTTCGACGATGTGGAGGGCGAGGCGCATATCCCGCGCGTGGGGGCATTGCTTGGCCGCGTGCTCGGCGCGCTGCACGCGATTCGCAACACGGACGGGGTGGCCGACCCACCGTGGATCCTCGACATCGCCACGCCCGCCCCCGACTGGCTCGACGAGCTCTCCGCGGCGCATCTCGAGATCATTAGGCAACTGCAACGGGACGCCGCGACGGCGGAGACACTTGCCGCGATGCGGAGCGCGTGGGCGCCGGACGCAGTCATCCACCGCGACGTGAAGTGGAGCAACGTGCTCGTGGCGCGAGGGCCGGGTTCGCCCACGGTCGATCACCTCTGGCTTGTGGACTGGGAGCTTGCCGGGCCGGGCGACTCGGCGTGGGACGTGGGGTCCGCGTTCCACAGTCATCTCGCCGACGCGATGCACCTCGCGGCGGGCGACGCCACCTCGGCGGTGGACCTCGCAACCCGCTTCGCGGGGCGACTGCCGGCCGCGCAGGCCGAGGTCGCGGCGTTCTGGTCGGCGTACGTCGCCGCGCGCCCGCTCGCACCTCGCGCACACCGCGACTTCCTCCGGCGCGCCACGCTCGCCACAGGCGCACGACTGCTGCAATCCGCGTATGAATGGAGCCACGGCCGGCTGACCGTTGAGCGGAGCGCCGCCGCCGCCGTGCAGCTCGCACTCAACGTCCTGCGCGATCCCGACCAGGCACTCCGTGGCCTGCTGGGATTCGCGCCGGTCGGGGGCGAGTGATCGTGGCCCACCTGCCCCCGTGGCTGCGCGCACTCGCGGAACGCATCGCGCCCGCCGACCCGCCGGAGCCGGGCGTCGTGCTGCTCGACGGCGAGCGACATACGGAGGCGGAGCTGGCTGCCGCGCTCTACGCCGAGCTGCACTGCCGACTCCCTGCCGACCAGTCCGCGAGGGACCGACTCGGTTCGCACCGCGTTCCCGCGCGCGATTTCGCCCGGCAGCTGGCAGGCGCCAACACCGGCACGGGAGCGTGGCAGCCCGGATGGGTTTTTCGCGGAACGACCGGCACGCGCTGCATCGTGGAGGGGCGAGACGGCGTGCGCTATCACGCACCGCCGGAGGCGATTCGCGACGCGGCGTCGGCCCGCACGGGCGACCGTGTCGCCGTGCGAGTGCCGCGCGAGTTCCGGAACCTCCAGCCCGGCTTCTACGTCGCAATGGGGAATGCCGACGACGACCTCGATGGCGCCGCATCGGCTCGCATCTATTGGAATGTCGATCCGGCGGGCGCGCTCATCCTGATGCGCGAGCTCACGGGCGCGCTGAATCGCGCGGCGATTCCCTTCCGGCTCAAGACGCCGTCGGACCCCCGCGAGTTCGGACGCGCGGACGCGGTCGTCCTGTATCTTCGCCGACCGGCATACGACGTGGCGCTCCCGATCCTGGCGCGCGC
>CAZLAU010000151.1:0-2210 GCA_964557615.1 uncultured Gemmatimonas sp.
GCGTACTTCTTGACGTTCGTGATGTCGGTGCCGATGCCGTAGCCGTTCTCGACGCCCATCAGCGCCACGAGCTTGCCGGCTGCCACGATCCGGCGCACGTCCGCGGCGGTGCGGGCGATCTCGATCTGCTCCGGTGCGAGCTTCGTGGTCAGCTTGTGGACGGCCTCGAACAGCGCGACGTTCGACGCGTGCGCGCGGGCGTACCCCTCGGGCGTGAAATCGTCGGCCTGCCCGATGTAGATGCTGAAGAAGATGCCGTTGAACCCGAGCTTCATCTTCGGGATGTCCACCTGCCGCGGCAACCCCGTCACGTAGTTCGGCGGTTCGTCACTCATCACGCTCGCCGAGAAATCGACGTGCGTGTCGAGCTTGATCACGCGATTGTGGATGCCGCGGGCCCTTTCCATCAGGGCATCGGGCTGCTGGGCGCCAAGCGCGACGGCGAGCAGTGGCGTCGCCGCGGCTGCGGCGAACAGGCGGGCAGGGAAGCGTGGCATCGGTCGGTCCGGTGTGGGGCGTTTGGGCAGGTGATACGTCGGTAACGTATTGCCCCGGTCGGTTGCTGGCGAATCCGGTTACCGGTGCTCGGCGCAAGCGCCCGCGAGGGCGTCGCGCCCTCTTTCGTATCAATCGTTCGGGCGGTAGTGTATCCGCAGGACGGAACGACCCCACTTCAGGAGATTCGCATGGCCGGCGAGCCGGGAACACCCACCAATAAGCCGCATGCCCCGCACCACCACGCCCACATCAAGACGGCCGACACGGGAATGCCGATCGGCCAGATTCTGACGGTCGGCGCCATCATCGCTGTGCTCGGCGGCGGCGGCCTCTGGTACCTCAACCGCGCGGGGCAGGATACCAAGCTCAACTCGCTGTTCGGCTCGGCCGACGCGCGGAAGATCCGCACGAACAACGGCCAGCGCGGCGACATCACGCTGAGTGACGGATCGAAGCTGTCGGTCGGTCCGGCGACGACACTCACCATCATTCCCGAGTACAACACGATGTACCGCGGCGTAAAGGTCGAGGGCACCGCGGCAATCGAAGTGATGCCAAGCCCCAACACCCCCATCGAGATTCGCGCGGGCGGCGGCGTGTTCGTGATGGACCAGGGCGCATTCGTCGTGCGCAGTTACCCGGATGAAGGTGACGCGACCTTCAAGCTCACGGCCGGCTCGGCGCAAGTGCGTGCCAAGGACGTGCGACGCGAGATCACGGCGCCCGCGCTGATCTACATCGGCAAGGACTCGTCGCTCGCCGACGGCGACTCGGCCGCGGCCCAGGTGGCGACGGCGTGGGTTGGCGGCACGGTGATGTTCAAGGACATGCCCCTGAAGGACGTGTTGCCGCTGCTCAACAAGTACTATGCCCTCAACATCGAGCTGACCGACCAGGCCCTGCTGAGCCGGCCGGTCACGATGGAGGCGTCGCTCGAATCCAAGCAGAAGGCGATTGATGCGCTGCAGGCGGCGGCGTTCGTCAAGTTCGCCTATGATGGCACCACGCCGACGCTCCGCGACGACCCGGCGGCGGCGGCCAGGGCCGCGCGCGCGAAGAAGTAGCCGTCCGGTGTGAAACGCGGCGCCCGGTCGTGGAGACCGGGCGCCGCGTCATTTCCGGTGCACTCAGCCGAGTGCGGCGACAGCCTTGGCGTGCGAGGGCACGATCGACGCGTCGCTCGATGCCTCGAACCCGAGGTGGCGGAGCCGTCCGTCGTGCAGCGAGTAGATCCAGGCGTGGATGCTGAGCTTCTGTCCGCGAGCCCAGGCGTCCTGCACGATCGTCGTGCCGCTCACGTTGCGGGCCTGCTCGATCACGTTGAGCTCGCACAGCCGGTCCGCGGCGGCGTCGGCGTTGGCCGCCTTCGCGAGCATCGCGCGATGCTTCTCGCCGACGTCCTGCACGTGACGCAGCCAGTTGTCGATGAGCCCGATCTTCCGGTTTTCGTAGGCCGTGCGCACGCCTCCGCAGCCGTAGTGGCCGCAGACGATCACGTCCTCGACCTTGAGCGCGTCCACGGCGAACTCGAGCACCGACAGGCAGTTGAGGTCGGTGTGCACGACCACGTTCGCGACGTTCCGGTGCACGAAGAGCTCGCCCGGTGCGAGGTCCACGATCTCATTGGCCGGCACGCGGCTGTCCGAGCAACCGATCCAGAGATAGCGCGGCGATTGCTGTGCGACGAGGTCCGAAAAGAACGTCGGCTTCGC
>CAZLAU010000151.1:2310-6054 GCA_964557615.1 uncultured Gemmatimonas sp.
TGGTAGTACATGCCGCTCGCCGTCTTCGTCATCTTCGTCAGGTCCACGCCGAGCGCGGCGGCGAAGGTCGTCTGCTCGATGTCCTGGGCAGGCGCAACAGGCGGCTCCAGCGTGCAGGACGCGGATGCAATGGCGATGACTGCGGCAACGGCGAGTCGGGCAATGGCACGCATGCGGTGAATCAGCCTCGGAATGTCGGTGACGGTTCTACTGCTGAAGGATAACCGTGTTCCGCGGTGCGGCCCACCTGCGGTACATCTGCGCCAGCGCCACGCCACCCAGCGTCTCGAGCACGAGCAGGCCGAACCATAGCTCCGCCACGCGCCCCCCGCGCACGACCGGCAACGGACCACCGCCGACCGCCACCAGGACGAGCGCGGCCACGGCTCCCGCGACTGCCGCGCGCCGCGACTTCGTGACCAGCCCGAGCGCCAGCGCGCCACCGACCAGCGCCAGGCCACCCGCCGTGACATCAACCCACGTCGGGAGCGGGCTCCCGAGCCGCAATCGCATCACGTTGGCCAGCGCGGTCGCGGGCCACGCCGACAACCACATCAGCGCGCCGAACCGCAGCCCGCCCGCGGCGCACACGCGGGCGGGCACCGACTTGGCGAACTCGTGATACGCCCACGTCACCGTCACGCCGATCGCGATGACGAACGGAATCCCACCGGCAAGGTCACGCCACACCGGCTTGATGACGATCGCGTGCAGCGCGGCGAACATGCCAAGCGCCACCAGCCCGAGGGCGCACCCGATCACCACGAGGCGCACGGCGGTCACGCCCTGTGGCGACGTGCGCCTCGTGACCATCTACCGGCCCTTCGGTCCCATCACCATCGGGGCGCCGAACGGAACCTGCACGACGCGGAGCACGGTCGTCTGCTTCTGGCCGCCGACGTCGAGTACGACGCGGTAATCGCCCGTGGCTGCCGTTTCGATGGCGCCACGACCGCCACGCCCACCACCGCCGCCGCCCCGACCCCCGCGTCCGCCGCCACCGCGCCCTGCGGCCGCGGCCAGGGCGCGCTGCACGGCAGTCGGACTGCCGCTCGAATCCGGGGCAGCGCTCGATTCACCAGGTCGCGGGTTGAATCCGCGCGGGAAGCCCGGCACCTGCGCCGTGTCCGGGAACGCGCCCCGTCCGCCGCGCCCGCCAAAGCCGCCGCCAAAACCACCGCCCGCGATCGCAGCGCCCGCGGCCTGGTCGGGCTGCACCACGAAGTTCCACGTCACTTTGTTGACGCCCGCTGCGTTCGTGCCCGTCATCCGTGACACGGTGTCGCCACGCGCATTGACGATCATCACGCGCGGCGCGGCGCTCGCCGGCGCGCTCAGCCGGTACGCGATCTCGGCGCCGCTCGGCCCGCCGTCGCCACGCCACATCCGCTGCGCGCGCGGCTCGGAACCGGGTGGCAACTGCGTGTACTGGAATCCCGGCGATGGCTCGAACAGGTGCGCCGCCTTCGCCATGACGGCTGGCGTCATCTGCTGCAGCTGGGCAATGTCGAGAATCCAGATCGCGCGTCCGTGCGTGCCCGCGATGAGCTCACGGTCGCGCGGGTGAATCTGGAGATCATACACGGGAACGGTCGGCAGCCCCGCGCCGAGCTTGAACCAGTTCTGCCCCTTGTTGAGCGATGCGAAGATGCCGGTCTCGGTGCCCACGTAGAGCAGGTTCGGGTTGACCGGATCCTCGCGAATCACGTATGCGGTGGCCGGCCCGTCATTCGGGAGGTTCGAGGCGATCGAGCGGAACGTCCGCCCCCAGTCCGTGGACGCGTACACGTACGGCTTGAAGTCGTTCTCCCGGTGATTGTCGCGAACGACGTACACCGTGGCCGAGTCGTGGTGCGACGCTTCGACCCGTGGGACGTGCGCCATCGGGGGCGCTCCCGGCATGTTGTCGCTCAGGTCTTCCCACGTCGCGCCATCATTGCGCGTGAGCCACAGCTTGCCATCGTCCGAACCCACGTAGAGCAGCCCGGCCCGGATCGTGGACTCC
Source organism: uncultured Gemmatimonas sp. (assembly GCA_964557615.1). Lineage (GTDB taxonomy): Bacteria > Gemmatimonadota > Gemmatimonadetes > Gemmatimonadales > Gemmatimonadaceae > Fen-1231. The sequence continues at coordinate 4,316 of CAZLAU010000151.1, forward strand.
GAAATCGAGACGAGCGTTGAGTTCTCCTCGGCCCCCGTGGCGTCGCGCGTGATGCCGCCCGACGCGTCCGGCGCGGCGTTCCCCTCGGCGTCGAACCCGCCAGACACGCGGATCCACATCGGGTCCGCGCGCGTGAGGTCACCCGATATGGCGCGCGGATTGGCTCCCTGCTCGTGCGACTTGAAGAGTTTCTCGGCGCCCGTGTAGAGCACGTTCGAGTTGTGGTGCGATACCACGAACGGCGAATTCCAATTCCAGCGCGTGGCCACCGACGGGTCCGACATCTCGCGCTTCATCGTCGCGCGAATGTCCGCGATCTGGCGCTGCTGCTCGGCCGTGAGCGGCGTCGAGCCGTCACCCTTGATCTGCGCGATCTGGCCGCCGAACTGGTTGATGCCCACCGTGCGCGCACGGGCGCTCTGGTTCTCTCCCGTGGCCAGGTTGCGCCGCGAGATGTTCCCGCCCTGCGTCGTGTAGTAGATGTTGTTCGGATCGGCCCAATCCTGCGCCGTCCAGAGTCCGTCTGCGGACGCGACCGCGAACCAGTCGGTCATCTGGAGGAGGCCGTTGCGACGCCGGCTCGGGCCGCAGCTCGACCCGTTGTCCTGCAGCCCGCCGCACACCCGGTACGGCACCTGGTAGTCGAAGCTGATGCCGTAGAACTGCCCCAGCGGCATGTTGTTGAGCGCATCGTAGGTGCCGCCGCGGTCCCACGTCTGGAACAACCCCGCGTCGCCCGCGACGATGAAGTGTTCCGGGTCGGCCGGGTTGATCCACATCGCGTGGTAGTCCTCGTGGATGCCGAGCATCGATGCGCGCCACGAGTAGCCGCCGTCATCCGAGAACGCGAAGTCCACTGCCATTCGATACACACGGTTCGGATTCTTCGGGTCCACGCGCACCTGCGAGAAGTAGAACGGGCGGTTGTTGATCACGTTCATCCACTTCCACGTGCGGCCGGCGTCGGCGGAGCGGTAGAGGCCCGAGAGCAGCTGCTGCGGCTTCCTGCCGCGCACGCTGTCGGCCTCGACCATCACGTACACGATGTTCGGATTGCTGGGCGCAATGTTGATGTTCATCCGGCCCTTGTCGGTTTCCGGGAAGCCGCCGCCCTTGATCTCGGTCCAGGTGCGGCCGCCGTTCGTCGTCTTCCAGAGCGCCGACCCCGGGCCACCGGACTTGAGGAAGGCAGGTTTGCGCACGCGTTCGTAGCTGGCCGCGTAGATCGTCTCCGGATTGCGCGGGTCCATCGCGATGTCCACGAAGCCCGCCTTGTCGCTCACGAACTTGATGAGCGTCCAGTTCTTCCCGCCGTCGGTGGTCTTGTAGAGTCCGCGTTCCGGGCTGTCGGTCCAGAGCGCGCCCAGCGCCGCGACGTACACGATGTCCGGGTTCGACGGGTGGACGAGGATGCGTCCGATGTGTTGTGTTTTCTGGAGACCGACTGACGCCCACGTGACGCCGCCGTCGGTGGACTTGAAGACGCCCCAGCCGGGCGCGACGCTGTTGCGCGAGTTCTGCTCGCCGGTGCCGACGTACACGACGTTCGGATTCGACGGCGCAAGTGCGATGTCGCCGATCGATGCGATCGGCTGGTCGTCCCACAGCGGGAAGAAGGTGGTGCCGGCGTTGACCGTCTTCCAGACGCCGCCGCCGGCGCTCGCGATGTAGAACACCTTGGAGTTGCGTGGATCAACTTCCACGTCGGTCAGCCGGCCGGCCATGTTCACTGGGCCGAT
>CAZLAU010000152.1:0-6003 GCA_964557615.1 uncultured Gemmatimonas sp.
AGAAGTCCATGGCCGAGAAGCTCGCGGCCGAGGTCGTCTCGGCGTCGAAGGGCGAAGGCAATGCGGTGAAGAAGAAGGAAGACACGCACCGCATGGCGGACGCGAACAAGGCGTTTGCGCACTATCGCTGGTAGCTGACGGCCGACGTCGTGCTTCAGGGGAGGGTCCCGCGCGCAACAGGCGGGACCCTTTCTCGTTCACGCCTTCCCCCGGTGCCGTGCGCCGCCGCGACATCCAGCGCATATTCTCCCTGACCCGAACGCCGAACCCCGGGAACGGGAGGCACGATGGATCGGAAACTGTGGACGGTCGTTGTGCTTCTTGCGCCGGCGATGATCGAGGCGCAGGCCGGTCCGCCGCCGGATTCGACCCGGCCCGACACGGGACGCAGCGCGCAACGGCTCCCGACGACCACGATCCGCGAAGCGGCCGAACCCCTGTCGCCGACGTACCTGCGACGCAGCAAGATGCGCGGTGGCGGCAAATTCCTCACGTCCCGGGAGATCGAGGCTCTCAACCCGCCGCACACGCCACAACTCCTGGCGCGCATCAGTGGCGGCGACATCCGCGACGTCGGGGGCGGGAACATCGCCATCGTCGGCGCGCGCGGTACCCGCATGAGCATGAACAGCTCCGTGCCGAACCAACTGTGCGAGGTCGGCGTCGCGGTGAACGACCTGCGAGTACCGCCGGGGTTCGACCTGAAGGCCGTGAAGACCGAGGACATCGCGGCCATCGAGTTCTACAGCGGCCCGTCGAGTATTCCACTGGAGCTTGGCGGTACCCTTCAGGGCGACGCAAACTGCGGCCTCTTCGTCATCTGGCTCAAGGACCGTCGGCGACCGCGCTGAGGCGCCGGTCCGGCGAGCACTTGCGCGCAGTGGTGTGCGCCGTCGCGGCGTGCGCGATGATCCTGGCTGGATCCGGGCGGATCGCGCGGGCGCAGGCCGTTCGGGGCATCGTGCTGCACGCGGACAGTGTCACGCGCGCTGCCGGCGTGATTGTCGTGGCCACCGACGCCAGCGGGACGGCCGTGTCGCGCGCACTGACCGGGGAGTCCGGGGAATTCGAGATTCGCCTCCCGCGCGCCGGCGACTACCAACTGCGGTTCTTGCGGATCGGATATCGGCCGACAATCGCCCCGGCGTTCCACGCGCGGGCTGCCGTCACGGTGGAAACGCGCGCCGTGCTCGATGGCGTCGCCGTGTTGCTGGCCACCGTGACGGTCCAGAGCGAAAACGTATGCGGTTCGACGAACGATGCCGGTCGGGTCGTTGCTCAGCTATGGGAGGATGCGCGAACGGCACTGACGGCGACGCAGTTGACCGCCCAGTCCGGTGCGCTCAATGTCGAATGGGAAGCGTTTCAGTTCGTGACCGACCGGCGGCTCAGCCGCGCTGACCGTCGCGTTGTCGATTCGCGCGCGGGGACCACCGATCGCCCATTTGTCGGGGCGAGTGCCGAGGCCCTCGCCGACGAGGGGTACGTGATCGATGAGGAGCGCGACCGGATCTACCGGGCGCCGGACGCGGCCGCGCTGTTGAGCGACCGATTCGCCGCCACGCATTGCTTTCGCGTCGAGCGCCCATCGCGGGAGCGCCCGCAGTGGATCGGCATTGCGTTCCGGCCGGTTGACGGCCGCGAGTGGATCCGTGACATCTCGGGCACCCTCTGGCTCGATCGCGCGACGACGGAACTGCGGCTTCTCGAGTTCCGATACACCGGACTCCCGCGGGAGGCGGACGACCCGGCCGTTGGCGGATTCGTCGAGTTCTCGCGAATGCCAACCGGCCACTGGTTCGTGTCACGGTGGGCAATCCGGACGCCGCGCCTCGCTCAGCGTGTAATTGGCGGGAGCGGGATTCCGGGCGGAGGCCGCCAACTGGCCACGGTTGTCGAGGCGCTCGACGTGACCGGCGGCGCCCTGAAGAGGGCGCGGACTTCGGCTGGGATTGTCTTTGCCGCAGACCCGACCGCGCTCGCAAGCGGCCGTGCCGGCGCTGCGCTCGCAAAGCCGTCGGAGTGCGGCCCGGGGGCTCCGCGAGCAGTGTCCATCAGCGGGATGGTGACGCGCGGCGGAACGATGGCTTCCGGCGCGGTCGTCACGGCGAAATGGCGACCGCCCGGCGAGGCCGAGGACCGGTCGCTGAGCGCCGTTTCGGACGAGCACGGCGTGTGGAACCTCACCTGCGTGCCCGCAGGGAGTGCCGTGCGCCTTTCCGCCGCTGCGGATGGAGTCCAGTCGGCCACGCTTCCTGTGCAGGCAAGCACGGCCGGCCCAGTCGGCGGCTTGAAGCTCGATCTTGTCCGCCCCTGAGCGTCGCTCGATGAGTCCTGCACGCCGCGCGCGCGCCGCGCTCGGTGCGCTTCTCGCTTTGAGCGGTGCTGCGGCCTACCCGGCCGAGGCACAGGATCCCGTCACGCCCTTTCAACGCGCGAAGGCTGCTCAGCTGCTGCGCTCCGAACTTCCTTGCCTCGGATGTCACGAGTGGAACGGGGAGGGCGGGCGAACTGCGCCCTCGCTGACGGCGATCGCCACGCGGCGAACGGCGGCGTACATCCGCGCGATCGTGGACGATCCCCGGAAGGCGCGCCCGGGCGCCGCGATGCCACGCCACGCGATGCCGCCCGCGACGCGTGACCTGATCGTTCGGGTGCTCTCCGATGGGGCGGCCGCGGGCGGTGCCGGCGCGGCACCTGCCGATGTGGAGTCGGGCGCCGAACCGAACGCGCGCCCCGCGCCGGCTCCTGATGCGCGGGCACTGTACGCCACCTGGTGCGCGAGTTGCCACGGTGCCTCCGGCGGTGGTGACGGCCCGGACGCTGTGCACCTGCCGGTGAAACCGGCGCGCCACGCCGACTCGTCGGCGATGGCCGCGCGTCCCGACGATTCACTGTTCGACGTGATCGCGGCGGGCGGGCGGCCCTGGGGCCGCAGCGCTCGGATGCCGGCGTTTGGCGGGACGCTCTCTCCGGGAGAGATCACGCAGCTCGTCCGGCACATTCGCGCGTTGTGTCGCTGCGACGGGCCACCGTGGTCGCGGCCGGCGGGGCGCCCGTGAGTCGGCGCCGACGACGATCCGCCTCGCCAGGGTCGCCGGAACCGGGACCGCAACAGGCGACCAAGAAGGCGTCCACCACGGCGCCGAACTTGGCTGCGCGGCGCTGGAAGCGCGTCGTCGTCGCCAGCGCGGTCGCAGCGCTCCTGGGAGCCGCGCTGTGGACGGCCCGCTATTCGCTTCCCGGACCGCTCGGTGCGACCACGCTTCCGTCGCCGCAGGAGCCGGAGCCTGCGCCGTCGGCGACCAGCGCCGATTTCGTCGGCGCCGGGCGGTGCGCGAGTTGTCACGCATCGGAATACGCACGCTGGCGGACTTCGACGCACGGTCGCGCCGGCGGGTCCGCCTCGCCCGACGTGGTGATCGCCCCGTTCGATGGCCGACCGATCCGGTTCCGCGATGCGACGGTGACGCCGCGCGTCCGCGGGTCGCGCTACGAGTTCGTGGTGGCGCCCGATGGTGAACCGGCGCAGGTGGTGGCCGTGGACGGCGTCATCGGCGGCGGCCACATGGTCGGTGGCGGAACGCAGGGGTTTGTCACCAACCGACCCGACGGTACCGTGCGCTTCGTTCCGTTCGACTGGTCGCGCCACGGCGCAACGTGGTTCTGCAACACGAATTCGAGAGCGGAGCGCGGCTGGGTGCCAATCAGCACGGCGATGCGGCTGTCCGACTGCGGCGATTGGCCTCCCGTGCGGGTACTCGGTGACGTGTCGCGGTGGACCAATTGCCAGGGTTGCCACGGAAGTCAGCTGACCGTAACCGGAGACGGTGCGTCGCGCACGACGCGATTCACGTCTCTGGCGATCAACTGCGAGAGCTGCCACGGCCCGGGGCGCCGGCACGTGGCGCTCGCCGAGTCGGGGCGGATCGCCGAGAGCGCCGACATTGGGCTGGCGTCGCTCGGGACGCTCGACAAGGACGCGGCGCTCGCGGTCTGCTACCAGTGTCACGCCGTGAAGGATCGGCTCGCCGCGGGGTTCGTATCGGGCGAGCCGCTGGCCCAGTACTACTCGCTCCGCACGCCGGCGCTCGGCGACCGGCCGCTGCACGCGGATGGTCGGGTCCGCACCTTCGCGTATCAGGAGGCGCACGCGTTCAGCGACTGTTACCTCAGTGGCGGTATGACCTGTGGCTCGTGCCACGATCCGCACGGGCAGACGTATCGTTCGGCGAACGGCCAGCCGTTGGTCGGTCGGTTCGACGACCGGCAGTGCACGTCGTGCCACGCGAGCAAGGTGTCCAGCGTCGGCGAGCACACGCACCACGCGCCGGGATCGGCCGGCAGTCGATGTACAGCCTGCCATATGCCGTACCTCCAGTCGCCCGAGACGACCGACCGTTCGGCGGGACGTGCGGGCGTGCGGTACGCCCGTTCCGACCACAGCATTGCGATCCCGCGGCCGCGCCCCGACAGCTCACTGGGCGTCGTGACGGCCTGCGCGGGCTGTCATGCCACCCGCACGACCGCCGAGCTCGATGCCCAGATTCGCTCGTGGTGGGGAGTGGGGAAACCGCGACACCCGCAGGTGTCGGCGCAGCTGGCCGTCGGCGCGACTCCCGACGGGTTGCTCAGCGCGGCCGCGACGCCGGGGTCGATCCGGCACGTCGCCGCCACGTTCGGTGCGCTGGCCCGGTACTACGAGGCGATCCCGGCTGCCGACGGTGTCACCCTGACCGAGTCCGCCCGCGAGCAGCTCGCGGCCCTGGCACGCGATGCCGATGTCGATGTGCGGGCGCTGGCCCTGGCAGCGCTCCACTTGGCCGCAGGTAGCGAGCCGTCGATCCGACGCATCCTGGCACGTGCGGCCGCTCGTGAAGGCCCGCGGGATTTTGCCCTGCGGTCGCGCTGGAGCGTTGCCCTGGGATTCGCAGGCGACCGGTTCTCGGAATCGGGCGACTTCGCCTCGGCGCGCACCGCGTACTCCCGCGCGCTCGAGGTGGCGCCGGCAAACCCACGACTGATCCTGAGCCGCGCCAACGCCGAGCGAGCGTCCGGCGATTTGCGGGCAGCGATTGCTTCATATGAAGGGGCGCTCGCACTGGAGCCGGCATCGGCCCTGGTCATGGTGAACCTCGCGATCGCGCTGGGCGATTCGGGCGACGGGGCGCGTGCGGCCGACTGGTTGCGCCGGGCGACGGCGGCCGATCCCGGCGAACCGCTGGCGTGGTTCAATCTCGGCAACCTCGCCCTGCAAGCCGGGGACCTTTCCGGCGCGGCGCGCCATTTTTCGCGGGCGATCGAGGTGGACGGTAGTCTGGCGGAAGCCCACTTCCAGCTGGCCAGGGTCCACTTGCTGGAGGGGAACGCACAGGACGCTCTCCCGGCGTTGCGACGGGGGCTCGCGCTCGACCCGTCCAACGACGCAGCCCGGGAAGTGGTGGCCCAGATCGAGAAATCCCGCCCCGACGCTTGACGCCGATACGCACGCCCCTGCCAAAACGTTGACAGGGAGTCAGGGGACGACGTATTTATGGCCTCCAAGTTCGAGGTCCTGACTGGCTTTCGTGCTGCACAGCGGTTCGAGGTTGTTGTCGCAGTCCCCCCCAAACAAGCCGGAGGGAAGTACATGTTGCAGAAGCTGTGGTGTCGCACTGCCATGGTCGTCGCGCTGTTTGGCCTGGCCGTTCCAGGCGCAGCGTCCGCACAGGGCACCGGAAGCGTCGAAGGCACGGTCATTGACGCCGCGAGCCGGCGTCCGCTTCCCAACGCGCAGGTGTCGATCCAGGGGACCGGAGCCACCGTCGGCGCGCTCACGAACGCGCAGGGAACGTTCCGGATCAACAACGTTGCGGTTGGACAGCAGACGGTGCGAGCGCGGCTGATCGGCTACGCGGCAACAACGGCCGTCGTGCAGGTTCCCGCGGGCGGCGTTGGGCGGGTGGAGATCACGATGCGCCAGTCCGCGATCGAGCTGACGGCTGTCGTGACCACCGGTACGGG
>CAZLAU010000153.1:0-5971 GCA_964557615.1 uncultured Gemmatimonas sp.
CGCGCGGGATACGCCAGTTGACGTAGGCGCGCGCTCAGCGGCAGGCGGCCGACAGTTGCGGCGGCGCGGCGTCGAGGCGCGCGGCGACGCGAACCCACTTTACCAGGTCGTCAACGTAGCCCGGCGCCGACCGTGGCCACTGGTCTCCGGTACGCCGCACGCGGAGGGTGTGGTCGGCGCCGGGATACACGCACGACGCGATCAAGCGGCCGGGAACAGCCGCCAGCGCCCCGGTGATGGCCGCTCGGCTCGCTTCGACCGGCACGCGTTCGTCGCTGCCGCCGAAGAACAAAGCCACCGGTGGGTTCACGACCCGCCAATGCGCCTCAGGTTCGTAGTTCGCGATGCGTGCGGAAAAAGCCCAGTACGGGTCGTCCGCGGGCGGCGGACCGAAATACCACGGCCGGCCTGTCAGCGACCGAGCGAGCGAGTCGAGGCCTGCGCGCGGCCGCCCAGCGTACGCAACGCCGACGATCGTGCGCACGAACGTCTCGGCGAGTTCGCGGTCGGCCGGGGGCAGCGACGCCACTCCGATGGCGTTACGGAGGCTGAAACGCTCGAGCGAATCCGGCGACACCCCCGACGGCCCGCTCGCGGCGAGAAATGCGACGTTCGCGGCGAATTCCGCGACCATCGGGAGCATCGTGCCGCCCTGGCTGTGGCCGAAGGCGCCGATGCGCGTCGGGTCAATGTCCGGGCGCTGGCCGAGCATTCCGATGCCGCGTACGGCATCGGCTACGAGGTCCGTGAACGCCGCCGTGCGCCAGTCACCCGTGGACTCGCCGACGCCTCGCTTGTCGTACGTCAGCGCCGCCACGCCTGCTTCGGCGAGCTTCCGCGCGAGGTATCGGTTTGCCCAGCGTCCCTCCGCGCCAGACCCGTGGAGCATGATGACCGCCGGATGCCGGCCCGCGGATGCTGGCGTGAACAGCGTGCCGCGGAGCTCGACGGGACCATTGGCGAACGCCACGGGCGTTTCACGAACCGCCGGCTCTGCCGCCGTTGCCCGGGCCAGCACCGCCGTGCCGCTTGCGTCGCCTTCGGTGAAGGTGCCGGTCAGCGCCGAGCGCGCGGCGGCGAGGTCGAATACCGAGGTTGTCGCGTCGCCGCGCAACGTGGCCCGCGCGGCGCAACACCCGGACGCCTCCACCGTGGTGAACGGCACCCCGTGCACGCGAAGCCGGTCTGACGAAAACTCGCCGCTCACGGCGCCACCCGAGTCGCGCGCGAAGCGCAACGTGACGGCAAGGGTGTCCGCGGAGCGTACCAGATGACCTGTCCACTCGCCCGCCAGACCGTTAGTAGTGCCCCCGGCGCCACGCCCTGCGCCGGCGCACGATCCAGCCGCTAATGAAAGGACGACGATCCCCGCCATCGACGTGAGGCGGGCGCGTGTATTGCGTCGGCAGGGTATCACGAGAGAATGCGCGGTGGAGGTGAGGTCGGCCACGGGCAGGCTCGCGTCCAATTGATAATTCCGACGCCACGGCGCGGCCACCCGTGCCGGTGGTGCACGGGCGAGGCAACCATCGCGCGCCCGAGCTTGTCGAAATCAGGTCAGCCGGGCCTGCGCCCGCCGCGCCCTCGGGGCGCGGCGATCCCCAGGACCGCCCGAACTCGCGAAAGGCGTTAGGTTAACCAGTCTTATGAGAGCGATTTCCTTGTCCGCCGCCGGGACGATCCTCGCCGGCGTGATCTTCGTGGGCGGCTGCACGTCGTCGGCACTGCAGCAGGCACGGCGCGACGGCATCGGCGTGATGGGTCAGGAAGGCGCCACGCTGCGCGCCCGATCGGACAGCGCGCGCTGGCCGTGGACCGCTGAAGACGCCGAGTTCATGACGACGATGATCCACCACCACGCGCAGGCGATCGTCATGGCGAAGTGGGCGCCCAGCCACGGGGCAGACCCGGCGGTGCAGCGCCTCGCCGGCCGGATCATCATCAGCCAGACCGATGAGATCAACCTGATGAGCACGTGGCTCCGCGATCGCGGGCAGCCGGTTCCGGAGCCCAACCCGGCCGGTCACACCATGCAGATGGGTGGGATGCAGCACACCATGCTGATGCCCGGGATGCTCACCGAGGCCCAGATGAAGGAGCTCGACGCCGCCCGCGGCGCCGATTTTGACCGCCTCTTCCTGACGTACATGATCATGCACCACCGGGGCGCGGTGAAGATGGTGGACGATCTCCACGCCAAGCGGTCGAACGCGCAGGACGAGACGGTCTTCAAGTTTTCGGCCGACGTGCACACCGACCAGAACACCGAGGTCGCGCGCATGGTCACGATGATGTTCGAAATGGGCTATCCGCCGCCGCCGCCGTCACCGTAGGGCGCGCGGTCGCACTGCTGTCACATCAATCCCCCAGTACCCTGTGAGGAGGTAGTCAATGCAGGCAATGCTTCACCGATTCTCGCTCGCCGCCGCACTCGTGGCCGGCGTGGCGTGCTCGAGCGCGACGCCGCCGGCACCGATGCCGGCACCCTCGACCATCCCGGATCCGCGCGTCGGCCTCAAGGCCGGCCTGATGGATGCCGGCGAAGCGATGGCCGGAATGAAGGTAGTCGCCAAGGCCGTGTCGCCGCAGGGATTCCTCGGCATCACCAACTCCGACCTTGCGTTCACCGGCAACTACGCGATCCAGGGCAACTACAATGGCCCAGTGATCTGGGACATTTCGAATCCGAGCCGCCCGGTGCTCGTCACGGCGTATACGTGCCCGGCGTCCCAGAACGACGTGTCGGTGTTTCAGAACCTGATGTTCGTCTCGGCCGAGGCGTTCAACGGACGGCTCGACTGCGGCACCGGTGGCACGGGGAACGCGCCGATGGGCGCAGACTCCGTGAGCGCGGCGCGGTTCCGCGGCGTTCGCGTGTTCGACATCAGCGACATCAAGGCGCCGAAGCTGGTCGCCAACGTCCAGACCTGCCGTGGCTCGCACACGCATACCGTGCTCGAGGACCCCAAGGACAAGGACAACATTTACATCTACGTCTCGGGCTCCGCGCCGGTGCGTTCGGGCGGTGAACTGGCGCGGTGCGTCAACGCGAATCCGGCGCAGAACGAGAACTCGAGCCTGATGAAGATCGAGATCATCAAGGTTCCGCTCGCCAACCCGGCGGCGTCGGCGGTCGTGAACAGCGCGAACATCTTTGTCGGCCTCACCATGCCGCCGACACACGGCGCAGCGCCGGACGACCTCGCGGCGCAGGCCCGGGCCCTCGCCGCGGCGAAGGCGTCGGGCGGATTCGTCGCGACGAACCCGAACACCGGCGCCGAGATGATCGTGAACGTGAACGCGCTGCGCCCGACGCTTGACAGCATCGTCAAGGCGCGCGGTGGCGCAGGTGCGGCGGCAGCCACGGCCGCCGATACGGCGGCGCTCCGTCCGCTCGTGCAGGGGATCGTGAACCGCGCGATGGCGGCTCAGGGGCCGGCGCCGCGGCCCGGCGTCAGCCCGAACAGCCCCGGTCGTCAGTGCCACGACATCACGGTGTACCCGGCGCGCGGCCTTGCGGGCGGTGCCTGCGAAGGTCACGGCTTCCTGCTCGACATCAGCGACCCGGTGAACCCCGTGCGCCTCGACGCGGTGGCCGACTCGAACTTCGCCTACTGGCATTCCGCGACGTTCAACAACGACGGGACGAAGATCCTCTTCTCCGACGAGTGGGGCGGCGGCGGCGGCCCGCGCTGCCGCGCGACGGACCCGAAGGAGTGGGGCTCGAACGCGATCTTCACGATCGAGAACCGCAAGCTGAAATTCCAGAGCTACTACAAGCTGCCGGCGCCCCAGACGGCCAACGAGAATTGCGTGGCGCACAACGGGTCACTCATCCCGATCCCGGGCCGCGACGTGATGGTGCAGGCGTGGTATCAGGGCGGCATCTCGGTGTTCGACTGGACCGATGCGAAGAACCCGCAGGAAATCGCGTTCTTCGATCGCGGCCCGGTGGACTCGACGCGGATGCAGATGGGTGGGTCGTGGTCGGTGTACTGGTACAACGGCGCCATCGTGAGCTCGGAGATCGCTCGCGGCATGGACGTTGCCGACCTCGTCCCGACGGAACACATCTCGCAGAACGAGATCGACGCGGCCAAGACCGTGCGGTGGACGCATCTGAACGCGCAGGGCCAGCCGCAGATCTCGTGGCCGCCGAGCTTCCCGCTGGCCAAGTCGTTCGTGGACCAGCTCGAGCGCAAGAAGTGCCTGCCTGCCGCGCGCATTGCGGAGGTGCGTCAGGCCATTTCGAGCGCGGAACGCGCGTCGGTCAGCGCACGGGCAACGGCGCTGAACCAGCTGTCGACGTCGCTTGGCGCAGACGCCCGCAGCTCGTGCGATCCGTCCAAGGTCGGCATGCTGCAGAAGGCACTGCTCGACCTGTCCAACGTCGTGATCCCGTAACGCGGCAACGCGTCGGGAGCTGGGTGTGACGATTGATGGGGCCGGACGTGATGTCCGGCCCCATCGTCGTTGCGGCGGGGTACGAAGAGGCTGGCGATGATACGTCGCATTTCGGGGGGTGTGCATGCAACGACGGGATGCGCTGGGAATGATCGGCGCCGGAGTGGCCGGGCTGATGTCGGCGGGTAGCCGCGCTCGCGCATTGGCGGGCGGCGCACTCGCGGCCCAGGCACCGATGCTCACGCGACCGATCCCGTCCACGGGCGAGGTCGTGCCGGTCATCGGGGTGGGGACGTGGCAGACCTTCGACGTGGGCACGTCGGCTGCCGAGCGTGAGCCGCTCGCGCTGGTGCTGTCTCGATTCGTCGCGCAAGGCGGCCGGATGATTGACTCATCCCCGATGTACGGACGGTCGGAGTCCGTCGTCGGTGATCTCGCCGGGCAACTGGCCATCCGCGACAAGCTGTTCATCGCGACGAAAGTGTGGACGACAGGGCGGGCAGCCGGGATCCAGCAGATGGAGACGTCCATGCGACGGCTGCGGGTTGACGTCGTGGATCTCCTGCAGGTGCACAACCTCGTCGATGCGCGCACACACCTCGACACGCTGCGCGGATGGAAGCGCGAGGGACGGATCCGGTACCTTGGCGTGACACATTACACAGCCGCGAGTCTCGACGATGTCGCGCGCTACGTGGCGTCCGAGGCCCTGGATTTCGTCCAGATCAACTATTCGGTGGGCGAACGCGAAGCCGACCGGCGCCTGCTCGCGCTGGCCCGGGACCGCGGTGTCGCCGTCATCGCAAACCGTCCGTTCGCCGGGGGCGATCTGTTCCGGACCGTCCGTTCCCGCCCGCTCCCGTCCTGGGCTGGCGAGATCGACTGCGCGTCGTGGGCGCAGCTCCTGCTCAAGTTCGTCGTGTCCCACCCGTCCATCACGTGCGCCATTCCCGGGACGTCGCGCGTGGATCACCTCGAGGACAACCTCGGCGCCGGGCGCGGACGACAGCCTGACGCGTCGATGCGCGCGCGAATCGCCGCAGCCGCCACCACCTGAGCCTGGCCTGGCGCGACAGCGCGGGGCGACTGTGGGTCGTGTGGTCCGGACGGCGCAACGGTGCCATGTTTAGCGCCAACGCAACCGCCATCCCGAGGACCACGCCATGAGCGGTACGCCCCGAGTTCGCCCGAATCGCCTCGCCGTCGCGACGCTCGTCGCCGGTATCACCGCGGCCGCCGGCGCGGTGCACGCACAGGGCCGGGTCACCCCGGACACGCCGCGGCCCATTGACGCCGGAACCAGCCTCTGGGCCGAAGAGCTCACGTTCATGGAAGTGCGCGACCTGGTGAAGGCCGGCACGACCACGATCATCATCGGCACCGGGGGCGTCGAGCAGAACGGCCCGTACACGGCGGGCGGCAAGCACAACTTCGTGCTCCAGACCGTGATGCCATACATTGCGCGCGCGATCGGGAATGCCTTGATCGCACCAGTCGTGAAGTTCGTGCCCGAGGGGCGCATCGAACCCACCCCGGGCGGGCACATGCAGTACGCGGGCACGATCAG
>CAZLAU010000154.1:0-5844 GCA_964557615.1 uncultured Gemmatimonas sp.
GCGCCGCTGCTCCCGCCGAGGGCGAGCGACGACTTGCTCAGGGATCCGGCGCCGCCGTACTGGTAGTTGGCCCGCCCGCCGAGCGTCGGCCCGTCGAAACGCGGGCCACGCGTGATCAGGTTCACGACGCCGCCAATCGCGTCGGTGCCGTACAGCACGGACGACGGGCCGCGCACCACTTCAATGCGCGCGAGCTGATCTGCGTCGACGAGCGACGCAATCTCGCCGAAGTCCTGTTGCCGCCTCGAGTTGTTCAGCCGCATGCCGTCGGACAGCAGCAGGATGCGCTGCCCGCGCTGGCCGCGGATCGCGGGCCGTGCCTGGTTCACGCCGGTCCCGACGACGTCAACACCGGGCTGGTTGCGCAGCAGGTCCGCGGCGCCGGTCGCCAGCTGTGCGCGCACCTGCAGGGAATCGATCACGAGCACCGGCGCGGCCACCTCGCGCACGTCAGTGGCGGTCCGCGTCGCCGTGACGGTCACAGGTCGGAGCGTCGTCGGGCGCGCGGACGCGGGGATGGAGTCATTGCCGTTCGTTCGCGGTCCCTGCTGCGCCATCACGAGCGCTGGCACAAGCATCACCGCGCCGAGGGCGCGGACAATCGTCGGAAGAGTTCGCACGTTGTGGTGTCCTGTTTGAGGTACGGCCGCAGGATACCGTTCCGGCAAATTTCCGACTATTGGGAGTTCTACCACGCCGGCCCGGGCATAACCGCACACCCGGCATCCGTAGTACTACCTATGGTGGTTAGTCCGCTCTGCTACGACTCGGGCAACGTCAGCCCCTGCTCGATCGCCAGTCGCGTGAGGCCCGCGACGGTACGAATGCCCAGCTTGCGCATGAGGGAGTCGCGGTGCGCTTCGACCGTCCGCGTGCTGATGCCGAGTCGGGTGCCGATCTCGCGGTTGGTCGCGCCGTCGGCAATGTGCGCGAGAATCTCGCGCTCGCGTGCGGTGAGCACGTCGGCGGCCTGCGGAGGTGCGGCGGGATCAGGTGCGGCTGGCCGGCCGCGCAGGGCGTCGGCAAGCGCCGCCGCGAGCTTTGGCGAGTAGTACCCATCGCCCGCATGCACGGCGGCGATCGCGGTCCGCATCTCCGCCGGGCTCGAGTCCTTGCGCAGGTACCCGTGTGCGCCCGCCCGCACGCTCTCGATCACGTACTCGGCGTCGTCGTGCACCGACAGCATCAGCACCCGCGCCTTCGGCGCCCGCTCGAGCAACTCGGGCACTGCCTTGAGCCCTGAACCGCCGGGCATCGAGATGTCGAGGATGATCACGTCTGGCGCCGCCCGCCCGACGTTCGCGATGGCCTCGGCGGCGCTCTGCGCCTCGGCGACCACCGTGTAGGCGCTGGCGTCGCCGAGCACGTGGCGGATGCCTTCGCGCACGACGCTGTGGTCGTCAATCACCATCACCCGGATCGGCGTCATGGGGGTGTCTCCTCCGCAATGGGCACGCGCGCGGTCACGGTGACGCCGTGGCCGGCGCCCGAGGCGACCTCCACCACGCCGCCGAGCGTTCCGATCCGCTCGCGCATGCCGGCGATTCCGAGATGCCCGTCCGCGGCGGCCCGCTCGATCGTGTCTTCCGCGGCGAGGCCCGGCCCCTGGTCCGCGATCTGCACGACGAGTTGACCGTCGTCCGTGAAGACGCGCACCGCGGCGCCCGCGCCGCGCGCGTGGCGGGCCACGTTGGCGAGCGCCTCCTGCACCACGCGATACACCGCAAGGTCCGCGTCGGCCGCCATCACCGGCAGCGTATCCGGCGCCGTGAACGTGACGTCCATTCCGTGCTGGTCGGCGAACTCCCCGACGAGCGAGCGCAGCGCGGGCAGCAGGCCGAGGTCGTCGAGCAGCGCCGGTCGCAGGTCGTGCGTCACGTTGCGCACCACGCGGATGCCGTCGTCAAAGAGTTCGATCGCACGGTCGAGTCGTTCGGCCTGGGGCGCCGCGACTTGCTCCCGCACGACACCGAGCTGGAGCTTGACCGCTGCGAACAGCTGCGCCGTTTCATCGTGCAGTGCCATGGACAGGCGCCGACGTTCCTCCTCGTGCTGCCCGACCATCCTTCGCGACAGCCGCTCGAGTTCGACCGTGCGCGTCCGGAGCCGGCTGGCGAGCTCCGCGTTCACGAGCAGCAGGATGCCTGCACCGACCGCCAGCACGAACAGGATGTCGAGGTAATAGCCCCACGGGAGCCAGGCGCCCTGCGCCCGGAGCAGCGGATAGTCGAGGTGATGGAGTCCCCACACCACGAACGACCAGCCGAGCAGGGTGCTCGCTGCGTGGGTCGCGGGGCGGCGGTACCGGAGGAGCACGCCTCCGGTCCAGATCGTCGCGGCGGAAATGAAGAGCACCGAGGGAGTCGCGGCGAGCGCAAAGTTGTCGAGCTTGTTGACCGCGATGTAGCCCCAGAGGGGCGAGAACGCCAGCAGCGCCCAGTACCACGGGCGCCAGCGGGCGCGGTGCGCAAACACGATGGCGGCCCAGAGCAGGGCGAGAGCCGTCCATCCGGTGATCACCTGATGCCAGAACAGCCACGACAGGTTCAGCGTGACGAGGAATACCATGATCACGCCGATGCGGAGCGCATAGATGCCGAATGCGACGGCCCACCATCCGAAGTGCGGTTCGCGATTCCGGCGCCACACACCGAAGCAGAGCCCGGCGAGCAGCAGCGTGATCAGTCCCTGCAGCGCCGCCGCCGCGAGCTCGAGCGTGGACGCGGGGTCGGGAAGCGCGGCTTGCAGCAGCGCCGGACCAATCGAGGCGCCGGTCAAGGCGCCCCCTCAAGCGCCGCCGACACGGCGCCCACGGCGGCGGCCAGCCGCGCCGTGCCAGTGCCGTGTACCGTGCGTACCACCGCGCCGAACTCCGAAAGCACGCCTTCGAAGTGCGCGTACATCGCCCCGCGGTTCTCCGGGCGGTCGCGAACACCGTCGGCGGTCCACGGCAGGTCAGGTGCACAGAGCAGGTAGAGGTCTCCTGGCCGCGCGCGTGCCGCGGCCTCCAGCCACGCGCCCGACTTGCCGTAGTAGTGCCGCGCGTACGCGATCGTGCTCAGCAGGTCCGTGTCGAGGAAGGCAACCGGCGGCTTCCCCGCCACCGCCACGTCCTCGTATTCCATCTGCAACCGCGCAATCGGCTCCACGTCGGCGGCCGTGAGTGGGCGGCGCTCACGCACGGCGTAGGCGCGCGACGCTTCCGGCACCCACGGCGCGTCGAAGCGCTTGGCCAGCTGCACGGTCAGCGTGGTCTTGCCGGTGCATTCCGGACCGGTGAGCACGATCCGCGCGGTCACGCGAACGCTGGCCGCGCGGCGTGGGAACGCCGCCAGTTGACATAGCCAAGGCACGCGAGAACGAGGAACACGGCGTACTGAATGGCCGTGAACGGCAGTCCGCGCGACACGAACATCGGGACATAGATGATGTCGGCGATGATCCACACGATCCAGTTCTCCAGCATCTTGCGCGTCATCATCCACTGGGCGAACAGGCTCGTGGAGGTCAGCATCGCATCGAGGTACGGCACCGGCGAGTCGGTCAGCCGGTCGAGCAGCGTGCCCAGCACGACCCCGCTCGTGAGTACGAGCGGCACGCCGATCGCAAACACCCGCCGTCCCGCGCGCGACACGCGAAGCGCCGACTTCTGGGCCCCGCCGTGCAGCCACGCCCACCATCCGTAGATCGAAAGCCCGAGGTAGAACAGCTGGAGCACGGAGTCGGCATAGAGCCGGGCGTCCCAGAACAGGAAGAAGAAGATGCCTACGTTGACAATCGCCGTCGGCCACGCGGCAATGTGCTCGCGCGCGGACAGCCATACGCTGACCAGCCCGAACGCAACTGCGACGATCTCAACCGGGTTCACGGCGTGCGGCCGGCCTCTGCGCGCTGTGCGAGGTAGTCGGCCGCGAGCGCCACGTAGGCTTTCACGCCCACCGGCAGCGCGTCCTCATTCACGTAGAACTTGGGCGAATGATTGGGCGCGGCATCGAGCGCCGACACGCCGGGCGCATTGATGCCGAGGAACACATACAACCCCGGGATGTTCTTCGTGAACGACGGAAAGTCCTCCGACGGCATCCAGAGTCCGCCGGGATTCACCTTGCCGCCCGCCACGCGGCTGATCGTCGGGGCCATCCGCTCCGTGAGCGCGGGGTCGTTGAACAGCACGTCCGTTCCGATGCCCAGCGTGACCACTGCCGTGGCGCCCGACGCCTCCGCAATCCGCTCCGCCGTGCGGCGGATCCGCATGTGCACGTCCTTCCGCATCTCGGCGTCGAACGTGCGGATCGTGCCGGTCATCACCACGCTGTCGGGAATGATGTTGTGCCGGATGCCGCCGTGAATCGTGCCGATCGTGACGACGGCCGGCGCCAGCGTGATGTCCGTCTGGCGCGCCGTGATTGTCTGCAGCGCCGAGACGATCTGGCTCGACACGACGATTGGATCCACCCCGCGCCACGCCTGAGCGCCGTGCGTTTGACGGCCGCGGACGACGATCGTGAGCTGATCCGACGCCGACATCGCGCCGCGCGGCCGGTACGTGATCTTCCCCGGTTCGTCGGGCCAAACGTGCAACCCGAAGATCGCCTCGACCTTCGGATTCTCAAGCGCACCTTCCTCGACCATCAGCGGCGCGCCCCCCTTCTCGCCCGGCGGCGGTCCTTCCTCGGCGGGCTGGAAGATGAACACCACGGTGCCCCGCAGCGCGGCGCGCCCCTTGGCCAGCACCTCGGCGGCGCCGAGGAGCATCGCAACGTGCGTGTCGTGACCGCAGGCGTGCATCAGTCCGACCGTCTGTCCGTTGTAGGTGCCGGTGGCGGTGGACTTGAACGGGACGTCCGTCTCCTCGGTGACCGGGAGCGCGTCCATGTCGGCACGGAGCGCGACGACCGCGCCCGGGAGCCCGCCCCGGAGCACGCCCACCACCCCCGTCTTGCCAACGCGTTCGCGGACATCCATCCCCAGCGAGCGCAGGTGGTCGGCAACCAGCTTCGCCGTGCGAATCTCGTTGTTGCCGAGTTCCGGGTGCTGGTGGATGTCACGACGCCAGGCGATCACCTTCGCCATGACCGCAGAGACGCCGGATTCCGGCGAGGCGGCGCCCGCTGCCCCGCCTTGGGCCGCGAGAATCGCCGGCGCAGCGGCCACCGCGAGCGCGACCGGCGGGAGCGCGCCGGCGACGGCGACGGCGACCGGCGTGAGCGCGGCGGCAAGGGCGCGAGTGATCCGGAACAGTGGCAGCACGGGGGGCCTCGAGGGTATCAGGAGTAGGCGGGATGGCACGGTATCGAGGGCCAAAGCTGGTTGAGCGCCCCCTGAGACACTACAATTAACAGTACGGCTCGCGCCCCGCGCGGGGATGGTTCACCCTCATTCAGGATTCCATGGCGAAGGAAGAAGCGATCGAACTCGAAGGCACCGTGAGCGAAGTGCTCCCCAGCGCGACGTTCCGTGTGCACTTGTCCAACGGCCACGACGTGCTCGCCACGATGGCGGGCAAGATGCGCCGGTTCCGCATCCGCGTGCTCCAGGGCGATCGAGTGTCGGTCGAGGTGTCGCCGTACGACCTGAGCCGGGGCCGCATCACCTTCCGCCACAAGAACTAGACGGCTGGGGATGGAATTGAAGCGGGGGCGCTGCTGGCGCCCCCGTTCGTGTTTCCGTACCGGGCCGCGACGTGCCGGCCTGCCGCGCGCCCTAGTGCGCGGCCGCCTCGGCCTTGGGCTTGTCCGGCTTCAGGTACGTGGCCTTGTGAATCGAGTAAGCCGTGACGTTCGCGAGGATCGCCAGCGCGATGATGAACGCGGCGACGCCCCAGCCCTTGGATGATGGATTGAC
>CAZLAU010000155.1:0-2670 GCA_964557615.1 uncultured Gemmatimonas sp.
AGGTCGCGCCAGCCGTACGCGCCGGTGAACCGGCCCCGGTCGTCGATCAGGCGCTCGCCGCCGAGGCGGTCGTAGAACCCAAGTGTTGGATTGCCGAGCTCGGCAAACAGGACGAACGACCCGATGCCGCGCGAGATGAAGCGCTCGGCGATATGACCCATCATCGCGCGGCCCAGTCCAAGGCCGTGGTATTCCCAGCGCAGGTAGATCTTGCTCAGCTGGCCATCGAATCCCGGCGTGCCGTGGTCGGGCTTGCCCCACGCGAAGCCGATCAGGCGGCCGGACGCATTCTCCAGCACCAGTACGAAGCCCCTCGGATCGCCCTTGCGAAACACCTCCGCCCACTGTGCCGCCCGCGTGGCCACCGTCGGGCCGCGCGATGTGTTGTATGTCGCGTTCCACGTGGTGACGTGCAGTTCGGCCAGGGCAGGAATGTCGGCGGCCGTGGCGTCCCGGAACACGATCGCGTCGATGGATTCGCCGCGGGCCTGCAACGCGCGCGCGTTCCGGGCTCCGCTCGGCCGCGTGAGCGCTACGATCCAGCGCCTGATCGCCGCGACGATCGGTTCAAGCCGCTCGCGGATGGTCAGTGGCGGCGGCCGGGTCACGGTGTTGTGGCGCGCAGCGCGCGGGTGAGGGCCGCGCGGCGCCGACGCGCGACGGGCACGCGAACGCCTGATGCCAGCACTGCGGTGAGCGTGTCGGGCGCGCCACGAACCACCTCGCGCACCGCTGACACGCGAATCAGCGCCTGACGATGCGCGCGGATGAATCCGTGGGCGCCGGCACGGCGCTCGAGCGCGTTCAATGATTCACGGACCAGCCAGCTCCGCGGGCCCGCCCAGAGCCGCGCGTAGTTGTCTGCCGATTCGATCCACTCCACCTCGGCGAGGCGGAGCCGCACGCTGCCTCGCGCCGTCGGCACGGAGATCGCGGGATCGGCGGCCACCGCGGCGCGTCCCTCGAGCTGGCGGGTGAGGCGGTGGATCGTCCTGGCAAAGCGTGCCTCGCTCACCGGCTTCACGAGGTAGTCGAGCGCCTGCGCGTCAAACGCGTTGAGCGCATGCTGCCCGTACGCCGTGAGGAAGACAACCGCCGGCATCCGGTCCGGAGTCCGGCGTCGGATCACCTCGAACCCGTCGATCCCCGGCATCTGGATGTCCAGGAAGACCACGTGCGGTCGCGTCGTGTCCAGCGCCACCAGCACTTCGGATCCGTTCCGGCACTCGGCGACGACGCGAAACGCCGGGTGCGCGGCGAGCAACTGCCGGACGCCCCGTCGCGCCGCCGGCTCGTCGTCGGCGATCACGACGCACCACGGCGCCGCAGTCATCGCGGCGCCGGTGTCTCCCGTCTCGCCGCTACGCGGTGGCATCAGATTCATCCACGCTGAGTTGGCGATACGGCACGCGGAGCGTCGCCACCGTTCCACCGGCGGGCGGCGTCGCTACGTCGAGCGACGCCCGATCCCCGTACAGCGCAGTGAGTCGCTCGCGCGTGTTGGCGATGCCGTGCCCTGGAGCAGGTTCCGTAGCGCCGATTCCGGGTCCGTCATCACTCACCGTCACGACGAGCACATCCGCTTCGCGGCGCGCGGCAACCTCGACGCGTCCCCCGTCCTCGCGCCGCGCAATGCCGTGCCGAATCGCGTTCTCGACGAGGTGCTGCACGGCGAAGCTGGGAACCGCGGCGCGGACGGACAGGCCGGCGCCTGTGGAGTAATCCACGCGCCATTCAACGGTGAGCCGGTCGGGAAAGCGCGCGCGCTCGATGTCGAGGTATGTCTCGACGAGGGCGAGTTCGTCCGCGAGCGGCACTTCGTGCCCGCGCTGCCGGCCGAGCGTGCCGCGGAGGATCTCGGACAGCTGCTCGACGATGCGCACGGCGCCGGCGCGATCACCGTCCCGCACGAGGACCGCAACCGTATTGAGGGTGTTGAACAGGAAGTGCGGGTTGAGCTGTGCCTGCAACGCGGCGTACCGTGCCCCCGTGAGCTGCTCGGCGAGCCTGGCCACCTGAACCTCGCGCTCACGCGCTTCCGTGAAGTACGTGATCGCGTGCGCCATCCCCGCAACGGTCGTGTACACCACAACGCCGAACGGGAGCGTCCCGAGGATCCAGCTCACGACATCGATGGCCACCTGCCGCTCCAGCTGGTTGCCGGCGGCCGAGATTGCGGCGAGCACGCTATCCGGCGCCACCACCGACATCAGGCCGAGTTGGAACAGCTTGCCGCCGGTCGCCCAGACCACGCAGAACAGCAGCGCCCACGCAAGGTGGATGCTGACGCGTCGCGCGAGGTGTGGGCGCACCAGCGGCCAGCGTCCGGAAATCCAGAAGATCGCCGGCGTGACGATCGCGTAGAGCAGCCAATCGCCCGCGACGAAGAGCAGTTCCCCCGGCGTTGCCGGATCCCACCCCTGGAGCCTGCCCTGCAGCACGCGGTTCACGACATTGAACACCGCGGGCCATATCCAGATCGCGGAGACGAACATCCACGGCTTGAAGCGGGAGCGCACGGGCACGGTGACACGGTACCGGGCGCCGGTGTCCTACGCAATCGCGGTCAAGGCATTCGGTGCGCGGACGACCGTTCCCGTCAGGAGGCACGCCGTTCCCGTACGATCCGTTGCCGCCGGAGGCCGGCTGCGCCATGCTTTTCGCGACGTC
>CAZLAU010000155.1:2770-3839 GCA_964557615.1 uncultured Gemmatimonas sp.
GTGATCCGGCTGTCGTGGACGTTCTCGCTCGACTACTCGACGTTCGTGCTCGCGGGCGTGATCTGGATGCTCGGCTGGTGCATGGTGCTGCTTGCCGCGTTCGTGCGCCTGCCCGCGCACGTCGTCGGCTGGCTCGGTGTGGCCATTGCACTGTTCCAGCAGCCGCTTGCGCTCGTGCCGCGACTCGTGCCGGAGGAAGCGCGGGTCGGCTTCGGCTACTTCTGGGAGTTCATCTATTCGTCGGGACTCGATCAGATGCCCGGCATGTCGGTGCTGTACGTGATCGTGCCGTGGATCGGCGTGATGATGGCGGGCTACGGGCTCGGGCCGATCCTGCTGCGCGACGCCGACGCGCGCCGCCGCACACTGCTTCGAATGGGGGTCGGCTTCACCGCTCTCTTTGTCGTGATCGCGACGGCGCTCGCCGTGGCGAAGGGGGGATCGACGGGTGAGGCCGGCGGGGAAGGTGGCGGGCCGCCGCTGTACATCCGGATTCTCAATCAGCAGAAGTATCCGGCGTCGCAGCTCTTCCTGCTGATGACGCTCGGACCGATGATCGCGCTGCTCCCGTGGGCCGAGCGGGCGCGGGGATTCGTCGCCGACGCGCTGCATCTGTTCGGCCGGGTTCCGATGTTCTACTACCTGCTCCACATCCCGGCGATTCACGTGGCCGCCCTGATCGTGATGCGGATTCGGGGCGCCACCGGCGCAGGCGAGTGGTACTCCACTGCGCCGTACACGTCGGTGCCGCCGGAACAGCGGTGGAACCTCGGACTGCTCTACCTCGTATTCGTCCTCGTCGTCGGCGGCGTGCTCTACCCCGCCTGCCGGTGGTACGCACGCGTGAAAGCCCAGAGGCCTGGCGGCGTCCTGCGGTTCCTCTGACCGCGCCCCTTCAACGCACGGGAGTGACATGAAGCGATTGCTCATTGCGGGCTGCATCATCGCGACGGCCAGCAGCGCCGGAGCCCAGGCCACCGGAGACGCGACGGCCGCGCTGAAGGCCGGGTTCAACGAGGTCAGTGAGTGGGTGATCAAGGCGGCGGCGACCGTCCCGGCCGACAAGTAC
>CAZLAU010000155.1:3939-5781 GCA_964557615.1 uncultured Gemmatimonas sp.
TACGGCAACCTGATCACGTACCTGCGGATGCTGGGGCTGACACCGCCATCGAGCTGAGCGGCAGCGGCACGGGAGAGCGCTAGTTTTCAGGCTCTCCCGCCCCCCATGCCCAGACGTTTTTCGTGAGCCACACTCCCAATCCGCCGTCGCGTCCGCGCACGTCGCGGCAGCGCTACGACGAATTCGTCGAGGACTACCGGCATCAGCGGCTCGACGCCGCGATCGAAGCCGCGGAGAAATGGCGTGCGCTCCCGTCGGGCTCGGGCGCCGTGTCGTCCACGATCGGTGCGCCCGAGGCGAAGGCCGCGGGCCCGAGCCGCCGGCGCGAGTTCATGCGCGAGTACCTGCGCTGGCTCTGGCCCTACCGGTTCGCGATCGGCGGCGTGTTCCTGCTCGCCGTGATGATGGCCGGCCTCGAGATGATCGAGCCGCTGTTCATGCGGTACATCATCGACAAGGTGCTCCTCAACGACCAGCTCGACACGGCCGGGCGCATCGCCCGACTCAACCTCGCCGGCGCGACGTTCCTGGCCGTCGTGATCATCGGCAAGCTGCTCAGCGTCGCCAAGGACTACCGGCAGCGAGTGCTGAACACGAAGGTGATGCTGTCGCTGCGACGGTCGCTGTTCGACCGCCTGCTCCACCTGCCCCTGCCGAAGCTGTGGGAGATGAAGACCGGCGGCATCCTGTCGCGCCTCACCGGCGACGTGGACACGACCACCGGCCTCCTCCAGATGGCCATCGTCTCGCCGGCGCTCTCGGTGCTGCGGCTCCTGATCGCGATCGGCGTGCTCGTATCGCTGAACTGGCGGCTCGCGCTGATGGCGCTCGCCGTGATTCCCGGCGCGGTCCTGCTGAGCTTTGCCTCGGCGCGCCGCATCCGGCCGATCTACCGCGCGGTACGCAAGGACGTCGAGCACATCGACGGGCGCGTCGGCGAAACGTTCGGCGGCATCCGCGTGGTGCGCGCGTTTCGGCGCGAGATGGGCGAACTGCTCGAGTACATGCGCGGCCGCCACACAGTGCTGCGCAAGGAGCTCTTCGCCCACCGACGCGAACTGGTCCTCTGGACGTCGTGGGGGCTTCTCGTCGCCGGCGTGAACGTGGTGATCGTCTGGTACGGCGGGTACCTGAACATCGTGGGCCGCGCGTCCGTCGGCGACATCATGGCGTTCCAGTGGTACACGTTCCTGCTGATGGGCCCGGTGTGGAACATCGTGAACTCGTTCTCCGAACTGCAGCGCGCGCTCGCCGCCATGGAACGCGTGTTCGAAGTGCTCGGCATGGAGAATGACAAGCCCGACAAGCCCGGCGCGACGGACGCGCCCGCGACGGTGCGCGAGATCACGATGGAGGGCGTGTCGTTCGAATACCGGGAAGACCGGCCGGTCGTGCGCGACTTCAGCGTCACCGTGCCCGGCGGCTCCGTGATCGCGCTTGTCGGGCGCAGCGGCGCCGGCAAGACGACGGTCACGGACCTCGTGGCGCGGTTCCACGACCCGAGCAAGGGGCGCATCCTCCTGAACGGCACCGACATCCGCGAGTTCAAGCTGCGCACGTACCGCGACCTGCTCGGCCTCGTGCAGCAGGACGTGTTCCTCTTTGACGGGTCGGTCCGCGACAACATCGCCTATGCGCGCACCGACGCGAGCGACGCCGAGGTGGAGGACGCCGCGCGGCGCGCGAACGCACACGAGTTCATCACGAAGCTGCCGGAAGGCTACGGCACGTTCGTCGGCGAGCGCGGCGTGAAGCTCTCAGGAGGCCAGCAGCAGCGGCTCGCCATTGCGCGCGCGATCCTGGCCGACCCGCAGATCCTGATTCTCGACGAAGCGACCAGCA
>CAZLAU010000156.1:0-5750 GCA_964557615.1 uncultured Gemmatimonas sp.
AGCTGAAGATGACCGGCGACCTGACGATTCACGGGGTCACGAAGGAAGTCGTTCTCGATGTCGACGGGCCGTCGCCGCCGATCAAGCAGGGCCAGAACCTGAGGTCGGGCGCCAGCGCGACGACGAAGATCAACCGGCACGATTTCGGCCTGACGTACAGCCGGATGGTCGAGGGGATCGGCACCGTGGGCGACGAGGTCACAATCACGATCGACATCGAGGCCACGAAGCGGGCGGGCTGAACCGGCGCCTGGCGACGTCCAGCCCACGGGGGCGCTGAACCGCGCCCGCCCCGACGCAGCGGGGGCGGCGCGGTTCAGCATATGCGACCCAGCGGCCGTAGTACGACATAGGCCGTTTGCATCCATAAGTGAGAGGCCCGCTTCCCCGCATTGCGAGCACGGCGGCGGGGCGTAGCTTCTCTCTGGCAGTGTTCACCCCCCGGATCCTGATCCGCAGGAGCGCAACGCATGGCACGCCGATTGTTCCTCGCTGTTCCCCTGGCGCTTCCGGTCGCCGTCGCGACCGGATTCGCCCAAGCCGCTTCGCCATCGGCCGCATTGCCGCCGCCGCGAGCCGACTATGCCCTCACCAACGTTCGCATCGTCACGGCCCCGGGCCGGGTGATCGAGCGCGGCACGGTGCTCACGCGCAATGGCCGCATTGCGGCGGTTGGTGCCCAGGTCGCGATTCCGGCCGGCGTGGTCCAGATGGACCTCAACGGTCACACCGTGTACCCGGGCCTGATTGACGCGGCGACGAGCATCGGACTTCCGAGCCCGAACCGTCCGCCGGCCGAGACACCTGCCGCGGCCGCGGCGCCTCCGGGCGGTGGGCGCGGTGGCGGTGGTCGCGGCGCGGGCGGCGCCGGCGGCCGTGGAGCGGCAGCGCCGCCCCCGCCGGTCGTGGAGCCCGCGATTGACGCGGCCGCCGAGGCGGCCGACATGTTCGCCCCGACAGACGACCAGCTCAAGGCGTTCCGCGCCGGCGGCGTGACGACGGTCGGTCTCGTCTTCCAGGGTGGCATCTTTCCGGGCCGCGTTGGCGCGGCGCTCACCGGCTCGCCGGATGTGTCGCCGCTCGCGCTTCGCACCGCGGCAGGCCAGACCGTGTCGTTCGGCACGCGCGGACGCGGCAACTACCCGGGCACGGGCATCGGTTCCGTCGCGTACATCAAGCAGTCATTCCTCGATGCGCAGTACGAGGCGCGTCTCGAGAAGGCCTTCAAGGCGGGCACGCCCGGTGCACGCCCGAGCAACGATCCGTACCGTCGGGCGCTGATGCCCGCCGCGGGCAGCGAGATCGCCTCGTGGTTCGTCGCGTCGACCGAGCGTGAACTGACGCGGGTCAGCGAGATCGCCCGTGAAATCGGACTCAAGGGCCCCGTCATCGTCGGCGCGCAGGAAGGATGGCGCGCCGTCTCGGCCATCAAGCAGGCCGGGGCGACGGCGGTGGTCAGCGTCCGCTGGCAGGCACCCGAACTCGTCACCGGCCGCTCGTTCCTCGCGGTCGGCTCCGGCAAGTCGGGCACGGCGCCCGACGTCACCGCGGCCGACAGCGCCGAGGTGCGCGCGAATCCGGCCGCGCTCGCCAAGGCGGGCGTGACGGTGGCGCTCGCGTCATTCGGCGGCGAAAGCGGCACCGCGTTCCGCAACGGCATCCGGCAGGCGATCGCCGCTGGCATGAGCGCCGACGACGCGCTTCGCGCGGCCACGGTCACGCCGGCCGCGTTGCTCGGCGTTTCGGCCGCCGTCGGCACGATCGAAGTCGGCAAGCTCGCCAACCTCGTCGTCGTCACGGGCAACGACTTGTTCGCGTCGGGCAATCCGATCAAGCACGTCTTCATCGAAGGCCGGATCTACTAACCATGGAACCCACCATGCGAATCCTCACCCGAGTTGGCCTCACAGCCGCCGCGTTCAGCGCCGCGGCCGCCACGCTTGCCCTGCCGACGGCGGTCGCCGCGCAGGACGTCGCCATCCGCAACGCGACGATCATCACCATCACCCGCGGCGACATTCCCAACGGCACGGTCGTCGTGCGCAACGGGAAGATCACGGCCGTCGGCGCCAACGTCGCGATCCCCGCGGGCGTTCGCGTGATTGACGGCACGGGCAAGTTCGTGATGCCCGGCATCATCGACGCGCACTCGCACGCCGCGCTCGAGGGCGGCATCAACGAGGGCGCGGAGTCGGTGACGCCTGAAGTGATCGTGCAGCTCCGGAACGACGACCCGGTGATCTACCGGTCGCTGGCGGGCGGCGTCACGGCGGCGCTCCTGCTCCACGGCAGCGCCAACACCATCGGCGGGCAGGGGCTCGTCATCAAGATGCGATGGGGCCAGCCCGTGGACTCGATGTACTTCAAGGGCGCCTACCGGATCGTGAAGTTCGCCCTCGGCGAGAACGTCACGCGGGCCAGCTCCACGGCGCCGCTGGACCAGAAGCGGTTCCCGGCGTCGCGCATGGGCGTGGACCACACCGTGCGCTACTGGTTCACGCTGGCCAAGGAATACGACCAGGAGTGGGCGGACTACCGCGCTGCGCTGCGCACGAACCCCAACGCGATCATGCCGCGGCGCGACCTGCGTCTCGAGGCCCTCTCCGACATCCTGAAGGGTGACCTCAAGGTTCATTCGCACAGCTATCGCGGCGACGAGATCCTGATGCTCATCCGCGTTGCCGACGAAATGGGCTTCAAGGTGAACACGTTCCAGCACGTGCTCGAGGGCTACAAGGTGGCCGATGAAATGGCCGCGCACGGCGCGATGGCGTCGACCTTCGCCGACATGTGGGCGTACAAGGCCGAGGCGTACGACGCGATTCCCTACAACATGGCGCTGATGTCGCAGCGTGGCGTCGTCGTTTCGGTGAACTCCGACTCCGACGAGCGCATCCGCCGCCTCTACCAGGAGGCGGGCATCGGTGTGCGCTACGGCAACATGCCGGTGAACGAGGCGCTCAAGATGGTGACGCTGAACCCGGCGAAGCAGCTCGGCGTGGACCGGTTCGTCGGCTCGATCGAGACGGGGAAGGACGGCGACATCGCCGTGTTCTCGCACCACCCGTTCGCGCCCGAGGCGATGGTCGAGTACACGATCGTTGACGGCAAGGTGCTGTTCGACCGCAACGAGGCGACCACGCTCCGCAAGCGCGCAGCTGACGGGCCCGGAGGTGGGCGATGAACGGTTCGATGCGAAACACCGCCGCAGTCCTGGCAGCCATTGCGCTGGGCTCCGCGAGTGCGGCGGCGCAGGCGTCGCCGGGCGAGGAAACGACCTACCTGATTCGCGGCGGCACCGTCGTCAATCCCGGCGGGCCGCGGATGGCGAACACCGACATCCTCGTGCGCAACAACCGGATCGTGCAGGTGGGCGCGAACATCGCCCAGGGCGACGCCAAGGTCATTGACGCGCGCGGGAAGTACATCTACCCGGGAATGATTGACGCCAACACCGGCATCGGACTCACCGAGATCGGCGGGTTCGCGCAGATGAACCTGCGGAGTGAGATCGGCGAGTTCAATCCGCACATGCGGGCGCTCGTCGCCCTGAACGTGGAAAGTGAGATTCTCGGCGTGACCCGCATGAGCGGCGTGACGTCGGTCGTCACATCGCCCACGGGCGGCGTGATCAGTGGGCAGGCCACACTGATCAACACGGCGGGCTGGACGTGGGAAGATCTCGCGGTCAACCGCACGGCCGGCATCGTCATCAACCTGCCCGGCGCCGGCGGCGGCGGTGGTCGCGGCGGTGGGGGCGGTGGCCGCGGTGGCTTCGGTGCCCCGGCGGGCCCGAGCGTCGCCGAGCAAATGGCCGAGCTGAACCAGTTCATGACCGAGTCGAAGGAGTACGACGCGCGACGCAAGGCCGGCCAGACCAAGTCCGACCTCGTGTACGAGCCGATGCGGATGCTGTTCAGCAAGGCTGTTCCCGCGATGATCCCCGCCGGCGGCGAAGCCGCCATCAAGTCGGCTGTCGAGTTCGGCGAGAAGTGGGGCATTCGTGTCGTGATCCTCGGTGGCCAGGGCGCGTGGCGCGTGCGCAAGATGCTCGCCGAGAAGAACGTGCCGGTGATCCTCAGCTCCATCCAGTCGGCGCCGAGCGCCGACATGGCATACGACGAGATCTACGCCCAGCCGGGCCTTCTATATGAAGCAGGCGTGAAGTTCGCCTTCTCCACCGGCGGCGGCTCGAACGCGCGCCACGTTCCGTTCCACGCGTCGCTGGCCGTCGCATACGGCCTTCCGATTGACGGGGCGCTGAAGGCGCTCACGATCTGGCCCGCCGAGATCCTCGGCGCGGAAAAGGAAGTCGGGACGATTGCGCAGGGCAAGCTCGCCAACTTCTTCATCACCACCGGCGACCCGATGGACCTGCGCACGCAGGTGACCGAGGTCTTCATCAAGGGCCGTGAGGTGCCCGAAGATGACCGGCACAACCGGCTCTACCTGAAGTACAAGGCCAAGCCGACGCGCATCACGCCGTAGCCGGTCGCGGCAATGCTTCCGCGCGCGCCCCTGCGACCACTCACGCCACGGTCGCAGGGGCGTCGTGCGTCTGGGAGGTTCGAATGATGCAGCCGTGGCTGATCGCCGGGATGGCCGGTGTCGCTGTCGTGTTGACGCTGTGGATCCTCCGGGTGCGCGCAACGCGATTCGCGGCGCGCATCCGCCCGCTCAGGTCGATTCTCGTGTCGGCCGGGCCCGGCGACGGCCCCCCACCCGACGACAACTGGCGCCCCACGTTCGACCGCCCGACGATTCTCGGCGATGTGCTGCCGCTCGTGCCCGAATGCGGGCTGACGTATCCCATCGTGTACACCGACCTCAGCGAGTGGCTCGGCGACTGCAACGATGCCGGGTCAACGGCCACGAGCCGCGAGGCCGGATTGCTGGCGAGGGCGCGCGATCAGGCGCGGCGGTTCTGCTTGTGGCACCCCGCCGAGAATTGCCAGGGGGTCACCGAACTCGCGCACAGCTTCACCCACAGCTGTTTCACGGTCGCGGGCACGACGTATCTCAACGCCGGCATCGTGTACCTGTTTCGCTGCTCCAAGCCCGGTCCGCCGGTTGTATACACGCCGGATAACCCCCCGCCTTCGAGCGCGCCTCCGCCGCCACCGCCCGATCCCGTGTTTCCCGAATGTTCAGGGTCGTATCACTACATTGCTCACGACATTTCGGAGGTGCCGGCCGGTTGCGCGTCACCCGACATCGCGGCGATCGAGCAGCGGAAGGCGGGCCGCCTGCACGATGCCGCCGTTGCCTACGCCGCCTCGTTCTGCCGCGGGGCCCAGGATCCGGCGTGCCGGCTCCACGGCGAGCGTGGCTACCACGTGAGCCACCATTGTTTCCGGTCGGCGCCGATGAATGCGACCTATCACGTCAGCACGATCGTCTATTTCTTCAGTTGCCCGATGACAATCTGAGGCGCACAGCGGGCGTGCAACGGGGGGCCGCCGCGTTCAGGGCGCTTTCGCAGGGAACTTGAACACCCGCGCGGCGTTGTCGTGGAACACCGCCTGCCAGTGTTCGCGGGGGATCGCCCGCTTGAACGCCGCGACGTACGGCCCGATCTCCGTGAGCGGCCAGTCCGTGGCAAACATCAGCTTGGTCGGATCCTCGAGAAAGCCGAAGATCCACGCGATCGGCTTCACGACGTACTCGTCCACCTGCGCGGCGGGCATCGCGGCAAGGTCGCCGATCAGGAACGCCGAGCCGTCGAGGTACACGTTCGGGTTCTTGTACGC
>CAZLAU010000157.1:0-5620 GCA_964557615.1 uncultured Gemmatimonas sp.
CGGCCTGCAGCACGGGGTAGTTGAGGATGCCGGCCATCACCTGTTCCTGCCGCGCAGACTTCTCCTTGAACTGCGTCTGGCGCTCGAGTTCACCGAGCGGAGTGAGAGTGTTGAAGATCCACGCCAGCTCCGTGTGCTCCGGAACCTGAGACTGGATGAAGAGCGCGCACTTCAGCGGATCGATCCCCGACGCCAGCAGCCCGATCGCCATTTCGCGCGTCCTGGTCCGCAGGTCCGCCGGCGCGTAGGGCACGGTAATGGCGTGGTAGTTCACGATGCAGAAGTACGACTCGAACTGGTTCTGCAGCTCGACCCAGTTCTGCACCGCGCCGAGGTAGTTGCCGATGTGCAGTTCGCCGGACGGCTGGATGCCGCTGAAGATGCGAGACATTCATTAAACTTACGGTTCGATGACAGGCCGAACAAACACTGCACCGGCTGCCGCGGCGCCCGGCACGACCCCCGCAGCCCTCCTGGACGTCGCGAAGGCGGCCGCCGCCGCCGGCGCCACGATTGTCCGGGATGCCGCGCCACGGGTGCGCTCCATCGAGTGGCAGACCAAGAACCCGGCCGACTTCGTCAGCGAAGTCGACATTGCCGCCGAGTCCGCCGTGCTCGCCGTCATTCGCCGCCTGGCGCCACACGCCGCCATCCTCGCCGAGGAAAGCGGTTCCCACGCCGCAGCGGCTGCATCGGGCGTCGTGTTCGTCGTCGACCCGCTCGACGGCACTACCAACTTCCTGCACGGGTACCCGGAGTACGCCGTCTCCGTCGGGGTGGTTGTTGATGGCACGCCCGTTGCCGGGGTGATCGTCGACGTTGCCCTCGACGAGACATTCACCGCGTCGGCCGGCGGCGGCGCATTCGTGAACGGCAATCGCATCACCGTCTCGCCGATTGACGACCCTCGACGCGCCCTGATCGGCACCGGGTTTCCCTTCAGCCGGATGGATGACGTGGAGCCGTACGCCCGACGCCTCGAGCGCGTCATGCGCGGGGCCGCCGGCGTCCGCCGCGCCGGAGCGGCGGCCCTCGACCTGGCCGCCGTGGCGGCAGGCCGCTTCGAGGCGTTCTGGGAAACCATGCTCGCACCGTGGGATATTGCAGCCGGCCTCGTGCTCGTCCGGGAGGCGGGCGGACTGGTCACCGACCTTGCCGGCTCGGATTGCCCGGTCGCACATACCAGCGTCGTGGCCGGCAACCCGCCGCTGCACGCCTGGTTGATCGCGCAACTCGGCGACTGAACATGTGCCGTGCAGCACAATACCGATAACCTGGAGTCTCGCGTGTCCGCGCTCGTCGAATGCGTTCCGAATTTCTCCGAAGGCCGCCGTCCTGAAGTGATCGAGGCGATCACCGGCGCCATTGCCGCCGTTGATGGCGTTGCCCTGCTGGACGTGTCGTCGGACGCGTCGCACAATCGCACGGTCGTCACCTTTGTCGCCCCGGTCGAAGCCGCCGTCGAAGCCGCGTTCCGCGGCATCGCCAAGGCCCGTGACCTGATCGACCTCACAACCCATTCCGGCGAACACCCGCGCATCGGCGCCACCGACGTGTGCCCGTTCATCCCGCTCGCCGGCGCCTCGATGGACGATTGCGTGGGCCTTGCGCGCCGCCTGGGCGAACGAGTGGGCACCGAGCTGCAGATTCCGGTCTTTCTCTATGAAAAGGCCGCTGCCCGCCCCGACCGGGTGAACCTCGCCGACATCCGGCGCGGCGAGTTCGAGAAAGCCCGCGAAGAGATCGGGACCAACCCGGATCGCGTTCCGGACTTCGGCCCGAATCACGTGCACCCGACGGCAGGCGCGACGGTGATCGGCGCTCGCCCGTTTCTCGTCGCATACAATGTGTATCTCGGCCCCGCCGAGAACGTCCCCGTGGCGAAGGAAGTGGCCAAGAAGGTGCGTGCGTCGGGCGGCGGACTCCCGTGCGTGAAGGGACTCGGACTCGAGGTGGACGGCCAGGCACAAGTGTCGATGAACCTGACCGACACCGACACCACACCCATCTGGCGCGCCTACGAAGAAGTCAGGCGCGAAGCCGAGGCACGCGGGGTCAGCCCCACGTGGAGCGAGATCGTCGGGTTGGTACCTGAACGCGCCCTGTTCGACGCCGCCGCGCACCACATCCAGCTTCGCGGGTTCACCAACGCGCTGGTGCTCGAACACAAGGTGCGAGAGGCCTTGGCCGGCGAAACCGTGTCGGGATTCGTCTCGGCGGTGGCGTCGAGCGCACCTGTGCCGGGCGGCGGAAGCGTCGCCGCCCACGTCGGCGCGCTCGGAAGCGCGCTCGCCGAAATGGTCGCAGGGCTTACCGTCGGACGCAAGAAATACGCTGCCGTCGATGCCGACATGCGGAAGTTGGGAACCACGGCCGCGCGGCTCCGCGCCGAACTCTCCACGCTCGTTCAGGCCGACGCCGATGCCTACACGGTGGTGGGAGCCGCATACAAACTGCCAAAGACCACGCCGGCCGAGCTGGGGGAACGCGACGCGGCCATACAGGCCGCCCTGATGAAGGCCGCTGAGGTGCCCCTCGAGACCGCCCGCGCATGCGCCGAGGTCGCGGCGCTGGCCGCCACCTGCGCCGACAAGGGGAATGCCAATGCGGCCAGCGACGCGGGAGTCGCGGCGCTTCTGGCCGAGGCGGCGTGCCGCGGCGCCGCGTACAACGTGCGCATCAACGTGAGCTCGATGCCGGACAAGGCGGCCGGCGCCCCGCTCGCGGCCGAAGCCGCCTCGCTCGTGGCCGCGGCCACGGCGGCGGCGGCGCTGGCCACGGCAGCGGTCGAGCGGCAGCTCGGCTGAGTCCCGGCAGGTCGATCGCGGGCCGATCGCGGGCCAAGCCCGCGACCGGAGTGGGCTAGGCTTCGCCCTCGGGCAGGCGCGTCAGGACGCGCGGCCCGTTTTCCGTCACGGCCACCGTATGCTCGAAGTGCGCGCTCCTCGAACCGTCAATCGTGACGACTGTCCAGCGGTCAGGAAGCGTCCGGGTCTCGGCGCTGCCGGCGTTGACCATTGGCTCGATGGCGATTGTGAGGCCCGCGTTGAGCCGCGCACCACGCTTCGGCTTGCCGTGGTTCGGCACCTGCGGCTCCTCGTGCATCGACTGCCCCACGCCGTGGCCCACGAGGTCGCGCACGACGACGAACCCGCCACGCTTGACCCGTGCCTCGATCGCGGCGCCGATGTCGCCCACGTGGTTGCCGGCCCGCGCCTGGGCGATGCCGGCCTCGAGCGACTCCTCGGTCACTTCCAGAAGCCGGCGCGTTTGGTCGTCGATCGCCCCCACCGCATACGTACGCGCGGAATCGGTGTGCATGCCGCCGTAGTACACGCCGATGTCCACCGAGACGATGTCGCCCTCGCGCAGAACCCGGCGCGGCGACGGAATGCCGTGGACGATCTCCTCGTTCACGCTCGCGCAGATGCTCGCGGGAAACCCGTACAGCCCCTTGAAACTGGGCGTCGCGCCTTCGTGCGACCTGATGAATTCCTCGGCGATCCGGTCGAGATCGGCGGTGGACACGCCCGGCCGCACCGACTTCTGCATGAGGGCGTGGGTCGCCGCGAGGATGCGGCCGCCGGCGGCCATCGTCTCGATCTCGCGGGGTGACTTGAGCTGGACCATCAGGCGATCCCGGCCGCGGCGCGCACACGCGCGCCTACGGCATCCACGGTGCCGAGCGCGTCTATCGCCTTGAGCGGCCCGCCGTGCGCGCGGTACCACTCCACCACCGGCGCCGTCTGCGCGTGATAGACCTTGAGCCGGTTGCGGATGGCGTCCGGCTCGTCATCCTTCCGCCGCACGAGATGCCCCTTCGGATCCTTGAGGCATTCCGCGTGCAGCTGCCCGACCTCACGGCCCATGAACGGCGATTGGCAGGCCTCGCAAACGGTCCGGGCGGAGAGCCGTCCGACGAGCTCCTCGTCGGCGATCTCGAACAGCAGGACGAGATCGAGGGCCTTGCCGATGGTACCCAGCACCTTGGCGAGTCCCTCCGCCTGGGCCGTGGTCCGCACCACGCCGTCGAGGACCGCGCCGCGAGCCTGCTCGGGAGCCGCCAGGGCCTCGCGAATGATGTCGAGGATCACGTCGTCGGGTACGAGGTCGCCGCGATCGTAGTACGACTTGGCCCTGAGTCCAACCGGCGTGCCGGCCTTCATGGCGGCGCGGATCACGTCGCCAGTCGAGATCTTCGGGACATTCAGCGCTGCCGCGAGCCGCTCACCCTGCGTTCCCTTTCCGCAGCCCGGTGGCCCCAGCAGGACGACAATCACTGCAACGCCGTGCTAGAAGCCCTGCCGGCCGCGGAACCGCACCCGTCCCTTCTTCATGAACGTGTCGTACTTGCGCAGCAGCAGGTGCTGGTTCATCTGCGCCAGCGTATCCAGCGCGACGCCGACCACGATCAGCAGCGACGTGCCGCCAAACTGGAAGGTCACGTTCACGAAATCGGCGATCCAGATCGGCAGCAGCGCGATCACGGTCAGGAAGATGGCGCCCGGCAGCGTGATGCGGCTCACGACGTGGTCGATGTACTCGGCCGTCTTGGCGCCTGGCTTCACGCCGGGAATGAACCCACCCTGCTTCTTCAGGTTCTCGGCGAGGTCCACCGGGTTGAACACGATCGCCGTGTAGAAATAGGTGAACGCGATGATCAGCACCGCCGACAGGATGAAGTACAGCGGCGTGCCCGGCTGGAAGAGGTCCGAGAAATCCGTCAACCGCTGGTTGCCGCTGAACGTGGCGAGTGCGCCCGGGACGACGATCAGCGACTGCGCGAAGATGATCGGCATCACGCCGGCGGCGTTGATCCGCAGCGGGATGAAGTTCTTGGCCGCCTCGCGCATGCGGCCGCGCCCCATCGTGCGCTGCGGAATCTGGATCGCGATGCGCCGCGCGGCGATCGTGATGAGCACGATCCCGGCGATCACCGCCGCCATCAGCGCCACGAGCCCCAGCACGGCGATGATGCTCACGCCCTGGCTCGCCACGAGCTGCAGCGTGCTCCAGATGGACGGCACGAAGCCCTGCACGATCGAGAAGAAGATCATCAGCGAGGCGCCGTTGCCGAGCCCGCGCTCCGTGATCTGCTCGCCGAGCCACATCACGAACACCGCGCCGGTGGTCAGGAAGATCGCCATCTCCATCTTGAAGCCGAAGCCCGGCGACGCGACTGCGCCCTGCACGCTCTCGGTGAACAGCGCGAAGCCCCACGCCTGCACCATCGCCAGGCCGACCGTGGCATAGCGCGTGTACTGGGTGATCTTCTTCCGGCCTTCCTCGTCCTTCTGCATCTTCTCGACCTGCGGAATCACCGCCGCCGCGATCTGCGCGAAGATGCTGGCCGAGATGTACGGCATGATGCCGAGCGCGAACACCGTCGAGCGCGACAGGTTCCCGCCCACGAACAGGTCGTACAAGCCCAGGAGCCCGCCGCCCTGCTGGCTCTGGAAGAAATCCACCATCGCCTGCACGTTGACGCCGGGCACGGCCACGAACGAGCCGAGCCGGTATACCGCGAGGCAGATGAAGGTGAAGACGATTTTTTCCCAGAGCTCCGGCGTGCGATAGATGTTCGCGATCGCCTGGGTCGGGTTGGCCTGAGCCATGGGTG
>CAZLAU010000158.1:0-5605 GCA_964557615.1 uncultured Gemmatimonas sp.
GAGGCGATGCGCAGTCCCGTTGCGGTCACGTCCTGAATCGTAGCGGGCCAGCCCGTCATTGGAAGCCCGGCGCTAGAACTCCCCCGCCCAGCTCACCACCTTGAACCGCCCCGCGCGCTCGATCACCGCTCCGAACAACTGGTGCGATTCGACGCGGCCCGTCCGGTCGGCGATCTGCACCGTGCACCCGTTCCACACGATGCTGCCCCCCTCGCGCTCGGGAGGCCGAGTGCACGAGTGGCCGATGAGCCGGAGATCCAGGCCCGCGATCCTCGCTACGGCTCGGGTACGACCCGTGCCGCTCGGACCCTGCATCATCATCCACATCAGCGCCGGCGCCTGCCGGTAGGGAACGCGGGCATAGCGCGACTCGGGGTACACGAGATCGGCGAACTCACGCGCGCTCAGCGTCATGGCGCTGAGGGCCGCCGTGTCTCCGCGAAGCAGCGCGGCGAATGCGCCGCGCACCAGTGCGTCGCGCGACGCGGCGCCACCGCCGAGTGCGGTGACG
Organism: uncultured Gemmatimonas sp.; assembly: GCA_964557615.1. Classification (GTDB taxonomy): domain Bacteria; phylum Gemmatimonadota; class Gemmatimonadetes; order Gemmatimonadales; family Gemmatimonadaceae; genus Fen-1231. The sequence continues at coordinate 512 of CAZLAU010000158.1, forward strand.
GGCAACCCTCCGACGGCGGTCCTGAACCGCTCGAGCTCGATTGCCGGAGGAAGGATCGAGTCGATCACGTAGCCGGGGCGCGACCGGTTTGCCGAATCCGCGCGCGCGCGTGCTGCGTCCGCCGTCGCGGCCGCCATCTGCGCGCGTGCGTCGGCGTCACACGCCGCGCCCAGGGTGGCACTGAGCAATGCGAACCGCACTGCGGCGCGGCCGGCGGCGCCGAAGCGCCGCCGGCCGGTATGCACCCCGGCGTCGCCGGCGATGACGTTCAGTTTCGCGCGTACGTTGTCCATCCAGTCCACCACTTCACGCCCCCGGGTGCCGCGGCGCCGAGATACGCAGTGCCGCTGACCACGGTGCCGGCCTTTGCCGCCATCTTGCCGGCGAACGTCGCCGCCCCACCGGTGGCAATAGCCGAACCGGCCACGGGCGTCCAGTCGAACGCGGCGGGCCCGGTCGGCGCGACGCCGACCGCGGGCAGGGCGGTGAACAAGCTCGCGGCCGGTGTCGTGCCGGTCGAGAGCGCGTTGGCTCCAAGGTCGAACGCGTTTTGTACCGTCGAACCGCCGCCGGCCTGGAACATCGCGCCCGACACGTCCGAGAGGTGGACGTTCCGGACGGCGAGGTCGGCCGTCGCGAGGTCGGGCGATGCGGATGCACCGGCTCGCGCAAACGTCTCGGCGTCCCGCACGGAGATGCCGGCACGCGGGAAGCGGGCGATGACCCCGTTCACATAGAACCCGGCCGTTCCGCGCCGAAGCATCATCCCGTACCCGCCGGAGGAACCGACACAGGAGACGTCGCCACACCCGACGAGCGTGAAGTTGGCGACGAGCGGCGCGGTGTACGGGGTCGTGTTGAACCCGTTGTCGCAGCCGCTGCCGTTGCACCCGTCGTTCTCGATCCCCTGCAGGTCGCTGGCGAACGAACCGGCGCCGGTGCGCGGTGTGATCTGCACGGAGTTGTAACCGATCAGGTACTGCAGGCGGCCGTTGAACCCTTCGGACATGTCGAACATGTCGTCGCCAGTCTCATACGCGACGAGGTGGGTGGCGTCGAAGCCGCCGCCGAAGAACTCGAATGCGTCATCAAGCCCTGCGTTCGACTGCAGGTACGATGCCTGGGTTCCCGAGCCGACTGCGGCGAACGTGAACGAGTTCAGTTCGTTGTTCAGCGACGGCGCGAACCCGGCGAACTCCACGCGCACGTAGCGAAGCGTCCCCGAGTTGTCGGTGGGCGTCGTGCCGCCCGAATACAACACCTGATAGTTCTTCCCGCCGGACACGGCGGTACCGTCGGTGCCCGAGCCCTCGATCTCGACCGATCCCGACCGGCTGATCGGCGCATTGCCGACGATGACGAGTCCGCCCCAGTCGCCGGGCTGCCGCTGCCCCGGCGCGCGGGACGACGTGAACACGATCGGTGCGTCCGCGGTGCCGACGGCTTCGATCTTCGCGCCGCGGAGCACGAACAGCGACGAGCCGAGCGTGTTGAAGTCGCCCTTGATCGTCGTGCCGGGCTGGATCGTCAGCGTCGCGCCGTTGGCGACGTGCACGAACCCGACCAGCGTGTACGTGGTGTCGGCAAATAGGGTGCGGCTCGTCGTGATGTCGGTTGCGATCGTTGCAGACGCGCTGCCGAACGCGAGCGTCGTGACCTGGATCTCGGCAGACGGCGTGGACGGCGCGCTTCCGGCGTACGCGATGATCCGGTACCGGTACAGTGTCAGGACCTTGAGCCCGCTGTCGCTGAACACCACGCTGGATCCGGCGGCGCCCGGCGTGAGCGAACTCCTCAGGGTGAACCCGCCGGTGGTGCCCTCGGCGCGCTCGATGTCATATCGCGAATCGCCGGAACGCGCCGTGAATGTGATCCGCGCGGCGGATGATCCAAGGGCCTGGGCGGTGGCGCCGATCACCGGGGTCGGTGCGGGTGCGGTGGCGTCGTCTGACGAACACGCCGAGAGGAACAGCGATCCGATGATCAGCCGTGCGGCGTGGGTGCGAAAACCTGCCATGCGTGTGCCTCGTGTGCTGAAGGGTCGAAGATCTGCGGCGCGGCGCCTGCGGCCGCTCCCGTACCTCTCCAATGAGCCGTGCGCGTACATCGCTTCGGTGTTCAATGCGTCACGGCTCGGTCACGGCACATCCGGTTCACGGGCGGAACGCGACGCCGATCACGGCCGGAACGCCACGCCGACCTGCACCGTGCGACCGGCGCGGAACTCCTCGCGCGTGACGGTGCCCTGAGTGGTGCGGTAGGGCGCGTCGAGCACGTTGCGGGCATCGAATCGTCCCGACCACGCCCCGCCGAGCGGAACGCGGAGCGACAAGTCCAGGACGTTTCGCGATTCCTCGATGACGTCCGGGAGCGGACTGTCGCCGGCCGCGTCGATCCGGCTTCCCACGCGGTTGAAGAGAACCGTCGCCGTCGTTGCCGCCGAACGCGACGTGTACGTCAGACCCGTATTGATCACGTACGGCGCCTGGCCGACCATTCGCCGCGTGCGATTCGTCGCGCTCGCCTTGGTGTCCTCGCCGAGCCGGATCTCGCTGTGCATCACGGTGACGTTGGCGAACAGGCTGAACGGGTCGAGGGCTCGGGCCACGATGTCCAGGTTCTGCCGCGCCTCCACCTCGAGCCCGACGTTGTCGGCGCTCGCCGCATTGGTGAAGAACACCACGCGCGTTCCAGACCCGGCTGCGCGGTATACGCGCTCGATCGGCTGGTCGAAGCGTTTGGCAAACAGCGCCACGCTCAGCACTTCGCCGCTGGTCGGGTAGAACTCCCAGCGTACGTCGGCGTTGACGATCCGGGTCATTGCCAGGCCTTCGTTGCCCTGCGTGTCGTCGCCGTTGAGGACGTCGCGGCTGGTGATTGGCGACAGCTCTCGGTACTCGGGGCGGGCGACCGTGCGCGAGGCCGAAATCCGCACCTGCTGGCTTGGCGTCAGGCGCACGTTCACGCCGAGCGACGGCAGCACGTCGCTCCATTCCTTGGCGACTCGGACGGGCGAGCCAAGCGTCGACGCGGCGTCGAGCCGCAGGTCGTCGCGTTCGTAGCGAGCGCCGCCGAGGATGCGCACCGACGGGGTGAGCGCAATCTCGGCCATCCCGTATCCCGCGGTGAGCCGGTCGGTGGCACGGTATGATCCGCCTTGTGCGAGCGGCGCGATGTCGAGCACGGACTGGCCGGCGGCCGTGTAGCGGCCGTCGAACAGCAACTCGGCCGGAAGCTGACGCTCGGCATTGCTCAGCCCCGGCGCGCTGATGGCGTACGCATTTGTCGCGGCATCGCGGTGCGTCGCCCGTACGAGTGCGCCGGCCCGGAACGTGTGCTCGCGGCCGAACCCGGTCACTGACCACCGGTAGTTCGCACGTCCTTCGCCGCTGGTCTCGCGGAGCGTCGAGAACGTGCGGTTGGCGCCGCCGTTGCCCGAGTTGAGCCAGCGCAGCACGTCGGGTCCACCCGGTGCGTCCCGCTCGATGGCCTGGACGAACTCCGAGCGGTCGGGCTCGTCGCGCGAAACGCCGCTTGCGGTCGCCGCCCAGTCGAGCTGGTGCCGGACGCCGAGTTGGTGGTCACCCGCAAGCTGCAGCGAGCGTACCGCCCGCTGGACGTACTGCATCCGGGTGATTCGCGCGCGAATGCCCTCATTCTCGAACGACCCGGTCTCGGTGCGGGCGACATTGTCCGCCGTCCGGTTGTACATCCCGTTCGCGGTGAGGCGCGAGCCCGAACCGATCATCGTGCTCAGGTTGACCAGGCCACCCCAGAGCACGTCCTGCGTGGCCGTCGTGCCGGTGAAGCGGTCGATCTCGCGCGTTTCGCCCGGCGTGTTGCCGCGATCCGCCAGGGCGCGCACCTGGTTCTCCTTCAGGTCGGTCGAGGACGAATAAGTGGCGGAGGCGAGGTATCCGACGGTGTGGCCGAAGAGCAGGGGATCACTGCCCCCGAACGACAGCGAGCCCGACGCGTTGGGCGAGGCGATCCGGCTCGTCGGGGTCCACGCGTTTCGCAACTGGTTGATCAGCAGATTCTTGTCGCCGGGCGTCAGCGTGAGGCCCTGGAAGTTCCCAAGCTCGCCGAGCATCCGGGGCAGCTGGCGGGCACGGTTCACCAATGCGAAGCGCTCACCGCCGCTGGTCAACGCCACCGGGACGCGCGCGCCAGTGGCGCCACCCGCGTACCCGCCCGAGAACGCGACGCTGAACGTACGCCGGACCGGATACTCGCGCGTCTTGATGTCGACGGTCGCGCCGGAGAAGTCGCCCTGCTGGTCCGGTGTGAACGTCTTCGTCGTCGTGATCGACTGGAGCAGCCCCGCCGGGAACATGTCGAGCGGCACAACGCGCTTTTCGGGCTCCGGACTCGGCACGCGCGCCCCGTTCAGCTGGCTCGTGGTGTACCGGTCGCCCAGTCCGCGCACGAATACGTACTTGCCGTCCTGCACGGTGACGCCGCTCACGCGGCGGATCGTCTGTGCCGCGTCGCTGTCGGGTCCGCGCGAGATCTGCTCCGCGGTCACGGAGTTCACGACGTTGAGGCTCACCTTCTGCGCGTCGAGCGCTTCGGCGACGCTGCCGCGTTCGACGCGGGCCGTCACGACGCTCGCGGTCAGCGTCACCGCGGCGCTTGTGAGCGCCACATCCTGCTCAACGGCCCGGCCCGCTTCGACGACGACGCCGGTGACCGTCTTGGGCTGGTATCCGATCCGCCGGATCTGGAGCGTGGCCAAACCTGCCGGCACGTCGCGCAGCACGAATCGTCCTTCGAGCCCCGATGCGACACCGGCCGCACTGCCCACGACGGCGATGGCCGCTTCGGAGATGCCCTGACCGGTCGCGGCGTCCACGACGCGCCCCACGATGCGCCCGACGGCGCTCGGCTCAGCCTGCCGGGGTTGGGCCTGAACGGCGAGCGCGATGACGCAAATGGCGGTCAGGGAACGGGCAATGATACGATGCATGGCGGTCGACTCCGGCAGGGATGGCGACGTTCGCGCTGCTGCGCGCGCACGTCATGCCCGAATCATCCGGCAGCTGCATCTCGATTCTGCGCGCCTCCAGTAACGGTGGCGTAACAACGGCGCCT
>CAZLAU010000159.1:0-5544 GCA_964557615.1 uncultured Gemmatimonas sp.
CGATGGACGATCCGGTACTCACTGTTGCACTCGTGGCGGCCGGCGATGTTCGCGGCGAATCGGGTCCGCACGACCGTCGCGTCCTCGGGGTGGATCAGCGCGTTCCACGAGGTGATTCCGCCGGCCATGAGTTCTTCCGACGTGTACCCGGTCAGCGCGTGACAGCGGCTGCTGATGAACTCGAGTCGCGTGCGGGTCGGGTCACACCGGTAGACCGTCCCCGTGAGGTTCCGGATGAGCGTTGCATATGACTCTTCGGTGCGGCGCAGCGCGTGCTCGGCCGTGGCCAGCGCGGTGACGTCCTCGGCGGTGAAGGTGAACTGGGGGCCCGCCTCGCCGGGCCCGGCGTGGTGCACCACCGCGCGGATGGCCAGAGGCCGCGGGCCTGATTCGGAGCGGTACTCGAATTGCACCGGCTTGCCGGTGTCGCGCGCCTCGGCAAAGCGCTGCGTCCACGTCGCCAGTGTGGCCGGCGGAACGCCGAACCCCGATGCGAATTTCCCCGCCAGCGCGTCCGCCGACGTGCCGAGCGCCTTGGCGGTCGCCCCGTTCACGACGACGCAAAGGACGTCGTCGGCAACGAGTTCCACCACGCCGCGCATGGCGTCGGGGCTCTCGAAGAACGACCTCAGGACGTGTTCGCCAATGCCTGAAGCTCGGTTCGCGGGCATCGTCGGTGAATATGGGGCAGTGTCGCGCCAGGTCACCAGCCCGGATGTGCAAGTTTTCGGCTCCCCGGCGTCTCCCCAGTGAACGGGTGGACAATCCTACGGTTTGGCGGGTCGCACTGCGGCGTCCGCGAGCCGGCATCTGACGAGGTTGCTCATGCTGCACAGCACGCTTGACCGCATCCAACACGGCGGGGTCGTCGGCGCGCGTTCGGGCGCGCGCTCCCTCGCATTCGCGGGCATTCTCTTGCTCCTGCCCGTCCCGCCCCTCGCGGCACAGGGACCCGCGGTGGGCCCGCTGGCGGCCGGCCCGCTGCCCGCCGGTCACGTTCGGGCATCGGGGTCGGCCTCGATCACGGTCGCTCCCGATCTCGCGCTCGTGACCATCCAGTACTCGGCGTCCGGCCGTACGCCGGCCATCGCCGGGCGGAGTGCGGCGCGGCGCGCGAACGCGATCCGGGCTGCGATCATTGCGCTCGGTGTGCCCGCCGACTCGATGCCGACGTGGGGTGCGGGCGCGTACTGGGGCCACGCCGGCAACCGGTCCACCATTCAGGTGCGCAACGACATGCGCGACACGTCGTACGTCACCAACGACGCGTTCACCGTGCGCCTGCGCGACCTGACGCTCGTCGGACGGGTGATCGACACGGCGCTCGTCCAGGGTGCGCAGACGATCTCGAACGTCGAGTTCGTGGCGACGAACACCGAGGGAGCGCAGCTCGAGGCGATCCGCCGTGCCACGCTCGAGGCGCGCGCGAGGGCCGGTGCCGTGGCGGAGGCATCGGGGCTTCGGCTTGGGCGCGTGCTGGACGTCAACGTGGATGCGCAGCCCGTGCTGCACGCAATGATGCGGGCGAACGAGGGCTTGGCCTTCGCGCAGGCCGATGCCACCACGACGGTGGTCGCGCCGGAACTCAAGGTCTCCGTCACGGTGTCGGGGAGCTGGGAGATGGTCACGAGCAGGTGACGGGGCGGCGGCGCGCGGCGGGGGCGGGACCGTCGCGCCCTCGCGCCTCGCAGTGGGCGGGACGTATTCTTGGAGGTCCGTCGGCGACGTTCCGGCGGCTGTGAACCCCTCCGTGGAGTCGTGTGATGACCGTTCGCCGACCGCTCGTTGCCTTCGCCGCCGCCGCGCTGTTGGCGGCATTCACGTCGCCGCTTGCCGCGCAGGGGAACGCCGCGGCAGCCACGAACGCCGCCTGGAATCCGCAGGAGATCCTCCGGGCGGAAACGTTCGTCAAGCCGCCGGCCGACCTGACGGCGATGATCATGGCGCCGCGCGTGGACATCTCGTTCGAGAATCAGAGCCCGGACCGCCAGTGGTTCATTCGCACGACCGGGCCGACGCGCGGCGACCTCCAGGCGTACGGCAAGGGGCACATCTACCTGGCAGGATTGCAGGTGGACACGATGGCGCACCGCGCTCGGTCGCTGACCACCAGCACGACAATCGCGCTTACGCTCGTGAATCCCGTCACCGGCGCGACGCGCGTGATCGACGCGCCCAAGGGCGCGACGATTTCGGCGCCAGCCTGGTCGCCGGATGGGTCGCAGGTGGCGTACATCGCGAACTTCGCGGCGGCGTCGTACGCGTACGTCGCCGACGCCGCGACGGGCAAGTCGGTGCAGGCGTCGCGGACGCCGTTGCTGGCCACGCTGGCGACGAGCGTCGCGTTCACCGCGGACGGCAAGTCGCTGGTGGCGGTGCTGGTGCCGGCAGGCCGTGGTGCCGCGCCGACGCACGGACCCGGGGGCATCGAGGACGGTCCCATCGTGCGGCTGACGAACGCGCGGGCTCTGCCGCAGCCGGTGCACAACACGCTGTTGCAGGATCCGCACGACAAGGCGCAGCTCAAGTACTACACGACGGGCCAGCTTGCCCTGATCGACCTCAAGTCGAGAACCGCGAAGGCCATCGGTGATCCGCGGATGATCCGGTCGGTCGAGGCATCGCCGGACGCCCAGTACTTCACGGTCACCCAAATGACCGAGCCGTTTTCGTACCTGGTGCCGATGAACTCGTTCGGGACGGTGCGCGAGTTGTGGGATGCAAGCGGCAAGACGGTGGCAACGCTCGAGAGTACGCCGCTGCGCGAGGGTGGTCGGGGCGGCGGCCCGGGCGGGGCCGGCGGTGCCGCCCCGGGCGACACGAGCAAGCGGAACATCACTTGGAATCCCGCAGGACCCGGGCTGGTGTACGTCCAGTCGGTGTTCGCCGCCAACGGCCGGGGCGGGCGCGGCGGCGGAGCGGCGGCGGTTGGCGGGCGCGGTGCCGCGGGCGGGCGCGGCGGAGCGCCGGCGGCAACCAGCGTGCGATACGTGAACTGGCTGCCGCCCTTCGGCCCCGGCGACACCAAGCTCGTGTACGAGGGCGGGCCACAGATGGGAACGGTCGCGTACAGCGAGGACGGCACGACGATGTTCGTGGCGGACAGTGGCACCGTGTACGCAATGCGCACCGCGGATCCATCCACGCGCTTCAGCCTCGGTCGCGGCATCACGTTGTCCGGCGGTGGAGGCTTTGGCGGTCGTGGCGGCGGTGGCGGATTCGGCGGCGGCGCCGCCGGCTCTGGCGACTCGACGGCGCTCGGCGGCGCGATCCTCACGCGGCGGACGCCCTCGGGTCACACTGCCGTGATCGTTGGCACCGACGGGAAGACCGTGGCCGTGTCGGGCACCCGCACGCCCGGCGCGAATTGGCACACGCAGGGCCCGCGCCCCTGGGTGGACAAGCTGAACTTCGAGACTGGCCAGCGAACCCGCATCTTCGACAGCCCGGCCGACGGCTACGACCAGTTCGTCGCGACGCTGGACCGCGATTTCTCGCAGTACCTCTACACGCACGAGTCGCCGACTACGATCACGGATGCGTGGCTCCGCAGCCCGGCCGGCGCGCGCAAGCTCACGAGCAATGTGGATGTGGGGCCCCACGTGACCGGCGCCCAGGTGAAGCGGTTTCAGGTCACCCGGCCGCGCGACGGATACAAGATGTGGGTCGACGTGACGCTGCCCAAAGACTGGCAGCCGGGCACGCGACTCCCGGGCATCATCTGGTTTTATCCGCGCGAATACACGTCGCAGGCCGACTACGACCGCTCGCGCTTCAACACCAACATCAACCAATTCCCCGAAGTGCCGTCGCTGCGTCCGGCGTCGTCCACGAAGCTCTGGGTGTCGCAGGGCTACGCGCTGATCGAGCCCGACATCCCGATCTGGGGAGACACGGGCCGGATGAACGACAACTACACGCGGGACCTGCGCGAGAACCTCGACGCGGTGCTCGATGCCGTGGTCGAGATGGGCTTCGTGGACCGTGACCGGATGGGCATTGGCGGGCACAGCTACGGCGCGTTCAGCACGATGAACGCGATCTCGCTGGTGCCGTGGTTCAAGGGGGCCATCGCGGGTGACGGCATGTACAACCGGACGCTCACGCCATTCGGCTTCCAGAGCGAGCGCCGGACCTTCTACGAGGCGCAGGACACCTACGTGGACATGTCGGCGTTCTTCCGCGCCGACAAGATCGTCACGCCGGTATTGATGTACCACGCGCTCGAGGACCAGAACACGGGCACGACCGTCATCAGTTCGCAGCGGATGATGGCCGCGCTGCAGGGCCTCGGAAAGGACGCGTCGATGTACCTGTATCCGTACGAGGATCACAGCGACGCGACGTACACCACCGACCTCGACATCTGGGCCCGGTGGCTCGCGTGGTTCGACATCTACGTCAAGAATCCGAAACCGGAAAAGAAGCCGATCCCGTAGTCTCGAATGCACACCTGATGCGGAGAACCACATGAAGTCCAGGATGCTGATGGCCGGGCTCGCATTGACCGCCGTCGCGGCCGGCGACGTGCTCGCGCAGGACAGCACCGCGGGTCGCGGCGGTCGTGGCGGTCGCGGGCGCGGCGGCCCGCCGATCCCGGCGACAGGTGAGGCCCTCGCGCGGACGCGCGACCTGGTCGAGATGGAAATGATGACCTGGCCCGAGGTGAAGCGCGCAATTCGCGAGATGGGCAAGACGACCGCCATCGTGTACAACGGCGGCACCGAGCAGCGCGGGCCGCAGAACGTGAATGGCGGCCACACCCTGATGGCGCGCGAGATGGCAAAGGCGGTCGCCCTCAAGCTTGGCAACGCGCTTGTCGCGCCGATCCTTGCCTTTTCACCCACGGGCGTGAGCGCCGAGATGCCGGGCTCGATCGGCATTTCCGCAGCACTGTACAAGCAGATCAACACGGAGATCGCCGAGAACCTCCTGCGTCAGGGATTCACCACGGTCGCGATCATCGCTGACAACGGCAGCGGTCAGGCGCAGCTCGGCGAAGCCGCGAAGGAGCTCGACGCCAAGTACTCGCCCGAAGGAAAGCACGTCTACCACATCCCCGACGCGTATTACCTCGCCCGCACCGAGTTCGCCAAGATCCTGGTCCAGCGCGGCCTCCCCTGCGCCTCGCACGCCGGACTCAACGACACGGCGAACATGGTCTACCTCGGGCAGGACAAAGGCTGGGTGCGCATGGAACTCCTCCCGACGGCCGTGGGCAACTATGTGGCCTGCCCTGACCAGCCGGTCGATTCGGCGCTCGCGGCGCGGCCGCGGGTCAACAACGGAATCAACGGCGATGCGCGCCTTGCTTCGCCGGAGCTCGGCAAGATCATCTTCGACCTCAAGGTCAATCTCGCGGTGAAGCAGATCCAGGCGCTGATGGCGGGGCAGAAGTAGGGCGCGGCGCGCTTTCGTTCGACTACCAGCGAACCACGAATGCCCGGGTAGTTTTCGCTCACGAACGCCGTGCGTCCGGAGGTCGTCCTTAGTGCGGGAGCTTCGGGCGGAGCCGGCCGTACAGCCAGGTGCCGGCAATCGCCG
>CAZLAU010000160.1:0-5155 GCA_964557615.1 uncultured Gemmatimonas sp.
GGATGCACGGCCATGCCCACGGCGTTGCGCAGCCCGCTGGCGTACCGGCGCCCGTTGCCACCCTCGAGGTCGTACCGCATCACGGCCGCGCGGTCCGGCGCGGACTCGACACAGATGTTGCACGAGGAGCCGATCGACACGTACATCGCGCTGTCCGGGGCGATCACGATGCTGCGCGTGAAATGCCCGCCGCCGGCGCTGTACGTCACCAGCTGTTGCGGCGAGCCCACGGCCTGCCCAGCCTGGACGCGCACGCGGACCACGGCGCGGGTCGTGGCGATGTACAGCCAGTCGCCGCGCCACGCGAGCCCGTGCGGCCGGTCGAGGCCGCCGACCAGCACGGTTTGCGTCTCGCCGACTCCGTCATTGTTCGCGTCCACCACGCGGACGACCTGGTTCTGCGCCGTCTGGGTCACGTAGAGCGCGCCGTCGGGCCCGACACTGAGTACGCGAGCGCCTGCAACCCTGGCAAACTGGGTCACGGCGAGGCCGGCAGGGACGCGGAGCGAGTCGATGGACGCGACCGGCCCGGTGACCGGCCCCGCGGCCTGGTCTTCAGTGCGTGCGCTGCCGCAGGCGAGCGTGGCGGCAAACGAGACGGCGAGGAGGCGCGGAGTCATGGTCGCTCGGAGCAAGTGTCACCTCACTATACCCAGGCGCGCGTGGTTTCCGTTCCGCGCACCAGGAACCCGGCTCAGCGCCCGAGAATCCGCCCCAGCATGCCGCCGCCGTTTCCTGCGCCGCCGCCTGCCGCGGCCTCCTTGATGGCCGCCGCAAACTCGAGGGTGGTCGCGTACCGGTCGTCCGCGTTGCGCGCCATGCCCTTGAGCAGGACCTTCTCGATGGCCTCGGGAAAGTCCATTCCCGGGCGTCGTTGCCGGAGTGGAATGGGATCGTTCCGGAGCCGGGAGATCATCATCTCCTGCTGCGTTCGCCCCTCGAATGGCAGCTTCCCCGTGAGCATCTCGTACATCATCAGGGTGAGCGAGTAGATGTCCGTGCGGGCGTCGAGCGGCTTGCCGCGCAGCTGCTCGGGGCTCATGAACTCCGGGGTGCCGAGGATGATGCCCGTCGCCGTGAGCTTCTCGAGTTCACCGCCGGCCTTGCGCTCCTTCGCGAGCCCGAAGTCCATCACCACGACGTATTCGGTGCCGTCGGCGCGCTTGCACACCATCACGTTCTCGGGCTTCAGGTCGCGGTGCACGATCTTGAGCTCGTGCGCCACGTTCAGCCCTTCGCACATCTGCGCCACGAACTCGACCGTCTGCTGGAGCGGAATGACGCCCATGCGGTGGTTGCGATCAGCCAGAATTTCGCCTTCCACGTACGGCATCACGACGTACACCAGGCCGTCCTCGGTTTCGCCGAGGCGGACGATGTTGCACACGTTCGGATGGACGAGCCGGATGCCGAGCGATGCTTCGCGGCGGAGCCGCGCCATCGAATTCTCGTCCTTGGAGAGCGCCGGCGAGAGGATCTTGATCGCGTACCGTTCGTTGGTGCTGACGTCGTGCGCGAGGTAGACGAACGACATGCCGCCCTCGCCGACCTTCTTGACGATGGCGTAGCGGCCGTCGAGCACCTGGCCGGCCATGTTCGAGTGATTGAGCGCCGGCTTGCCTGCCCCCTGCGCCTCGTTGAGTCGCGGCGTAGTGGAGCGCGGGCCGGGCGGCGGCGTCACGGGCACCGACCCCGAGCCGTGGGGAAGCAGCCGGCCACCGTCCTTGGTGCAGAACTTCGCGTCGTCGGCGTAGATCGTGCCGCACGTCGGGCAACGCATGCTCATCGAGAACTCACTGGCAAACCCGGTTGCGTCCGTCGGCCTTGGCGCGGTAGAGCGCCTCGTCGGCGCGTGCGAACAGGTCGTCCACGGTATGCACGTCGCCCTTAGGATAACTCGCGACGCCGATGCTCGCCGTGATGCGCACGCCGCCGTGCTCGCGGACGAACGGGGTGCCGGCGATGCGCTCGCGCATGCGCTCGGCGAATTTCACGGCGCCGACCAGCTGCGTTTCGGGGAGCACGACCACGAACTCCTCGCCGCCGTAGCGGGCCACGAAGTCCACGCTTCGCACCGATTCCTGCAGCAGGTGGGCCAGTTCGCGCAGCACGTCGTCGCCCACGAGGTGGCCGTGCGTGTCGTTGATCTTCTTGAAGTGATCCACGTCCACCATCAGCATCGACAGCATGGCGTCGTAGCGGCGCGAGCGATCCATCTCGGACACGAGGCGCACCGTCAGCGCGCGCCGATTCAATACCTGCGTCAGCGGATCGGTGTGCGCCAGCACCTCGAGCCGTGTGTTCTCCGCGCGTGTATTCTCGAGCAGCTGTGCACGTACGATCGCCGCGACGGCCGCCTTCACCACCGCGTCGCCGAACTCGACGTCTTCCTCGCTGAGCGCCGGCTCGGTGGCCATGCGGCGCAGGAAGAACACGCCCGCCTGCTCCTCGCCAAGCGAGAACGGCAGCACGATCACGGAGCGGATCGGCACCTTCGTTCCGCGCGCCTTCCACTCCAGCCGGATGTTCTTGTGCAGGTCGCTGCTCTGCAGGTCCTCGACGAGCACCGGCTTCCCCGTCTCGAGCGCCTTGCTGATCTCGGGATAGCGGTCGAGGTGGATCTCGAAGTGCCGGAGTGCCGGGTCGTCGAACGCGGTGGCGACGATGCCGACCTTGTCGCCGGGCTTGGCGAGGATCACCGAGCATCGCGACAGGTTGAGGGCCCGGGCCACGCGGCGTGCGAGGATGTGGTAGATCTCGTCGCTCGCGAGGTCGCCCGTCACCTCGTGGAGGATGTCCACGACCTTCTTGCGGCTCTCGGCGTCGTCGCGCGCGCGACGCAGCTCGTCTTCCGCGGACCGCAGCGCATCGCGCGTGGAGCTGAGCGCGCGATGCAGCCGGAGCTGCGCCTGCACGCGGGCGATGAGCTCGCGGGGCCGGAACGGCTTGCGAATGAAATCGGCCGCGCCGAGCCCGAACGTCTTCTCGGTCATCTCGTCCGGCGAGAGCGACGAGACCATCAGCACCGGGATGTCGCGCCAGCGGGCGTCGTTCTTGAGCTCCTGCAGCACCTGAACCCCGTCGGCGCCCGGCATGATCACGTCGAGCAGCAGCAGGTCCGGCGTCGAATGGCCCAGCTCACGCATGAGCGAATCCCGGCCGTCAGCCGCCGACACGTCAAATCCCGAGTCACGGAGGACACCCGAAAGCGATTCCAGGATGCTCGGATCGTCGTCGGCGATCAGGATGCGGGCATTACCCATTCGCGGCACCCGGTGCGGCGAACAGTTCCCTGAGCCCTTCCCACTCGATGTTGCCGCCCGACAGCACGCACACGACCGGCGCGGTCGACTTCACCGCGCCCTCGGTGAGCGCTGCGACGGTGATCGCGCCACTCGGCTCCGCCACCAGCTTGTGTCGGTCGAGCAGGAACCGCACCGCCGCCGGCAACGCCCGGTCCTCCACCGTCACGACGTCGTCCACGTACAGCTGATGGTGCTCGAACGTGATGTTGCCCACGCGCACGGCCAGCAATCCGTCGGCGAGTCCCGATGGATTCGACGCGATCGTGACCGGCTGTCCGGCCACGCGAGCAGTCGTGAGCTTGGCCGACTTCGCGGGTTCGACGCCCACGACGTGGGCATTGGCGCCCGACAGCTTGAGCGCCGCCGACACCCCCGCCGACAGTCCGCCGCCGCCCACCTGCACGAGGACCGAGTACGAGGCGATGCCGAGCGCCGCCATGTCGTCCGCGATCTCGATGCCCGCCGTGCCCTGCCCGGCGATGATCGCCAGGTCGTCGTAAGGCGGCACGAGGGTTGCCGATTCGGCCTGGACGATCTCCACGGCGCGCGCCATGCGCTCGGCCGTCGTCGTCCCCGCGAACTCCACGCGCGCCCCGAGGCGTTCGGCCCCGGCGATCTTGGCGCGGGGCGCCGTGGTCGGCATTACGATCGTCGCCTTGACCCCGAAGATCTGCGCCGCGAGCGCGACGGCCTGCCCGTGGTTGCCGCTCGACGGGGCGACGAGCCCGCGAATCCTGGCGTCGTCGGAGAGGCGCGACACGTAGGTGTACGCCCCGCGGAACTTGAACGCACCGGCCCGCTGGAGCATTTCGGGCTTGAAGTACACCGGCACGCCGACGCGGGCTTCCAGGTCGAACGATCGGAGCAGCGGCGTCCGCACCGCCACCGGCCGCAATGCGTGTGCGGCACGGCGGATGTCGTCAAGCGACACGAGGGTGGTGGTGGCTGATTGGGACATGGGCTCTGCTCAAGCGCCCCGCGAGCCGGCAGGCGCCGGAGGACGGGGTACAACCATATAGACCGTATGCCCGAAAAAGGTACCCCTTTTTGGGGCTATCCCGCCAGTGCAGCAGGTGGTCCCGCGTGCGCTTGGCCCGATGCAGCCGGCAGGGGTGCTGCGCGCGACCGGCGCCAGCCCATCACCAGTGCCGGCAGCACGAACAGCGCCCCAACCGTCCCCGCGACCGTGCCGCCCGCCGTAGCCAGCGCAATTGCCCCGAACAGCGTCGTGGCAGACGTGCCGACCGCGAGCGGGATCAGGCTCGCCATCGTCGTCAGGGTGATCAACACGATCATCCCCGATCGGTCGAGCGCAGACCGCAGGACATCGGCGCCGCTGAGCCCGCGCCGTCCCCGCGCGCCGCCAGACGAGGCGCCAGGCGGCGTGTCGGCAAGCGCCCGGCGGCGACGCTCCAGCGCCGCGTCCACGAGCAGCACGCATTGGTTCACCGCGAGCCCGACGACGAGGATCACCCCGACCGCCGCCTCGCGCGTGAACGCCGCGCCGGTCCACCAGAACGCCGCCATCACGCCGCCCAATGCAATGGGCAAGTCGAAGAAGACCATCAGCGTCGCCCACACGGAGTCGAACACGAGCGCCACCGCGAGGAAGACGAGCGCAAGCCCGATGCCGAACACCAGCCAGAGCCCCTTCTCGGAGTTGTCGGTCTGGTAGCCGAGCGAGTTCACGTCCTCCACCGAGTATCCGACGGGCACGGAGATGCTCTCCAGAAACGACTTGTGCGTACGGTCGCCGAGCTTCGTGGGCCCGCGGAATTCATACCCGATCACCCGGACGTACTGCTGGTCCTCGCGCGTGATCATCCCGGGCACTTCGCGTTCGCCGAGCG
>CAZLAU010000161.1:0-5150 GCA_964557615.1 uncultured Gemmatimonas sp.
CTGATGCACCGCGAACTTGACCTCACGATGGCGTTTTGCGGTCGCACACAGAGTCGACAGGTGGATCGGAGCATCCTGCTGCCGGGAACGCTTCCCGGGTAACAACCGGAGGTGCGCCTTGGCCGCTCCATCGCGGCTGAGGCCGCAACGCTAGGCGCGTCGCCGCCGCACCGCACGCCAACTCATCAAGGCGATGAGCGAGATCACCGAGCCGATCATCGCCAGCGCCATGTCGGCCTGCGCGTCCCACACGTCACCCTGCGTACCGAGGTAGGCCTCGCCGAGTTCGCCGCCAAAGGCCAGGGCGGCGAGCCACTCCGCCGTTTCGTACAACACGGCGTGAGAATTCATGAAGAACACCGGCAGCAGGTAGCGCCATACTCCCGTCGGATGCGCCTTGGCATCGAGCAGCTCCACGGCCGCCGGAAGCACCAGGACGCCGTACAGGAAATGCACGAGCCGGTCATAGTGGTTGCGCGTGGCGCCGAAGTACTCAGTCACCGACGTGCCCGTGAGCGACTTGATCCACGCGTCGTACGGCACCTCGGAGTACGTGTAGTGCGATCCCACCTCGTGCAAGAGCAGGAAGGTGAACAGACACGTGTACGCCGCGTTCGAGAATCGCAGGTTCCGGTAGGTGAGGATCAGGACCGGAATCGCGACCACAACGATCGCGTTTTCGAGCGCCCAGTCCTGCCGGTATGCCGGCGCAATGGCGAGGGCCGTCCACCACATCGCGAACAGCACGAGCAGTGCCAGCGGGTAGCGGTCGGTCGGACCGATGCGTGACAAGAATCCCATCGGCGGTGGTGGAGTATCCGGCCTCAGGATAGTGCATTTGTTCGGGTCACGCATCTAAGTTCTGCCACATGCCGGCCCTCCCGACGACCGTTGCGGGGATCCGCCTCGTGCTTGGCGTGGCATTTGCGTGTGGTGCCGCGGCGTCCGCCCCAAGCTCCGCGTGGGCACAGACGGACCGGCCGCCGGCAGGCGCGCCCTACCGCAATCCACGGCTCGCGGCGGACGCGCGGGTGCGCGACCTCCTGCCACGCATGACGCTCGAGGAGAAGTTCTGGCAGCTCTTCATGCTGCCCGGCAGCCTCGACGATCCTGCCCACGACTACTTGCACGGCGTGTTCGGGCTGCAGGTCGGCGCCGACACCGCGCTCGCCCCCGCGGAGGCGGCGCGAGCGCATGCCGCGAAGATCAATGCGATCCAGCGCCACCTCGTGGAGCGCACGCGACTTGGCGTTCCGATGATCCCCTTCGACGAGGCACTGCACGGGCTCATGCGCGAAGGAGCGACGGTCCTGCCGCAGGCGATCGCGATGGCCGCCACGTTCGATTCCGGGCTCGTGGCCCGCGCCCAGGCCTCCGTGGCCCGTGAGGTCCGCGCGCGCGGCATCCGCCAGGTGCTCTCCCCGGTCGTGAACATCGCGACCGACGTTCGCTGGGGGCGCGTCGAGGAAACGTTCGGCGAGGATCCGTTCCTGTCGTCCGTGATGGGACGCGCATTCGTTCGCGCGTTCGAGGGCGCCGGGATCGTGACGACACCGAAGCATTTTGTCGCGAACGTCGGCGACGGCGGCCGCGACAGCTATCCGATCGAGATCAGTCCGCGGCAACTCGCGGAGCGCCATTTCCCGCCATTCCGCAGCCTCGTGCAGGAGGCGGGCGCCCGTTCGGTGATGACCGCGTACAACTCCGTGGACGGCCTTCCCGCCACGCAGAACGGCTTCCTGCTCAACGGAACGCTCAAGCGCGACTGGGGGTTCGCCGGCTTCGTCATTTCGGACGCCGCCGCGTCCGGCGGGGCGACCGTGCTGCACCACACGGAGGCAAGCACGGCAACCGCCACGCAACGCGCGTTCGCCGCCGGACTCGACGTGGTGTTCCAATCGGAATGGCCACAACACCGACCGTATCTCGCCGCGTTTCAGCGCGGGCTCGTCGCCGACTCGGTGATGGACGCCGCGGTGACGCGCGTGCTGCGCGCGAAGTTCGAACTTGGGCTGTTCGAACAGCCGTACGTAGATCCCGCTGCCGCCGCGCGCGAAACCCACGACCCTGAGCGCCGTGCACTCGCACGCGACGTCGCGCGCAAGTCCATCGTGCTCCTCCGTAACGCCTCCGCGACGCCGACCGGCGACGCCACGCTCCCTCTCACTCGCACGCTGCGCTCGATCGCGGTCATCGGGACCGACGCCGTCGAGGCGCGGCCGGGCGGCTACAGCGGACGTGGTGTTGCGCGCGTCAGCGTGCTCGACGGCATTCGCGCTGCAGCGGGCTCCGCGAGCGTCCATTACGCCCCAGGGCCCGGGCGCCTGGCGCCAACCTACGCGGTCGTGCCGCGCGAAGCGCTCGGCGGGAGCGCCGACCCCGCGACCCCTGGAGGCCGCGCCGGCGACGGCCTCCGCGGCGAGTACTTCGCGAACAATCGTCTCGAGGGTGAACCGGTGCTCGTTCGCACCGATGCGCGCGTCGACTTTGGCTGGACGCTCAACTCCCCGGGGCGCGGCATTCCGTACGACTGGTACTCCGTCCGCTGGACCGGTTCGATCACGGCGCCCGCAAGCGGCGTGCAGCGGCTCGGCGTCGAAGGCAACGACGGGTACCGGCTCTGGCTCGACGGACGCCTGATCATCGACAACTGGGAGAAGCGCTCATATGGTTCACGCCTCGCCGACGTGAACCTCTCGGAGGGCAGTCGCCACGACATTCGCCTGGAGTATTTCGAGAGCACCGGGAACGCCCGCGTGAAGCTCGTCTGGGACGCTGGAGTTCCCGACGCCGCCGCACGCCGTGCACTGGTGGACAGCGCCGTTCGCCTCGCCCGCACCAGCTCCGTCGCGATCGTCGTGGCCGGAATCGAGGAGGGCGAATTCCGTGACCGTTCGTCGCTTCGGCTCCCCGGCGACCAGGAGGCCCTCATCGCGGCCGTCGCGGCAACCGGCACGCCGACGGTCGTCGTGATCGTCGGAGGCAGCGCAGTCACGATGTCGCCGTGGCTCGAATCGGTCGCCGCCGTGCTCATGGCCTGGTATCCGGGCGATGAAGGCGGCCACGCCGTCGCCGACGTGCTGTTCGGCCGCGAGAACCCGGCTGGACGACTGCCGGTCACGTTCCCGATGAACGAGGGCCAGCTGCCGCTTACGTACGACCACAAGCCCACCGGCCGCGGCGACGACTACCTCGACGGCACCGGCCAGCCGCTCTTTCCGTTCGGCTACGGCCTGTCGTACACCAGCTTCGCGTACTCGAATCTGCGCGTCACGCCGGACACGGTCGCGGCGGCAGGCGCAGCATCGCTCTCCATTCCGGTCACGGTGCGCGCAACGATCACCAACACCGGTCCGCGCGCCGGCGACGAGGTCGTGCAGCTCTACGTGCGCGACCTCCTCGCGAGCGTCGCCCGTCCGGTCACGATGCTGCGCGGCGCCACGCGCATCCATCTCACGCCCGGCGAGTCGCGCGAGGTGACGTTTACGCTCGGCGCCGAGCACCTGCGCATGCTCGATGAGGGAATGCGATGGATCGTCGAACCCGGCACCTTCCGCGTGCTCGTCGGCGCATCGTCGAAGGACATCCGCCTCCGGGGAGATTTTCAGGTCCGATGAACGATCCGATCGGACGTCGCCGATTTCTCGGCGCCACCGTGGCCGGCGCGGCGTCGCTCGTGGTGGCCGACGCCCTTGGTGCCTCAGCCACGCGTAGGCCGCCACGCCACGGGCTACAGGCGAAGCGCCCACGGCCATCGCGCGCTCAGCTCGTGTGGCAACAGGACGAACTCGCGATGTTCATCCATTTCGGTGTGAACACGTTCACCGACCGTGAGTGGGGCGACGGCACCGAGTCGCCGGCCATCTTCAACCCTGCACGCCTCGACGCCCGCCAGTGGGCCCGCACCGCGCGCGAGTCCGGCTTCAGGGCGATGGTGCTCACCGCCAAGCACCACGACGGCTTCTGCCTCTGGCCGACGTCCACCACCGCGCATTCGGTGAAGTCGAGCCCATTCCGCGGCGGGACCGCGGACGTGGTGCGCGAGTTCGTGGACGCGTGCGGCGCCGAGCAATTGAGGGTTGGGCTGTACCTGTCGCCGTGGGATCGCAACTCCCCGGTGTATGGCGACTCGCCGCGATACAACGATCTCTACATCGCGCAACTCACGGAGCTCCTCACCCGCTATGGGGAGATCCACGAGGTCTGGTTCGATGGCGCCAACGGCGAAGGGCCAAACGGCCGGCGACAGGTGTACGACTGGCCGCGCACGTGGGGCGTGGTCAAGGCGTTGCAGCCCAACTCGGTGATCTTCTCCGACGCCGGCCCCGATGTGCGCTGGATCGGCAATGAGCGCGGCGTGGCGGGTGAAACGAACTGGTCGACGGTCGATCCTCGCATCGTTCCCGTGCCCGGCATGAGCGGCGACGAGGTGATGCGTTCGCTCACGCAGGGTGACCGCGACGGAACCGTGTGGCGCCCCGGCGAGACCGACGTGTCGATCAGGCCCGGCTGGTTTCACCATCCCGCGGAGGACGCACGGGTGAAATCGGAGGACACGCTGGTCCAGATCTACTTCACCAGTGTCGGGCGCAACTCCAAGCTCCTGCTCAACGTTCCCCCGACCCGCGATGGACTGCTGCACGACGCCGACGTCGTGCGGCTGAGGGGCATGCGCGCGCGGCTCGATGCACTGTTCGCCGACGACCTCGCGAGGGGCGCGGTGCCGAAGTGGGCCCTGCACTCGGCGACCACCGCAACCGCGACGCTGACACTTCCACGCGAAGTAACCGCCGGGATCGTGGATCTTCGCGAGGACATTGCACAGGGTCAGCGCGTCGCGCGGTACGCGGTCGAAGGACTTGTCGGCAACACGTGGCGCGCGCTCACCCGCGGCACGACAATCGGGTACCGCAAGCTCGAGCGGGTTGCGCCCGTCCCGTTGCGGGCGGTACGCGTCCTCATTGATGACGCCGTCGAACCGCCGCTGCCGCTGCGAGTGGGACTCTACTCAGGCGGCTGAGCTGCGCTCACCGTTGCCCGGTGTTTTGCCGGTGGGCGCGTGGAGAGCGCACATCGGAGCACTGCACCGCACTAGCCGTCGAGCGTCGGAAGGTCCTTCGAACCCGCTGCGACGCGTGCACGTTGCCGCG
>CAZLAU010000162.1:0-5053 GCA_964557615.1 uncultured Gemmatimonas sp.
CGATCTCTTCGGCCGCCTTCGGGTCGCCGACTACATCGTACTCCCGCACGTCGAGCCGCAGAACGGGGCACTTCCGGAACGTCTCGATCCAGCGCGCGTAGCGTTCGTGCAGCGCCGCGAAATACTCCGGGTCGGCCTCGCGCTCGCCCGGGCGCCCCCGCGTCGCAATGCGTTCGAGGATCGTTTCGAGCGGCCCTTCGAGATAGAGCAGGATGCGCGGCGGGCGTGCCGCCGGCGCGTGCAGCAGCTCGGCGTAGAGTTGCTCGTACAGGGTCCAGTCCGCCGCGCTCATGTAGCCCTGCTCAAACAGCCCGCGCGCGAAGATCTCCGCGTCCTCGTACCACGTGCGGTCGAGCACCCAGCTGCCGCCCATGGCCCGCATCCGCCGCATGGCCTTGAATCGCGTGGCGAGGAAATGGAGCTGAAGGTGCAGCCCGTAGTCTCGCATCCCCTCGGCGCCGGAATAGAACTGGTCGAGCCACGGGTTGTCGTCGTCCACGCTCTCGAGCGCGAGCTGGAGGCCGAACCGCTGGGCGATCACGCGGGAGAGGGTGGTTTTTCCGCAACCGATCATTCCAGCCACGCCGAGGATCATGAACCAAGTTATCCGGATTGGGCCGCCCGCGCAGCATCGCGCCATCCAGCGTCATTAACGTTCGTCCATGCACACCGGCCGATCGAAATGAGCGGCACCGGCAACGCGCAGTCCGGGCTGGTCGAGGCGTTCCTTGAGCACCTCGCGAAGGAGCGCGACGTCTCGCCCAACACGGTCA
This sequence comes from uncultured Gemmatimonas sp., assembly GCA_964557615.1. Taxonomy (GTDB): domain Bacteria; phylum Gemmatimonadota; class Gemmatimonadetes; order Gemmatimonadales; family Gemmatimonadaceae; genus Fen-1231. The sequence continues at coordinate 774 of CAZLAU010000162.1, forward strand.
AGGCGTACCGTCGCGACGTCGTCGAATTCACCGCGTTCCTCGGTCCGTACTTCGGCGAGGGCGAGTGGTCGTGGGAGCGCGTGGACCGGCTCGCGATGCGCGCATTCCTCGCCCATCTCTCGCGTCGCGGACTCTCGCGCCGGAGCGCGGCGCGCGCCCTCTCCGCCGTGCGCTCCTTCTACAACTGGATGAACCGCAACGAGCTCGTCGAGGACAATCCGGCCGCGAGTGTCGGCACGCCCAAGCTCGAGCGGAAGCTGCCCGGGCATCTCGATCGGACGCAGGTGGAGACGCTGTTCAAGGCGCTGCAGACACGCGCATCCGAGGGCCGGTACACCGACGTCCGCAACCTCGCGATCCTCGAGCTGTTCTATTCCGCCGGACTGCGCGTGTCGGAACTGCGCGGCATCAGCCGCGCCGACCTCGACCTGCTGGCCGGGCTCGTGAAGGTGCGCGGGAAGGGGCGGAAGGAGCGCATCGTCCCGGTCGGCGATCACGCGCAGCGCGCCTTGCGAGAATACGAGCGGGTGCGCGACCAGTTGTGCGCGAGGATTGGTCCGGCCGCCGATCGCACGGCCGTCTTTCTCAGCTCGCGTGGCAAGCGGATGGGGGTGCGCGCCATCCAGCTGAGCGTCACCAAGTGGCTGGGCGAGGTGGACGAGGGCGTCGGTCTCTCCACGCATTCGCTGCGTCACTCATTTGCCACCCACCTTCTCGACGCCGGCGCCGACCTTCGTGCGGTGCAGGAACTGCTCGGCCACGCGTCCATCTCGACGACCCAGATCTACACGCACACCAGCGTCGAGCGGCTCAAGCAGGTGCACCGGAAGGCACACCCGCGGGCGTAGGGGCGGAGAATTCCCGAGTTCGGACCGTGAGGTCGGCGGCCCTGCGGGACTGCTACCTGGCGAGGTCGAGGCGCCACGTCTCGGCGACGCACGGCTTGCCGAACATCGCGTGGCGCCTGGCGGATACCAGCCGATATCCCTCGCGCTCGTAGAGGCGTCGTGCGCGGTTGAGCTCGGACTGTGTCCACAGCTCGATCGCACGGAATCCGGCGGCGCGGGCAAACGTGGTGCACGCGCGAACAAGTCGGCGGCCGAGCCCGGTGCCCCGTGCCCTGGGCTCGACCAGCAGCAGGCGGAGCTTCGCGACGCCCTTGCGGCCGCGAACGCGCGTCAGGAACACCGAACCAACGCGCCGGCCCGCCCGCTCGGCGATCCAGCAGCGTTCAGTTGACGGATCGAACCGTTCGATGAAATCCGCGACCACCTTCGCGACCAGCCCCTCAAAGCGGGCGTCGTAGCCGTATTCGGCCGCGTACAGCGCGCCGTGGCGCTCGACCACCCAGCCGAAGTCGCCCGAGCGCGGCCGTCGGAGCCGGATGGCGTCGCCAGTGTTGGGGCGGCCAGCCCGCCCCCGCGTACCGCGCCGCGTTCGGGGACCCGCCACGCTAGCTGTCCAGCGCGCGCTGCAACGAGGCCATCGAGAGGTTTCCGCCACACATCACGATCGCCACGCGCTGCCCCGCCAGCTTCGGCGCCAGCGTGCGCAGCCCCGCGAGGCCCGCCGCGCCCGCGCCCTCCGGCACGTTGTGCGTGATCCGGATCAGGTCGCGGACTGCGGCGTACATCGCATCGTCCGTGACGGTCACGAAGTCGGCGAGCCCGGCCTTGAGCGCGTCGAAGGTGAGGTCATATGCCGCGCCCGTGGCAATGCCCTCGGCGAAGGTGTCGATCGGCTGGCCGCTGAGCGGCGTGCCCTGCCGCCACGACTCGTACTGCGCCGGCGCCCCGGAGGCGCCGACGGCGTACACCTTCACCTTCGGGGCTTTCTCGGCGAGCACCGTCAGCGCGCCCACCGACTGCGACCCGCCACCGAGCGCGATCACGATCGCATCGAGATCCGGCTGCTGCTCGATGATCTCGAGCGTCATCGTCCCGGCCCCGGCGATCACGTGCTTGTTGTTGGTCGAGTGGACGAGCGTCATTCCCCGGGACGCCTGAAGCCGCGCGCATTCAGCCACGGTTTCGTCGTAGTTCACGCCGAATTCGATCAGCTCCGCGCCGAGGGCCCGGATCGCGGCGTTCTTCTCGGCATTGTTGCCGATGGGAACGCACACCGTGGTGGGAACGCCGAGCAGGCGGCCGGCGTACGCGATCGCCTGGCCGTGGTTGCCCGTGCTGGCGCCGATTGCGCCACGCTTTCGCTCGTCAGGCGTCAGCGCGGTCATTGCCGACAGGCCGTTCCGGATCTTGAAGCTCTGCGTGGGGTGATGGTTCTCGTGCTTGACCCACACCCGGATGTCGTGGCCCACGAGGGCATTGAGCAACGGGTACTCGCGGAGCGGGGTTGGCGAGAGGTACGGGCGGAGCCGGTCGCGGGCCGCCAGGACGTCGGCAAAGGTGATCGGGGATCGCATCACGGCATCTTCGCCGGGCCGCTTCCCCGCGTCAACCGACAGCCGCCGTTCGGCTGCCCGTGTTAGTTTCCGCCCGATATGCAACCGTTCCACGCCACCACCATTCTCTGCGTCCGACGCGACGGCAAGGTCGCCATTGGCGGCGACGGGCAGGTTACGCTCGGCGAGACCGTGGTCAAGTCGAACGCGATCAAGGTGCGCGTCCTCAAGGGCGGCTCGGTCGTCGCGGGGTTCGCGGGCGCCGTGGCCGACGCGTTCACCCTGTTCGACAAGTTCGAGGAGAAGATCGACCGGTTTCCGGACAACCTGCCGCGGGCGGCCGTGGAACTCGCCAAGGAGTGGCGGTCCGATCGTGTGCTGCGGCGGCTCGAGGCACAGCTCATCGCGGCGAACACGAAGCACGGGTTTGTGCTGTCCGGCAGCGGAGAGGTGATCGAGCCCGAGGATGGGGTCATCGCGATCGGTTCGGGCGGGGCGTTCGCGCAGGCCGCGGCGCGCGCGCTGCTGCGCGAGACGGCGCTGGCCCCACGCGAGATCGTGCAGAAGGCGCTCACGATTGCCGGCGAGATCTGCATCTTCTCGAACACCAACATCACGGTGCTCGAGCCGGAGCGCTGAGCGGCGCTGCTACGGCGAACGGGGCGGCGGTGCGGAGCGCCGCAGCGTCAGGTGGGCCACCGAGAATATCATCGACTTCGCACCACCGGCTTTCGTGCCCGTGGTATGGATGCCGGCGTCCCACGTCGAGTCATTGACGACGTCGAAGAGCACGTTGGCGCCCTTCCGTTCGACCTGTTCGGCCTTGATCACGGGGCCGGACAGGTCACCACGGATGACCCAGTCGGTCTTCATCCTCAGCGCTCGTCCGAGCGCGCCACGGTTTTTCGCAAGCTTGCCGCGAAACTCCGCGTCCCCGACCGTACCTGTCACTGAGCCATCCGTGGCGACGTCCAGCACGATCCGCAGCGTTCGCTGCGTCGTCCAGTTCACCACGATGTCGCCGGTCCCTTCCCAGTGCCCGGCGATGTTCTGCGGCGCCTGGGCAGCCGTTGCCGGAGCCCAGCACAGCACCAATGCGGTGCATAACAACGTGCGACTTCGCCGCGTCATCACGGTTCCTTGATCTGGACGCACGTGAACGATCGCACGTCGCCTCTGCCGGGAGCATCGGCGAAACCACGCATCTGGTGTCGGGCCGACCCCGACGCCGCTAACCCTCGCTCGGCGGCGCCTCTCCGGCCCTCGCGATGGCGGCGGCGATGCTCGCCGACTCCCGTTCCCAGACGTGCGCGAGCCTCCGGCGCCGCCGCAGCAGATAGTCCCCCGCGGCAATGCCGAGCGCCACGAGCACCAGCGACACGGCCCAGAGCTGTGCCTCGAGGGTCAGGTCCGTCGTGCGCACCTGGCCGGTGGGGCCGATGTGCGCCATCGGGCCGATGACGAAGACGAACGCCGCGAGCGCCACGAATGCAACTGTGAGTGCGGCACCGGTCACGTGCGCACGTCGCCTCCGGCTTTCCGCGCGACGCCGCTTGTCCTCGAGCGCCGCGAGCACCGTGGCGCGCTCGGCCGCGGACAGGTCGTGGAACGTCAGCTCGGCAAGCCGGTTGCCTTTCAGGAGCAACCGGGCGCGTTCCAGCCCGTGCGTCAGGTGCGGGTCCAGGTGCGTCCGGTCGGGCAACGGCATCTCCGTGAACGAGCGGCGTGACAGTCGGCGGGGCGGAGACCTGTTGATGTACTGCGGGCCAGGCCCCTCGCAATGGTATCTTTCCTGACCGATGCCCACCAACCGCACTGAACAGGCGCTCGCGCGCCTGGCCGACCTCACCCCGAAGAAGATCGTCGCCGAGCTCGACCG
>CAZLAU010000163.1:0-4935 GCA_964557615.1 uncultured Gemmatimonas sp.
GACCAGGCCATGTCGCGGCTCTTCAGCTGCGGCAGCGACATGACGGGTCCCCGCGCCGATAGTCACCGCATCAGCATCGTGCTCATGGCGATCGTCACCCCGATCTCGGCGGAAAAGGCGGAGCTCGGCGTCGCGTTCATCGGCTCAGCGCTCGACATGCGTGGGAGCTCGAACGACCCCGTCGCGTGCGCGCCGACCGGGCGCATGGAGGCGCTCTTCGCCGAGCGGGTGAAGAAGGTCCTCAACCCCCCACCGGAAGTCATCAGGAAGCCCGGCCCATGAAAGAATTCCACGACAACACCGATCGCGACGCGTTCAAGGCGCGCCTCGCCAAGCTGACGCCGGCCACGCCGCGGAAATGGGGGAAAATGTCCCCCGACCAGATGCTCTGGCATTGCGCCGAGGCCATGGATGTCGCACTCGGCAACAAGCCGTACGGGGCGATGCCGCCCAAGCCGCCCCTCCCGGGGTCGTGGGTCGCCTGGCTGCTGCTCAACGTCCCGTGGCCGAAGGGGAAGCTGCCGACCGCCCCGATGTTCGTGGCCAAGGGAAGCTTTGATTTCGAGGCGGAGCGCCGGCGCATCCTGGCGTTGATCGACGCGATCGCGGCACGCGACCCGGCGTCGGATGCCCAGCTCCACCCGATCTTCGGCCGAAACACGATCGACTACCAGTCGCGGCTGCAGGCGAAGCACCTGAACCACCACCTCGAGCAGTTCGGGGTGTAGCGCCACCCCGGCCGCATGGCGCGCCTGGTGAGCTTTCGGCGCCGGGGGATTCGTGCGACATTCCCTTACCCCGCTGCGGGATCGCGCTGCGGTCCCCCAATCCCATTTCTTCAATAGCCACTACCGATGAATCACTGCTTCATGTACCACGGCGGATACGAGCGGAATTTCCCCAAGCTGAAGCCGGGCGCCGCGACCTTCGAAGGCACCGATGGTGCCGTCCACCAGGTGCCGGCATGGCCCGCCGGTGCCGATGGCGTGTGCATCGGCTACATGGAAAAGGCCGGGAAGAAGTTCATGGCCGTTCGCATCGTCCACGGCTCCACGGACGTCGTGCTGGCCGACGGTCTCGCGATCGACCCGGCGCGCCACATGGGGCACGGCAAGCGCTTTGGCGCGGCCCCGACCCTTGTGGACGACGACGGCGTGATGATCACGCTGCTCGAGGACATCATGAAGAAGAACCCCGGCACGGCTGCCCAGCTGCTGCCGGTGCGGCAGAAACTGAAGGCCCCGGAAAAGAAATAGGTTGACGGTTGACGGTTGATGGTTGACGGTTGACGACCGTGGAGTGATTTCACAACCGATGGAGCACCCAATGGGCGGCGCGCGCGTGAAGGTCCTCACCTTGGCCCTGGCGTTCGCGCCGCTGTGCGTTCAGGCCCAGCGCGGCGGCGTGGCGGCGGGCGCTCCCCCACGCCAGACGCAGGCCGATGACTACACCCGCTACGAGCTCCTCGCGCCCGGAAGCGGCAAGTTCCGCATCCTCTATGAGGTGACGGCGACCACTCCCGGCGCGACGCAGTTCTTCAACGCGATCCGGTCAGGGAGCGTGGCGAGTGACGAGCGCGTGTGGGACCGGGTGACCGGCCTGCCCCTCACCTTCGACGAGGTCGGCCAGGACGTTGCGCGTGCGGGCGGAGTCGGCGGCGGGAGGGCGGGTGCGCCGATCGACACGACGCAGAAGTACATCCGCGTGCAACTCGCGCGCCCGGTGCCGGCGGACGGCGAAGGGCGCATCCTCATCGACAAGACCTACTACGACACGCGCAGCTACTTCGAGGAAAACGGCGACATCGTCTTCAACCGCGGGCTCGGCATCAAGCGCAACGCCGTGGTGCTGCCCCCCGGCTACGAGCTCGTCAGCTGCAACTATCCGTCGCAGGTGATCCAGGAAGCCGACGGCCGCGTGATGATCGCCTTCTGGAACAACACGCCCCCCGAGGCGCCCCTCGTGCTTCGCGCGCGGAAGTCTGCGGCGGACGTGGCGCCGGTCGCGGCGAATGCAGCGCAGCCGGCCGACCGGCGAAGCCGACTCGACGAACGCGCGCGCCAGAACCGCGAGATTGTCTACCTGCTCCAGCAGCCCGAGACGAACGCCTTCGACCTGTACCACGACTACACCGAGTCGCGCGAGGGCGTGAGCTACTACGTGAACGAGGTCCGGGCGGGCAGCACCGTGAGCAACCCGCGGGCCCGCAACCTCGACACCGGCGAGGAACTTCGCTGGGAGGTCATCAAGGGCGAGGCGATCAACCGGGCCAACGTCGGCGTGCGAAACGTCACGCCACAGAGCGAGATCGTCGTGTTCCGGTTTGCGCCCGTGCCGAAGGGCGGGACGACCCGCCTCCGCATGTACGAGACGTACACCGACACCGCGCGATACAAGGTTGTGAATGGCGAGCTGATCTGGAACCGCGCCTTTGGCCGGCCCTTCAACGCCGTTGTGCTGCCGCAGGGGTGGGCGCTCACCAACAGCTCGATCCCGGCGGTGGTGACGACTCAGCCCGACGGCCGGGTGCGCCTCGACTTCGTCAATCCGCGCCCCGACGAGATCAACGTGCTGATTACGGCGCGGCGCCGGTAGGAAACCGCACCCGCTCGCGTCGCCCGCTCAGGAAACCGGGGCGAGCTGCGGGTCGGCGCCTGCCTTTGGCACGCGCCTCGGGGTGAGCTCGCGGAATGCCGCGGCGCGCTGCAGTCGGCCCCACTGATCCCAGGCGTTCATCAGGGCTTCGGAGGCGTGCAGGAAACTGTACTTCGCTCCCTTGGTCTTCCGCTCCACGGCGTCGAGCTCGAGGTACCGGATGTGCGACTCGAACTCGGCCGCGAGGAGTTCGTCCTCGGACATCGCGACGATAGCGGCGGAAGTGAGTCGGCCGGGGAAGGCAACCATGGGCAACTCCAGAAAAGGAAAAGGACCCGCGCAACCGCCAGGTCCTCGAAGCTGCCTGCCGTATTGTGTGGTGCCGGATGTATGCGGCACGGCACCTGAACGAAGGTTGGGCTAACGGGGGGGCGAAGTCAACGAATGCCTGTCAAATGATGGCCGCCCCCCGGTAGGACACATACATTAGAGCCGTTCCGCCCCTGAGCTTCCCCCGCCAGCTCCGAAATGACCCAGCAGATCCGCGATCAGCTGCAGGCCACGCTCGGCAGCGCCTACACGCTCGAACGCGAGCTCGGTGGCGGGGGGATGAGCCGCGTGTTCGTCGCGGAAGAGACTGCTTTGCGGCGCAAAGTGGTCGTGAAAGTGCTGCCTCCGGAACTCACGGCCGGCGTGAACGTCGAGCGGTTCAATCGCGAGATTCTCGTCGCGGCCAAGCTGCAACACCCGCACATCGTGCCCGTGCTCTCCGCCGGGGAGACGCAGGGGCTGCCGTACTACACGATGCCGCTGGTGGATGGCGAGTCGCTGCGCGCGCGCCTGGCGCGCGGACCGCTCGCGATCACGGAGGCCGTCGGCCTGATGCGCGACGTGGCCAAGGCGCTCGCGTTCGCGCACGAGCGCGGCATCGTCCACCGCGACATCAAGCCGGACAACGTCCTCATCACGGGCGGCTCCGCGACGGTCACGGACTTCGGCATTGCGAAGGCCATCAGCGCATCGCGCACGCAGGGGAGCAACGAGACCCTCACGCAAGTGGGCACGTCGATCGGCACGCCGACGTATATGTCGCCCGAGCAGGCCGCGGGCGACCCGGACACCGATCACCGGGCTGATCTGTACTCGTTCGGCTGCATGGCGTATGAGCTGCTCGCCGGGCAGCCGCCCTTCAGCGAGAAGACGCCGCGGAAGCTGCTTGCGGCGCATATGGGGGAGAAGCCGCGCCCGGTGGCGGAGCTCCGCCCCGACACGCCGGCTGCGCTCGCGGATCTCGTGATGCGCTGCCTGGCCAAGGAAGCAGACGACCGGCCGCAGGCGGCCAGCGCGCTGGTGCACGTGCTCGAGACGGTGACGAGTTCGGGCGGCAGCGCGGCGATGCCCTCGGTGCTGCTCGGCGGCGCGGGGATGTTCAAGCGCGCGCTGGCGATCTATGCCGGCGCTTTTGTGGCGGTGGCGGTTCTCGCAAAGGCTGCGATCGTGGTAATCGGTATCCCCTATTGGGTGTTCCCGGGTTCGCTGGTGGTGATGGCGCTCGGGCTGCCGGTGATTCTCTGGACGGGATACGTGCAGCGCGTGGCACGCCGCGTGATGACAATGACGCCGACCTTCACGCCGGGCGGAACCCCGACCACGACAGCGCATGGCACCATTGCGACGATGGCGCTGAAGGCGGCGCCGCATGTGAGCTGGTACCGCACGGCGAAGGGCGGCGTGTACGCGTTTGGCGTCTTCATCGTGCTCATTGCCGTGTTCATGACGATGCGGGCGTTCGGGATCGGGCCGTTCGGCTCGCTTCTCGCAAGTGGCGCGCTCAGCACGGACGACCGCGTGCTCCTCACAGACTTCAGCGTGAGCACCGGCGATTCGACTGTTGGCCGTGTGGTCAGCGACGCGGTGCGCGCTGGCCTCGCCGACAGCCGTGCGCTCATCCTCGTGACCCCCGCCGAAATGGGTGCGGCGCTGGGACGCATGCAACGGCCAGCCTCGGAGCGGCTGAGCCTCGCGCTGGCGCGCCAGGTGGCGCAGCGCGAGGGAATCAAGGCCATCATCGATGGCGACGTCGCGAGCGTGGCCGGCAGTTTCATCCTCACGGTGCGGCTCGTGACGGCCGATTCCGGCCGTGAGCTCACGTCGCACCGGGCCACCGCCGCGGGCGCCGACAAGCTGATTGACGCAGCGGACGACGTGGCGCGCCAGCTGCGTGGCAAGGTCGGGGAATCGCTGCGCCGCGTGCACGCCGCGCCGCCGCTCGCGCAGGCAACGACAGCGTCGCTCGAGGCGCTCCGCAAGTACAGCGAGGGCTCTCGCGCGAACGACGTG
>CAZLAU010000164.1:0-4701 GCA_964557615.1 uncultured Gemmatimonas sp.
TCGTGCCACTTCATGCTGCATCGTGCTCCGCCGATAGTGCTGGCGGTCCTGCGTACCGCCGGCTGAGTTACGCCGGCAGCACATTCAGTGACGCGAGCTCGAAGGTCTCAACCTGCGGCTTTCCGGACATCAGGCCGTTCAGCTTGGCTTCGATCATCGGGTAGGTGCTCGCGACGTACTTCTTCATCGCGTCCGGGCCGTTCCACACACTGATGCCGACCACCTGGTTGTCGTTCACCAACATGATTTCGTCCTTGAACCCTTCCTGCGCCTTGAGGACGGGAAGCACGTCTGCGTTGAACACCTTCGTGAACTCGGCCTTCTTGCCGGCATGGATCGGGAACCGCACGCTGCGGGCGATATGCATTATGGGATGATCTCCGTCACCTCGTCTGGTTCGCCGCGGACTCACTGCGGGACGAGGCGCAACCGCAGGCAAGGCTTTGCGCGCCGGAAGCATTCACAGCGCTCTAATCCAGATATATCAATCTAACCTATCGGACGTCTTAAGTCAATATCCAGCAATGACTTAGCATAGAACGCGCCCGAAGGGGCACGCTAGATGCCGACGGACGGTCAGGGAAGTTCGCGCGCGATGACGGTGGTCAGCACGTTGACAAGCCGATCGGCATCGTCCGCGTCAAACGGCATTGGCGGTCGGATCTTGATCACATTGTGCGCGGGTCCGTCGGTACCCAGCAGGATGCCGTGCTGGCGCATCCTGTTCGCGACGTACGCTGCCGCGGCGGTGGCAGGTTCTCGCGTTTCGCGATCGAGCACCAGTTCGAGGCCCAGGAAGAGCCCCGACCCCCGCACGTCGCCGACCATCGGGTGCCGGCCGACGAGCGGTGAAAGGGCGGCGATGATCTGGTTTCCCACCCGCAGTGCGTGTGCCTGAAGTCCTTCGTCGCGCATCACGTCCAGCACGGCGAGTCCTACGGCGCAGCTCACGTTGTTGCCACCGAACGTGCTGAAGTACTCCATTCCGTTCGCGAACGCCTCGGCAATTTCTCGTGTCGTGACGACGGCGGCGAGCGGGTGTCCGTTGCCGAGCGGCTTGCCCATCACGACGATGTCGGGAACGACCCCGTGCGCCTCGAACGCCCAGAAGTGCGTTCCGATCCGGCCGAGCCCGGTCTGCACCTCGTCGGCGATGCAGACGCCGCCGGCCTCGCGCACGTTCGCGTACGCGAAGCGGAGATATCCCTGCGGAAGCAAGATCTGCCCTCCGACGCTCGGGCACGACTCGGCGATGAATCCGCACAAGGTGCGGCCGCGCTCGCGAATCGTGTCGATGATCGGCACGAGCTGCGCCGCATACTTGTCGGCGATCCCGAGTTCGCCGCGGCGATACGGCCCGCGGTAATCATCCGGCAACGGTGCGACGTGCACCCAGTCGGGCGCTCCCGATCCACCCGCGCCGGCGTGCTTGTACGGGCTGATGTCGATGAGCGTCGTCGTGTTGCCGTGGTACGCGTTGTCGAGCACGATCAGGTCGCGCGCACCGGTGTACGCGCGCGCCATCCGGAGCGCGAGTTCGTTTGCCTCGCTCGCCGAGTTGACGAGGATGCAGACCTCGAGCGGATCCGGCAGCGTGGCCGTGAGCCGCTCGCAATACCGGGCGAATCCGTCGTTCAGGTACCTGGTGTTCGTGTTGAGCACCGCCATCTGCTGTGCGGCGGCCTGCACGACGCGCGGGTGCGCGTGACCGACGTGCGGCACGTTGTTGTAGGCGTCGATGTAGCGCCGGCCGTCGTCGTCAAACAGGTATTGCTTCCAGCCGCGCACGACACGCACCGGTTCCCGGTAGGCGATGCTGAGGTTCGCACCCGTGACCCGCTGCCGGTCGGCGACTGCACGCTCGACCGTCGGGACCGGCTCGGGGAACCGGCTCGCGGGCACACCGACAATCAGGTTCGGGTCGGGGCAGATGCTGCGCCACGCAGAACGCTGGCTGGCGCGCGCGACGCCGGGGAAGTCGGTGCCGAGCATCAGCATGTCGGTGATCACCTGCAGGTGCAGGTGCGGCGTCCATCCGCCATTGACGTCCGGCCCGCCGAGTGTGGCGAACTGCTCCCCGCACGCGATGCGCGCTCCGACGGTCAGGTCGTTCAGCGACTCGCGACTGAGGTGGCCGTACAGGGTAAAGAACGGCGTGTCGTCGTCCGTGGCGTGCCGCAGGATCACGATCGGCCCGAAGTCCTCGGGCGCCCGGTTGTCGGCGAATGCGTGAACGGTTCCGTCGAGCGGCGCGAACACCGGAGTTCCCGCGGGCGCGAAGATGTCGAGGCCGATGTGAACGCAGCGACGCTCGCCGTGGGGATCGAGCGCCGGCGCAAACGCGGGCCCCGTGTACAGATATCGTGGCTCGTCGTACCGGCCGATCGCGAAACGCGCCTCCCCGGCGACCTCGGCAATGCGACGCGTAAGGAACGGCTCCGCGTTCTTCGCGCGGTCGCCATCGAGCAACGGGCTCGCGATGCCCAGGTCCAGGACGACGCTGGGTTCCACGCGCAGGTCTGCGCCGACCACCGGGGCGAAGGCCTCTGCATTGGCGGCGAGCCAAGCCGTCACCTTGCTGCTTCCGGGAACCGGCTCGAGACCACAGGCATCGCGGAAAACGGCTGTCGCTGCCCCGAACGGCGTGCCGGCCAGCACCGGGAGCGTGCGCCGGATCGCCGCCTGGCTCACGTCGAGGTAGGCGTTGCCGGGGTTCTGCCGCTGCTGGTCGGCGGCGATGCACGCGCTCATGCAGAGCCGGCGCACGATCAGGCCGTACAGCGCCCGGAACTCCGTGTCGTCGAGCGGCGACGCGCGGTGGTAGCCGCGAACGATGGGGGCGGCAACGCTGATCGGGTCATCGGCGCCGAGCATTGCGTACGCGCACGCCACGGCGAGGTCCGCCACGGCATAGCTGTGCACCATGTCGCCGAAATCGAATACGCCGCTCACGTGCTGGTTGCGGGTCCAGTAGTCACCGTCGCCGGCGACAAGCACGTTGTTGTCGTTGAGGTCGTTGTGGACCGCCCGCGTGCGGAGCGCAGCGAGCAGGGGCGCCGTCTTGCGATCGAAGCGCGACCCGAGTGCGTCAATGATGTGGCCGATCTCGCCCTTTACAAGCGGCCGGAACCGCGCGATCACGGCGGCCCCGCGTGCCAGGTCCCACTGGAATTCGCGATGAATCGCCGGATGATCGAAGGTGGACAGCGCGACGCCGAGCTGGCCGGCGCGTGCACCGAAATCCTCGAGCAGCTCCGGCGAGCGGTATCCGACGGCCGACATGAGCGTGCCCGGCAGGTGCGACACGGCCCACACGCGATGCGAGCGGCCATCGGGACCGGCGACCTCGGCGATCGCCGCGCCGCCGGCCGTCGCGAGAACGGCGGGCGCCAGCCTGAACGTGGGCGCGACGTGCCGCAGCGCGGCGACCTGCGCGTTGAGCATCCCGGCGTCCTCGATGGCGTTGGCGATCTTGAGGACGAACGAGTCGCCACGCGACGGCTCGATCAGGAAGTTCTGGTCGCGCTCGCTGGTGAGCGGGCGCGCACCGCCCGCCACCCCGTACACGTCACGCGCCACGCGTTCCGCGTCCGCAGTCGAGAACCGGGGGGCGTGTTCGAGCATGCGGAGAATGTCGCGCCACGTGATTCCCGCCGCCACGAGTGGCGGCGGGCTGTCACGGACGCCGAGCTAGCGCGCGCGCGTCGTGCGCGGAGCCTTGCCGCAGTTCTCCGGCCAGTTTTCCGGCCACGTGCCTGGCGACTTCTCGCGCGAGATGAACTGCGGATCCTCGGACGCCAGGTACACGAGGAGCGCCGCGAGCGTCGCGTTGTGCTTGAGGTCGTCGAACACGACCTTGTCGAACGTGTCGCGGTTCGTGTGCCACGTGTAGGTGCCGTAGTTCCAGTTCAGCGCGCCCATGCCGAATGACGGCGTGCCGTAGCAGGCGAACACGGCGCCGTCGGTGCCGCCGGGGTTGCCGGTGGGCACGTCGGTGAAGCTCCACGACACGACGTTCGGGCTCATGCTGTCGGTGTAGAACGTCGGGAGTTTTTCGTACCAGCTGCGAAGATGGCTCCCGATGTTCGTGAGGCCGGACGACGAGAGCGACTGCACGCGGCCGGTCCCGTTGTCCTGGTTGAACAGCGCCTGCAGGCCCTTCAGCACCTCGGGACGGTCCTCGGCGAATGCGCGCGAACCATTGAGTCCCTGTTCCTCACTGTTCCAGTGCCCGACCATGATCGTGCGCTTCGGGTTCGGGTAGGCGAGCTTGAGGATGCGCATCGCCTCCATCGCCATCATCGTGCCCGTTCCGTTGTCCGTGGCGCCCGAACCGCCGTCCCACGAGTCGAAGTGCGCCGACAGCATCACATACTCGTCCGGCTTCTCGGTGCCCTTGATCGTGCCGATGACGTTGAACGCCGGCTGCTCGCCGAGGAGCTGCCCGTCGAGCTCGAGGCGCACCATCGGCTTCTGGTTGTTCGCCGCGAGGCGATACACGAGCCCGTAGTCTTCGCAACTCAGCGTGACCGCGGGCGCGATCGTGTTGTACGTCTCGAAGACCTCGACGACGCCCCAGCCGCCGGTGCCGCCCGGGCCACCCGCCAGGCGCGCCGCATTCGCCGCCGTGACGCTCGCCGCCGGACCGCCGCCGCGTGCACTGTTGCCGGCCGGTGGGCCGCCCCGGCCACCGCGCCCGCC
>CAZLAU010000165.1:0-4648 GCA_964557615.1 uncultured Gemmatimonas sp.
CCTTCTCCATGTTGTTGACCTGTCCGTGACAGCTCTGGCAGGTGACGCCGGCGTTGACGTGGCGCATGTGCGGGAAGTGCACGTACTCCGGCACCTTATGGATGCGGACCCACGGGATCGGCTGCTGATTGGTGGCATACTCGGCGATCTTCTTCACTTCGGGCCGGTCGGTCGCGACCTGCTGGTGGCAGCCCATGCAGGTTCCGACGGCGGGCATTCCCGGGTCGGGCGACTTGAACGCCGAGAAGTGGCAGTAGACGCAGTTGAGCTTGAGCGTGTTGACGTGCACCGGGTGTGGAAAGGCAATGGGCTGGTCAGGCGAGCGCCCGACACCACCGCCGATGTAGTTCGTATAACCCGACGCTCCCGAGTAGGCCATCGGACCGCGCGGCGCCTTGCCCGCGGCTTCCCTGTTGGCCTTCTGTGTGTGCGTTTCCTGGGTTCCGGCCGCCGGTGCGGTGGTCTGCGGCGCCTTGGCCGAGGCAGTGATGATCGAGGCGGCGAGCGTCAGTGCGGCGACGGCAGGGATGATGATCCACCGTGAGTGGCGCGCCGTCGCGCTTGGTGGTCTCGTCATGACGCGCGGGTGTTGGTGGGGGAGATTCTTGTCACCGTGAACTCATGTGAAAATGTTCACAAGGTAGATGCACGAGCAAAAATGCCATCCGGTTACGCGTGGGGCAACCCCGTTCACTGGCCGGGTGCGCCGGCGGCGTCCGGCGGGGGCGATGCGGCCTGCTTTCGCACCCGTTCTATGGTCCTCAGCACTTCGAAACACATCGCGCGCATCATCTTCAACTCGCGTGCGTCCGGCTCGGCGCGCGCGGAAAGCGACCTGACGGAACGCATCACCTGCTCTTCGCTCCGGGTCTTGAAGAAATCGAGTGACGCAAGCGCACGCGCCGCGTCGGCAAAAAACCGCTCCCATTCATCGTGGGTCGCGGGAGGCGCCTCCTTCTTTGGAGGCGCGATGGTCCGGGTCGCGTCGCCGGCGGCAACGTGCAGTTCATAGAGCGCGACGAGCACGGCCTGCGCGAGGTTGAGCGACGAATGCTCGGTGGTGGGTATCATCACGAGCAGCCCGGCGCGATCGAGCGACTCGGCCGACAGGCCGTGGTCCTCCTGGCCGAACACGATCGCGACCGAACCGTCGGCGGCGGCGGCGAGCAGCCGCGGTGCAGCGTCTCGCGGCGAGGCCACGGGCCACTTCACGGCGCGCCGCTTGCCGGCGAACGCGGCCACCATCACGCAGTCGGCGAGGGCCTCCTCGAGCGTGTCGAAGTGTCGGATCTTCGCGACGACGTCGCGCGTGCCGTGGGCGACGCCCTCGATGCGCCACGGATCGTATGGACACGGCTTCACCAGCCGCAGCGACGGCACTCCCATGTTCTTCATGGCGCGCACGGTGGCGCCAATGTTGATCGGGTCCTGGGGTTTGTTCAGGACGACGACGACCTGGGAGAGCGCAGGCGAGGCAGCGGAGCGTGGGGGCACGACTCACGAAATTAGCGATGCGGTGTCGGACGGCGCACCGCGACGACATATTCGGGCGCGCGATGCCGCCACCCGACTCCCTCACCCAGCTGTTCGACTCGAGCCTTCGCGGCCGCCGCGAGCAGAGGGCGCTGGAGTTCGCGCGCGCCGACGGCACCGTCGAATCGTTCACGTTCGGCGACCTTGCCGACCGCGCGGACCTGCTGGCGGCCGAGCTCGTGGCGCGCGGTGCCCGGCGTGGTGACCGGTGCGTCGTGCACCTCGGCAACAGCCCCGAATTCGTCTGGCTGTTCCTCGCGTGCATCCGGAGTGGCGTGGTACTCGTACCGGCGAACGTGATGTATCGCGGGCGCGAGTTGTCCCACATCGTGGCGGACTCGGACCCGTGCCTGATCGTGACAGCCGCACCGGACCTGTTCGGCGCAGACCCACGCGTCGTCACCGTGGACGTCCTGGTCGCTTCGGCGACCCGCCGTGGGCGATCGGGCGCGGGAGTTTCCGCCCCGATGGGCGGCGACACGCCCGCGTTGATCGTGTACACCTCGGGAACGACCGGGCGCGCCAAGGGCGCCGTGCTGTCGCGCGCCAACCTGGCGGCGAACACGCGTCACCTCATCGACGCCTGGCGCATCACCGGCGAGGACCGGTACCTCGCCGTGCTGCCGCTGTTCCACGTCCACGGGCTCGGAAATGGTGTGTGTTCGTGGCTCGCAAGCGGGTGCCTGATGCGGCTCGTCGAACGCTTTGACGCCACCCGTGCGCAGGCGTGGTTCGACGAATTCCAGCCGACACTGTTCTTCGGCGTGCCCACGATCTACGTGCGACTGCTCGAGTGGGAGGCGGAGCCCGCGCAGCGCGCCGGTTCGCGTGCGCGGCTGTTCGTCTCGGGCTCCGCACCGCTCCCCGCGCACGTCCATCACGCGTTTCACGAACGCTTCGGGCACGTGATCCTCGAGCGATACGGAATGAGCGAGACCCTGATGAACATCGGCAATCCGTATGACGGCGAGCGCCGGCCCGGAAGCGTGGGCGTGCCGTTCGCCGGCGTGCGGGCACGCGTGGTCGACGCGTCGGGCGCCGAGGTGCCGGACGGGACGGTCGGGGAACTCGAGGTGCGCGGGCCCAATGTGTGCGCGGGATACTGGCGCAACGACGAGGCGACGGCGCGCGCGTTTCGCGATGGGTGGTTCCGCACGGGCGACTTGGCGGAGCGTGCGGCGGACGGCTACTACACACTGCGCGGCCGATCGACCGACCTGATCATCTCGGGAGGATTCAACATTTATCCGCGTGAGATCGAGGACGTGCTGCTCGAGGTACCGGGAGTCGCCGAGGTGGCCGTCGTTGGCGCGCCGGACGGGAAGCGCGGTGAGGTGCCGGTGGCGTACGTCGTGGCGGCCGCGACGGTGGGCGACGATGCGCTGCGCGCCGCGTGCGAGCGGGCGATTGCCTCGTTCAAGGTGCCACGCGCCTTCATCCGGGTGGACGCGCTGCCTCGTACGGCGCTTGGCAAGGTGCAGAAGCACCTCCTTCCGCCCTGGTCCGGCGCATGACGCCCGCCGTCAGCTCGCTGGTTGCGCTCGCCGTCGCGATCGTGTTGTCGTGCACGTCGCGCATCAACGTCGGCGTGCTCGCGATTGCGTTCGCCTGGCTGATCGGCGTGTACCACGCAGGGATGCGGCCCGAGGCGGTGGCGGCGGCGTTCCCGGTGGCGCTGTTCCTGACACTTGCCGGCGTGACGTTGCTGTTCGCGCTGGCAGAAACCAACGGCGCGCTCGAACGGGTGACGCACCAACTGGTGCGGGTGGCGGGAGGCGGGCGTCGCGCCCTGCCGATCCTGTTCTTCATCATTGCCGGTGCCGTGTCGTCGGTCGGCCCCGGCGCGATCTCGGCCGTCGCGCTCGTGGCACCGCTGGCCATGTCCATCGGGGGTCGCGCCGGCGTTCCGCGGTTCCTCACGGCACTGATGGTGGCCAACGGCGCCAACGCGGGGAACCTCTCACCGGTAAGTGCGGTCGGGGTGATCGCCAACACGAAGATCGCCGAGGCGGGACTTGGGGCGCAGCCTGGCCTGGTGTGGTTCTCCAACTTCGCGGCGCACGCCCTCGTGGGGCTCGTCGCGTATGCGGTGTTGGTCCGGGGGCGCGATCAGGACGGGAGCAACCAGGCGACGCCGGCCGGCGGTGAGGCCGCGCCGATGCCGCGGCTGACGTCGCAGCAGAAGGCGTCGCTCGCCGTGATCGCCCTTTGGGTCGTGGCCGTCGTGGGATTCGGGCTGCACGTGGGACTCGCGGCGTTCGGGGCGGCAGCTTGCATCGCGCTCGTGGGCGCCGGCGACGAGGCCGCGGCGGTGAAGCGGATGCCGTGGAACGTGATCCTGATGGTGTGCGGCATCAGCGTCCTGATCGGGGTGCTCGAGCGCTCCGGGGGAATGGATCTGTTCTCGACGTTGCTCTCGAACGTCGCAACGCCCACGACCATCAACGGCTCCATCGCGTTCATCACGGGCCTGATCTCCACGTGGAGCAGCACGTCCGGCGTCGTCCTGCCGGCATTCCTCCCGACGGTGCCCGCCCTGGTCGCCAAGGTCGGCGGCGGCGATCCATTGGCCGTGGCCCTGAGCATCAACGTGGGGTCGTCACTCGTGGACGTGTCGCCGCTCTCGACGCTCGGCGCCCTGTGCGTGGCAGCGGTGAGTGACGTGAACGCGTCGCGGCGGTTGTTCCGGCAGCTGATGATCTGGGGGCTCTCGATGGCCGTCGTCGCCGCCGTGCTGTGCCAATTGTTCGCCGGCGTGCTTGCGCGGATGTGAGCGCCGGCCGACAACCGGCACCGACCGCCGACGCGGTGATATCTTGCAGGAGTCCTTTCGGGAGAGAATCAATCATGGCGCATACACTACCTCCACTGCCCTACGACTTCGCCGCGCTCGAGCCGCACATCGATGCGCAGACGATGCAGATCCACCACGGCAAGCATCATCAGGCGTACGTCAACAACCTGAATGCGGCGGTCGAAAAGGCCCCCGAACTCGCCACGTGGTCGCTGGACGACCTGTGTCGCAACATCGGCAAGGTGCCGGAGGCCGTGCGCACGGCGGTGCGCAACAACGGCGGCGGGCACTGGAACCACTCGATGTTCTGGCAGCAGATGA
>CAZLAU010000166.1:0-4638 GCA_964557615.1 uncultured Gemmatimonas sp.
GTCGAGAACGGCGCGCCGGTCAAGGCCGGCGACGTGCTGGCGCGCATCCCGCGCGAGTCGTCGAAGACCCGCGACATCACCGGCGGCCTGCCGCGCGTCGCCGAGCTGTTCGAGGCGCGCCGGCCGAAGGATCCGGCGACGATCTCGGAAGTGGACGGCATCGTGCGCTTCGGCGAAATCAAGCGCGGCAAGCGCGAGATCTTCGTGCAGCCGCTCAAGACCGACGGCACGGCCGACGAGACGCAGCAGGCCCAGCTGTATGAAGTGGCGGCCGGCAAGCACTTGCGCGTGCACGAGGGCGACCGCGTGCGCGCCGGTGACCGCCTCTCCGAAGGCCCGGTGAACCCGCACGACATCCTGCGGATCAAGGGCCCGCGGGCCGTGCAGGAATACCTGCTGAACGAAGTGCAGGAGGTGTACCGCCTGCAGGGCGTGAAGATCAACGACAAGCACATCGGCGTGATCGTGCGCCAGATGCTGCAGAAGGTTCGCACGATCGACTCGGGCGACACCGAGTTCCTCGAGGCGGAAAACGTGGACAAGGGCATGTTCCGCGACGCGAACGACCGGATGAAGAAGAAGAAGCAGAAGCCGGCGACGTCGGAGCCGCTCCTGCTCGGCATCACCAAGGCGTCGCTCACCACGCAGTCGTTCATCTCGGCGGCGAGCTTCCAGGAGACGACGCGCGTCCTCACCGATGCCGCGATCCGTGGCGCCAAGGACAACCTCCTTGGCCTCAAGGAGAACATCATCATCGGCCATCTCATTCCGGCCGGTACGGGCATCTACCGGTATCAGGAAGTGGACATGGACATCGAGCCGCCGCCGATGCCGGTGCTCGAGCCGATGTTCAGCGCCGATCCGCTGGGCGGAAGCCTGGTGGGCACTCCGCTCGGCGACGGGTCTCCGTTCGCGGCGCTGCCGGCCGAAGACTAGCCGCTGCAAGGCGTGGAACACCGGACGGCCCGGGGCGAAAGCTCCGGGCCGTTCGTTCGTCCGGCCGGTGGCACGCGCCGCCCGGACAGGCATCTTTGCGGGCGCACACCCTGGAGGCCCAATGGCGGCGCATACGCATTACCTGTGGTTCAACACGAAGCGGCGGCAGGAGATCATCGACATCACGGACGAACTCGCGCGGCAGCTTCACGACAGCGGCATTCGTGAGGGATTCGCGCTCGTGTCGGCGATGCACATCTCGGCGTCGGTGTTCGTCAACGATCACGAATCTGGGCTGTGGCACGACATCCTGCATTGGCTCGAGCACACCGTGGCGCCGTGGGATCCGGCGCGCTACCGGCACAACGAAACCGGGGAGGACAACGCCGCCGCGCACCTCCGATCGCTGACCGTGGGGCACGAGGTGATCGTGCCGGTCACGGCGGGGAAGCTCGACCTCGGGCCGTGGCAGCGCGTGTTCTACGGCGAGTGGGACGGCCAGCGGAAGAAGCGGGTGATCATCAAGATCTTGGGCGAATAGCGCACCGCGCCTCGCGCCGTTCCGGGGCGGCGTGCATCTTCTCGCGATGCCCGAAACCGCCCGTGTCATCCCGAAGCGTGCCGTCGTCAGCTGGATCCTGTACGACCTCGCGAACACGATCTTCTCGATGGGCGTGGTGTCGCTCTACTTCTCGCTCTATGTGCGCGACGCCGTGGGGGCGGAGCGGGCGGACTCGACGTACGGCGTGATCACGGCCATCTCGATGGGCATCATCTTCATCATCTCGCCGCTGCTTGGTGCGATGACCGATCGCGCGCCCCGCCGGATGCCGTTCCTCGTCACCAGCACGATCCTCTGCTGCGCCGCCACTGCCCTGATCGCGCGCGGCTCCTATCTCGAGTCCGCGGTCCTGTTCGTGGTTGGCAACGCGGCATATCAGGCCGGCCTGCAGTTCTATGACGCGCTCCTTCCCGAGGTCACGACCGAGGAGAACCGGGGCCGCATCGGTGGCATCGGAGTGGGCGTCGGGTACCTCGGTTCCTACCTGGCGGTGGGCATCGGGCTGATCTTCGGAACCGCAGACAAGCCATTCCTGTTTCTCGTCATCGCGATCGCCTTTCTCACGTTTTCCATCCCGTGCTTTGTGTTCGTGAAGGAGCGCGGCAACCTGAACCCCCGGCCGATCTTCGGCCTCGCGATGATCCGCGAGTCCACTGCCCAGACGCTGCAAGCCCTCAGGCAGGGCAAGCGGTATCCCGGGCTCCTGCGGTTTCTCGTGGGTCGCGTGTTCTATACGGATGCCATCAACACCGTCATTGCGTACATGTCGCTGTACACGGTCAATGTTGCCGTCTCGACCGGCCTCACGACGGCGCAAGGGGAGAGGGCGGCCCAGCTGATCCTGCTCAGCGCGATCACCTGTGCCGTGCTTGGCGGCTTCGGGTGGGGATGGCTGGTGGATCGGTTCGGCGCCAAGCGCACGCTCGATTGGGTGCTCCTGCTCTGGCTCGAGACGTTCGCGCTGGCGGCGTGCATTGGGCTCTTCGGCTTGCCGCTCGGCTGGCTCTATCTCGTGGCCGGCCAGGCCGGCATAGCGCTCGGCGGCATCTGGGCGGCCGACCGGCCGTTGATGCTGCGGCTCACGCCGCCCGACCGTGTCGGGGAGTTCTACGGACTCTATGGAATGGTGGGGCGGTTCTCGGCGGTGACCGGTCCGCTGCTGTGGGCGCTCACGATGTACTTGACGGTCCAGGTCGGTGGGCTGCGGACCGTCACGGGCCAGGGCATCGCGATCATCACGCTGTTCGTGATGGTCGTGGCGAGCTGGAAGATCCTGCGGCCGGTGACCGATACCCCGCGCGACTGGGACGCGCTGCGCTCGGCGTAGGCGCCGCCGATGCTCTCACACGCGCTCTCCTTCGCGGCCGGCGTGCTGGCCGTGGTGGTCGCGATCGTTGCGGTCGCGTGGCTGACATCCAGATGGTGGAAGGGCTGGACGCACCGTGCCGCGCTTCGCGTGCACCGCCGGTTCGGCGCGCGCATTGACCGCTTCAAGTTTGCCGACCGCGAGACGATCATTGCGTCGCTGCTCGAAGACCCCGGAGTCGTGGCGGCCATCACGGCGCACGCCGCCGACCACGGCATCAGCGAGTCCGTCGCGCGTGCGCGTACCCGCGCCTACGCGGACGAGATCGTCCCGAGATTCAGCATGCTGGCGTACTACCGCGTGGGACTCGTGATCACCGACGCCGTGCTCAAGTTGCTGTTCCGGGTGGAGGTGATGGATCGCGGCGCCGCGGCCCTGGCGGCGCTGCCGCGCGATTCGGTCGTGATCTACCTGATGAACCATCGCTCGAACGCCGACTACCTCGTGGCTGGTCACGCGCTGGCGGGGCAGGTCGCGATTTCGTATGCCGTCGGCGAGTGGGCGCGCGTATTCCCCCTCGAATACCTGTTCAAGGCATTCGGCGCGTACTTCGTGCGCCGGCGGTTTCGCGAGCCGCTGTACCACACGGTGCTCGAGCGGTATGTGCAGCTCATCACGAAGAACGGCGTGACGCAGGGAATCTTCCCCGAAGGCGGGCTCTCGCGCGACGGCGAATTCAGGCCGGCCAAGATCGGCCTCCTCGATTACATGATCGGAGTGGCGCGCGATCACGGTATGGCCGAACGGATCTATATCGTGCCGGTCGCGATCAATTACGATCGCGTGATCGAGGACCGGTCGCTGATGCGCGAACTGCACGCCGAAGAAGGGCATCGGCCGCCCGGAAAGCTCGTCCAGTTCAGCATCGTCCTCTGGTACGTCGCGTGGAATGCATTCCGGATCATCACGCGAAGCTACAAGCGGCACGGCGACGCCGTCGCCGTGATCGGTGAGCCGGTGCCCCTCGCGCCGTGGTTCGCCGCGCTCAGCGCCCGGAACCGGCAGCTGTTCGAACTGCCGCGCGACGAGCGGCTTGCCGAGGTGCAGGCCCTGGCCGACGATGCGATGCGCCGCATTGGGGAGTTGATGCCCGTGCCGGCGGTGCCGCTGGTGTGCGCTGCGATCCAGTCGCTGGACGCCGACTACCTCCCGCGCGCGCGGCTGCTCGAGCGTGTCGACCACCTGCGCGAGTCCCTTGCCGACGACGGCCGGGTGATCGTTGCGCCCGACGAACCGTCGGACGCCGTCGTCGACCGGGCGATCGAGCTGCTGTGGATCCGGCGCGCCGTGGCCCGGGACCGGGGGGGCATCATCGTGCTGCCGCGCGGCCGCGAACTGGTGAGTTTCTACGCCAACTCGGTCACCCACCTGCTGGGCGAATTCGAGGCCGCCGTTCGCGCGCGGGACGCGTTGCCGGTCTATACGGTGGTCGACCTCTAGCCGCGCTCCTATCGCGTTGGTATTGCTGAACTTGCGCGCCTTGAAATCGCGCCCGCCTGACCCTATCTTTCCCAGTCTGTTCCGTGCCGCCCCAACTCGTGGGGCGATCCACGTAGAGTCAGAACCACGAACACAGCAGGGTGAATGCCGACGATCAACCAGTTGGTTCGCAAGAGCCGGAGCGCCGTCCTCGCGAAGGACAAGGCGCCCGCGCTCAAGTCGAATCCGTTCAAGCGTGGCGTTTGTACGCGCGTGTACACCACGACACCGAAGAAGCCGAACTCCGCACTGCGCAAGGTCGCGCGCGTGCGCCTCACCAACGGCTTCGAAGTCA
>CAZLAU010000167.1:0-4629 GCA_964557615.1 uncultured Gemmatimonas sp.
GGCGGTACCCGTCATGCCCGCGAGCTTCTCGTACATGCGGAAGTAGTTCTGGATCGTGATCGTGGCGAGCGTCTGCGTCTCGCCCTTCACCTGCACGCCTTCCTTGGCCTCGACCGCCTGGTGGAGCCCCTCGCTCCACCGCCGTCCCGGCATCGTGCGACCGGTGAATTCGTCGACGATCAGGACCTGCCCTTCCTGCACGACGTAGTTCACGTCGAGTTCGTACAGCGCGTGCGCCTTGAGCAGCTGGTGCACGATGTTGAGCTTCTCGCTCTTGAGGGCGTACTCCGACTCGATCTTCTGGCGCGCCGTGAGCTTCTCGGCGGCCGAGAGGTCTTCGGACTTGTCGATGCGGCCGATCTCGATCGAGATGTCGGGCATCACGAACGCGTCGTGATCGTCGGGCGCCATGAAATCCACGCCGCGATCGGTCAGGTGCACCGTGTGCCCCTTCTCGTCGAGCACGTACAGCAGGTCGTTCTCGAGTTCCTTGTAGGCCTGCTTGCCGGCCGGCAGCTTGCGATCGGCGATGTGTTCGAGCTCCATCTTGAGCACGAGCTGCTTCACGCCCGGCTCCTGCATCGCCTTCATCAGCTGCTTGTTCTTCGGCGACCCGAGGCGCGCCTGGTACAGCGCCAGCCCGCCGCCGCGTTCGTCGCCCTTCTCGAGGGCGGCCTCGCCTTGCGCCACCAGGGCGCTGGCGAGTTCGGTCTGCTTGCGCACCAGGCGCGCCACCGTGGCGTTGAACTCGGCGTACGCGCGGTCGCCCTCGTTCCCAACAGGCCCGGAAATGATCAGCGGGGTCCGGGCCTCGTCGATGAGCACGGAGTCCACTTCGTCCACGATCGCGAACACGTGCCCGCGCTGCACCCGCTGCTCGTTCGCGACGACCATGTTGTCACGCAGGTAGTCGAACCCGTACTCGTTGTTCGTCCCGTACGTGATGTCGCATTCGTACGCCGCCCGTCGCTCGGGCGTCCCGGGCTCCGTGTCGTCGAGGCACCCCACGGTGAGTCCCAGCCAGCGGAAGAGGTGCCCCATCCACTGGGAGTCGCGGCGGGCCAGATACGGGTTGACGGTGACGAGGTGCGCCCCGCGGCCCGGAAGCGCGTTCAGGTACAGCGGCAGCGTGGCGACGAGCGTCTTGCCTTCGCCCGTCGCCATTTCGGCGATCCGCCCGAGGTGCAGCTGGATGCCACCGATGAGCTGCACGTCGTAGTGCACCATGTCCCACGTGATGTCGTGCCCGGTGACCGGGACCTTGGTGCCGAGCAGCCGACGGGCCGCCTCGCGCACGGTCGCGAACGCCTCGGGCAACAGGTCGTCGAGGGTATCGCGGAGCGCCATGCGGTACTCCTTCTCGACGCCACCCTGCCCGTCCAGCCCGCCAAGTTCGCGGTCAATCTCTTCGCGCGCGTCGGCATCCGCGGCCGTGCGCTTCTGTTCCTTCAGCTCGGCGATCCGCGCCCGGAGCGATGCCGTCCGCTCCTCGATGGTCGCCCGGAACCTCGCCGTCTGCGCCTTCAGCTCGTCGTCGGTTATCGACGCGAGCCGCGCGTAGTGCTCGTTGATTTCGTTGACGATTGGCTGCACGCGGCGGCGTTCGCGCTCGTGCCGCGTCCCGAAGAGTCCACCCATCAGCGACTTCAACATTCCGGTCGTGCTCCGTTAGTGATACAGCCTGTGCCGCGCGATGTAGTCGGCCACGGCGTCCGCGACCAGCCCACGAATCGCCTTCCCCGCTCGCACGCGCTCCCGCACCTCGGTGGACGACACGTCGACGCGCCGGCTGGGCACCGCGTCCAGCCCCGGTGGCGTCGCCGCGCCCCCTCGGGTCAGCACCGTCACGCTCGCCAGCGCCCGCACCTGGTCCGGGTCCTTCCACTTCGAGAACTGCGCCGCCGCGTCGGCGCCCAGCAGCAGCACGAGCGACACGTCCGGCTGCGGCCATTGCGCCCGAAACGTCCGCAGCGTGTCAACCGTGTAAGATAACCCCCCACGGTCCACCTCCACGCGATCAACGGAAAACCGCGGATCGACGGCCGCCATCAGTTCGGTCATCGCGGCGCGATGGGCCGCCGATGCCGACTCGGCGCCGCCCTTCAGCGGCTGGGCCGCCGCGGGCACGAACACCAGGCGGTCGAGCGCGAGCAGGTCGCACGCGTCGATCGCAGCGATGAGGTGCCCGACGTGCGGGGGGTCGAAGGTGCCTCCGAAAATGCCGATGCGCACGGGGCGCCGGACTCCGGATCGACGGCGTCTAATGCCGCGCCGGCGGCACCGCACGGGCGGTGTCGACCGGTGGCTTGACGGACGTCGTGTCTGCGTCCGCCGCCGCCGGGCAGGTCCGGCGCACCTCGGCGTCGCTCGCATACGCTGCGCGCAGCGTCGCGCACGTCTCGGCGGCCTCTTCGGCGTAGTTCATCTGCGGGCGACGATACACTTCCACCAACCGGAGCAGGGCCATCCGCGCGTGGTCGGTGTTCGGGTAGTCCTTCACCACGTCCTTGAAGTAGATGATCGCCGAATCGAATCCCTTTCGGCGGACGTAGAACAGCCCGATCTCGTAGTCTTTCGCGGCGAACAGTTCGTCGATCCGCAACAGGCGTTCCTCGGCGTCCTTCGCGCGGGGAGAATCCGGGTAGATGCCCAGCAGCTGGCGGAACTGCAGCTGCGCCAGCGTCCCGTACTGCGGATCCAGGTCCGGACGGCGCCACAGCTTCAGGTACGCCTCGCCGGACTCGAACAGCGCGTCATCGGCCAGCGTGTCGTCCGGGAACGACTCGGCGAGCCGCGAGAAGCCCGTGGCGGCCAGGATGCGTTCCCTGCGCTGCTCGTGCGCGTGGGCGAGGTACCAGTGCGCGAGTGGCAGCAGCGTATCCCGCGCGGAGAGGTCGAGCGTCAGTTTCTCGAACCCCGTGATCGCGCGGTCCCACTTGCCCTTCTGATACTCGGCGAGCGAGGCCGCGTACAGGCTCTCCGGATTCGGGTAGTTGCGAACCTGGAACCCGCGGCCGCACGCCGACGTCACAAGGACGGCGACGAGTGCGGCAGACATCCGAAGGTAATGGCGCATGAAGAAGGTCGTACCCCGTCGCGCCTCCTCCGTTCGGAACAGGTTCACTGGCCCGCCATCCGTGGCGTCCCGACGAGCCCGCGGAAATACGCGATCGTCTTCGCCACGCCCGTCCGCAAGTCGACTTCCGGCTCCCAGCCCAGCAGGCTGCGCGCGCGCGTGATGTCGGGCTGGCGCACCTTCGGGTCGTCCTCGGGCAGCGGCTTCAGCACGACCTGGCTCCTGGTTCCCGTCAGTTCGATCACGATGTCGGCGAGCTGCCGAACGGAGAACTCGACCGGGTTGCCGATGTTCATCGGATCGGAATCGCCCTTCATGAACAGGCGGTAGATCCCCTCGATCTCGTCGTCCACATAACAGAACGAGCGCGTCTGCGAACCGTCGCCGTACATCGTGATCGGCTCGTTGTTGATCGCCTGCACGATGAAGTTCGACACGACCCGTCCGTCGCGCGGACGCATCCGCGGGCCGTACGTGTTGAAGATGCGCACGATGCGGGTGTCCACGCCGTGCGTGCGGTGGTACGCCATCGTCATCGCCTCGGCGAACCGCTTGGCCTCGTCGTACACGCCGCGCGGCCCGACCGGATTGACGTTGCCCCAGTAGGACTCGGGCTGAGGATGCACGAGCGGGTCGCCATACACCTCGCTCGTCGACGCGAGAAAGAAGCGCGCCTTCTTCGCGAGCGCGATGCCGAGCGCGTTGTGCGTGCCCAGCGAGCCGACCTTCAGCGTCTGGATCGGGAGCTGCAGGTAGTCGATCGGGCTTGCCGGACTCGCGAAATGCAGCACGCCGTCGAGCGGACCCGCGACGTACGTGAACTCGGAGATGTTGTGCTTGAGGAAGCTGAACCGCTCGTGGCCGATCAGGTGGGCGATGTTGTCGGGATGCCCGGTGACGAAGTTGTCGAGGCCGACCACCGTGTGACCATCGGCGATGAACCGGTCGGCAAGATGGGAACCCAGGAACCCGGCCGCGCCGGTGATCAGGACCCTCACTCGGCGCCCCGGCCGATCGAGCGATACGTGAAGCCCAGCTGCTTCATCTTCGCCGGATCGTACAGGTTGCGCCCGTCCACGATGATCGGCCGCTTGAGCGCCGCCTTGATGCGGGCAAAGTCGGGGAACCGGTATTCGTTCCAGTCGGTCACGACGGCGAGCGCGTCGGCGCCCACCAGCGCGTCATAGTTCGACTTGGCGAACGTCACGCGCGAACCAAGCCGCCGCTCGGCCTCGTGCATCGCCGCCGGATCGTGGGCGGCCACGGTCGCGCCGCCCTTGAGCAGCGCGTCGATCAGCGTCAGCGCCGGCGACTCCCGCATGTCGTCGGTCTGCGCCTTGAACGCCAGGCCCCACACCGCGACGCGTGTGCCGCGCACGTCCCCAAGCGCGCTGCGGAGCTTCGCAAAGAGCACGGTCTTCTGCCGCTCGTTGGTCTCCTCCACGGCACGGAGCACACGCATCGGCGCGCCCATTTCCTCGGACGTGGACAGGAGCGCCTTCACGTCCTTGGGGAAGCACGATCCGCCGTACCCCGGTCCGGGGAACAGGAAG
>CAZLAU010000168.1:0-2970 GCA_964557615.1 uncultured Gemmatimonas sp.
GAGCCGAGGATGGCGAGGTTGTCGGACTCGGTGCCGCCGGAGGTGAAGCACACCTCGTCGGACGCGGCGCCGAGGCACGCCGCGACGCGCTCGCGCGCCTCGTCGAGCGCGGTGCGGGCCTCGCGGCCCCAGCGGTGCGTGCTCGACGGATTGCCGAAGCGCGGGCCGTAGAACGGCGACATCGCCTCGAGCACCTCGGGGCGCACGGGGGTCGTGGCGGCGTGGTCGAGATAGATCGGGTCGGGCATGACCAACAAAGATAAGCCGTCCCCTCGCCCGGGTCACGGCGGCGGCGGATTTCGCCTAGAGGTCGTCCATGTCGCGCGGCCAGTCCTCCTTGAGGAGCCGCGACATTGCCCGGTCGGCGAGCCGCCGGCCGCCGGTCTGGCACCGGGCGCAATAGTTCGTCTCGTTGCTCGCGTAGCGAATCCGCTGCACGGGCGCGGCGCACACGGGGCACGGCTTGCCGAACCTGCCGTGCACGGCCATGTCGTCGCGGAACGCGGTGACCTTGGCGGGCCACGACTCGCCGGTGCCGGCGCGGAGCCGCGCGGTCCATTCGACGAGCGATTCGCGCACGGCGTCGTACAGGCGCGTCACTTCGGCATCGCTGATCTTCCCCGACAGCATCAGCGGCGACAGGCGCGCGCGGTGGAGGATCTCGTCGGAATAGGCGTTGCCGATGCCGCTGAAGAGCCGGGGATCGGTGAGCGACCGCTTG
The DNA here is from genome assembly GCA_964557615.1 of uncultured Gemmatimonas sp. GTDB lineage: Bacteria > Gemmatimonadota > Gemmatimonadetes > Gemmatimonadales > Gemmatimonadaceae > Fen-1231. Next base: position 722 of record CAZLAU010000168.1, read on the forward strand.
AGCGTGTGATTCTCCGACCGGAGTCGTGCCGCGAACTCGGCCTCGGTGATCTCCAACGGTTCGAGGCCGCCGCGCGCGAACTGGCCGAGCGAACCCTCGCCACGGACGACGTGGATGGACGCGCGCTTCTGGGTGCCCGCCTCGGTGAGGATCAGCGTGCCTCGCGGGAACGTGAACAGAGCGAGCATCAGGCGGCGGTTGACCTTGGGCGGCTTCTCGCTCCACTGCAGCCGGCCGGCGATCATCAGGTGGATCACGAGGAAATGCTCATCGTCGAACCCGATGACGAGCCGCTTGCCGATCCGCCGCAGCGACCCGACGCGCCGCCCGGCGAGTGCGCTTACTGGGGGATCCACGGAGCGCACCACGAACGGGCTCACGATCGTGATGCCCGCGCACTCGTCGCCCGAAATGCGGCGGTCGAGCGCGTCGAGGTAAACGGTCAGGTCGGGAAGTTCGGGCACGCTGCTAGATTACCGCGCCACCACCGCCGCCACCAATGGAAACGCTGAACCTCATCAGCTTCATCTTCCTGGTCGTCCTCTTCGTGCTGATGCCGCGCGGGGCGCTCCGCTCGGCGCGCATGCTGCGGCAGAGCGTGAGCGCGGGCGTCCCGATCCCCCGCATGCGCATTGCGCTCTCGACGATGTTCGCGCTCGTCGTGATCTGGGTGATCTCGGTGATCAACGCGTCGGCGCTCGGGCGGAGCTTGTTTGTTACCGGCGCCATCGGGGCGCGCGAGGTCGGCATCGGCGTGGCGGCGTTCGTGCTGCTGCTGGGCGCCATTCCGCTCGCCCGCGCCATCCGGACGCCGGAGGAGGACCGGCGGCGCCTGCTGAACGGCATGGCCCCGAGGGACGCGAAGGAGTTTGCGGTCTTCGTCGTGCTCGCCATCATGGCCGGCGTGGCCGAGGAGGCGGCGTACCGCGGCGTCGCCATCTGGATCCTCGCGCCCGTGATGGGGAACGTCTTTGTGGCGATGCTCCTCTCGGCGATGGCGTTCGCCGTCGCGCACGCGGTGCAGGGCGGGAAGAGCATGGCCCTGATCTTCGCCGTCGCGATGGTGTTCCACGCGCTCGTGTACTTCACCGGCACGCTGGTGATCGCGATGGTGGTCCACACGGCATACGACATCGTGGCGGGGTACGTCGCCGGGAAGCGCGCCAAGGCGCTCCTGGCCGCCGACGCGGCGGGCAATACGCCGGCTTGAACGGGCCGGCGCTACGCCGGCTTGAACGCGGCCGGGCGCTACGCCGGCTTGAACAGCCGGGCCCGCAGTTCCCAGAGCTTCGGGAAGAACCGATGGGTCACAGACTGTGAGAGGTACTTGGCGCCGAGCGTTCCCCCGGTGCCACCCGTCATCGGCCCGATGATGCGCTCGACGAGCTGCACGTGCAGGAATCGCCAGCGCTGGAACGCCTGGTCGTAGCCCAGGAGCGCCTCCGCCAGGAAGAACAGCGGGTCCGGCCCCGGGCCGGTGTACAGCGATTCCAGCGTGCGGCCGCGGTTCGCGGCCAGGTCCACGAAGAGATCCTCGAGCCGTGGCCCATCGAGCGCGGCCTTTACCTCGGCGGGAACGCCGCCGCCGGCCTGCAACGCCGCGACGAAGGCGTCGTCGCGCATCCCGGACAGCGCGCCGATCACGCGAAACTGCACGCTCTGCTGCCCGCTCGAGCTGCCGAGGAAGTTCCGGAACTGGAGGAACCGCTGCGGCGGCAAGGTGTCGAGCGACGACAGCTGTTCGGCGACGATCCGCATCAGCGTGTTGATGCGCTGCACGTGCCACGGGGCGCGCTCCACGTCGCCGCCGCGAAGCTCGGCGATCAGCGCGTGGAGTTGCTGGATGATGACCTTGAACCAGAGTTCGCTCGCCTGATGGACGACGATGAACAGCAGCTCGTCCGGGTGCTCGGGCTCCGACCGCGGCCGCTGCAGCGCGAGCAGTTCGTCGAGCGCGAGGTAGTCGGGGTAGTTGACGTCGTCGGCCATCAGAACGACGAGACCTCGAGCGCCGACACGTCGTCCACCTTCATCGTCTCGAACGTGTAGAACGGTTCGCCGAACCGGCAGCGGATGAGCGAGCCGTAGTGCGACGCCTGGTGGCGCAGCACGTGGTACAGCGGGTCGCCGGTGGGATATACCTCTCCCGCCTGCAGCGCGCCGTCGAACTGCGTCGCATAGCAGCGGATCGCCGCCAGCTTGGTGTCGAAGTCCTCCGAGATGTCCACCACGAAGGTCGGCTTCACGTG
>CAZLAU010000168.1:3070-4612 GCA_964557615.1 uncultured Gemmatimonas sp.
CCGAGCCGCTTGAGGCGCGCCAGCGTGCCGCCGCACGTGAGTTCCACGTCGTCGCGGTGCGGGCCGATCGCCAGGACGTCGAGCGGTGCAGTCACCCTCGAAAGATACGACGTGCGCGCGCGGCGCGAGTCGGCCATCTTCCTGCCTGCGCGAGTCGGACCTTCCTCCAGGACCAGCCATGAAGAGCGTGTTCATTCCCGGTGCACCGCCGCCTGCCGGCCACTACTCACCGGCCATCGTCCACAACGGCCTCGCCTATGTCTCCGGGCAATTGCCGACGGTGCCCGGCCAGACCGAGCACACGATCGGCACGATCGAGGAGCAGACGGAGCGGTGCCTGCGAAACGTCGAGCGCGTGCTCGTCGCCGCGGGCAGCTCGCTGGGGCAGGTGATCCAGATGACGGTGTACATCTCCGCCGGCGACCTGTGGAGCCGGGTGAACGCCGCGTACGCGTCGGTGATGGGGGACCACAAGCCCGCTCGGGCCGTCGTGCCGGTTAAAGATCTGCACTACGGGTACCAGATCGAGATCCAGGCGATCGGCGTGGTGGGCACGTGAGCGCTCGCGCGACGGACCAGTGGCGCCTGGCGCCGGATGCCGTGCTCGGGACGTGGATTGGCCAGTCGGCGATCATCACCGGGGCGTCCGGCGGCATTGGCGAGGAGATCGCCGTGCAACTGTCCAGCGCCGGAGCGCGTGTCGTGCTCGCCGCCCGCCGGCGCGAGGAACTCGAGCGCGTGGCCGCCCGCTGCCGCGACGCCGGCGCGATCGGCGCGAGCATCCTGATCGTGCCGTGCGACGTGACCGACCGGGCGCAGTGCGAGTCGCTCGTCGCGGCAGCGGTCAAACGCTACGGCGGGCTCGACGTGCTGGTGAACAACGCGGGGCAGGGGATGTGGGGCCGCGCGGACGAGATGACCGACTGGTCGGTGTACGAGACAATGCTCCGCGTGAACTACCTCAGCGCGGTGTGGCTGACGCTGGCCGCGCTTCCGCACATCAAGGAGCGGCGCGGCCGCATCCTCGCGGTTGGCAGCTTGTCCGGCAAGACCGGCGTCCCGCTCCGCAGCGGGTATTCGGCGGCCAAGCACGCACTCACGGGGTTCATGGACACGCTGCGGATCGAACTCACCGGGACGGGCGTTTCGGTGACGATGATACACCCCGGCTGGGTGAGCACCGGGTCACAGGCCCGGAACCTGGGCAAGGACGGTGCGGTGCTCGGCGCGATGCCGGTCAAACCGGCGGGTGGGATGACCCCCGAAGCGTGTGCCTCGTTGCTGCTGGCCGGAGCGGCCGCGCGGAAGCGCGACATCTATCCAGGTTGGCGCGAGAAGCTCTCACTGTGGATCAAGCTGATCCGCCCCCAGATGGTGGACGAGATGACTGCTCGCGCGATCCGGGGCGGGCGCTAGGCCAGTCCGGAGGGCGCGAACGCAAAGTGGCGGGGGGGGGTGGCTGGCCGCGCCCGGCGTGTTCGGGACGGCGCTGAACCTGTTCACCAACGGCGTGAGCCTGCGCAAGGCCACGGTCCAGGCGCT
>CAZLAU010000169.1:0-4591 GCA_964557615.1 uncultured Gemmatimonas sp.
GGTGAAATCGCAAGTGAGATCGCGCGTGAGATCGCAGGGGAACCCGCGCACGACGTCGCGCAGCGCGGCGGGGCGTCCGTGGCAATCGACGTCACCGACGGCGCCGCGGGCTCGGCGCCGGCCCTCCTCGCCCTCGCCGCCGCGCTCGATGTTCCGGCACTGCGCGCGGCGGCACTCCGCCAGGGCGAGGCGATCCTCGCCGCGGCCCGCGTGCACGCCGACGGCAGCTGGTCCTGGCCGTCGCCGGGCGATGAACCCGACAGCGGGCCCGACCTCACCGGCTTCGCCCACGGCGCCGCCGGCGTGGGCTCGGCGCTCGTGCAACTGCACGTGGCCACTCGCGACCCGCGCTACCGGGACGCGGCGGAACGCGCCTTTGCGTACGAGCGCCGCTGGTTCCGCCCGGCCGCCGACAACTGGCCCGACTTCCGCGACGCCGTCTCGCCCGATGCGAACGTGCCCTGCTCCGTGGCGTGGTGCCACGGTGCGCCGGGAATCGGACTCAGCCGGCTCGCATTCCACCGGCTCGGCCTGGACGGCGCCGCCCGCGGCGAGATCGAGGCAGCCGTGCGCTCGACGTCGCGAGCGGTGCGATCCCTGATGGACCGCGACGACGCCGACCTCTCACTCTGCCACGGACTCTCCGGATTGTGCGAGTTCCTGCTTCGCGCGTCGGATGCCCTCGGCGACGGGGAACCCCGCGCCCTGGCGCTCGCGGCAGCGTCCGATGCGGCGCGCCGATATGCGGGGCGGCCGGACTCGTTCCCGTGCGGCGTGGCGCGCGGCTCGCACCCGTCGCTGATGCTCGGCCTCGCCGGGATCGGGCTCTTCTTCCTGCGCCTCGCCCACGCCGAGGTGCGGGTTCCGCTCGTGCCGGGCGAGTGGTGACGGCGCGCTAGCGAACGCCGAGCCGGGTCAGCGCGTCGCGCGCGACCCGCGCGGAGTCGCGCATCGCCGGGTCGCCCACCGACCACGCGGTGGCCACCCGCTGGTAGTCGCTGATGGCGATCGCCCGTTCGCCCAGCCCCTCGGCGAGGCGCGCGCGTTCGAGCCGGAGCAGCACGGAATACGGATGCGCGTTGTTCTCGACGCCCGCGGTCAGCAAGTCGAATGCGGGCCGGGTCGCCCCCGAGGCGGCGAGCAGGCGCGCCTTGGTCAGCCGCTGCGGGTCGCAGAGCACGCAAAGCGAATCGGGGGCGTTGTCGAAGTGCCGGCGTGCGGCGGCCGAGTCGCCGCGCGCCAGGGCGAGGTACGCTCGCGCCGATTCGCCGAGGAAGCGGGCATTGGCGCGCTGCGCCGGCGCCGCGTCGCGCGCGGCAGCCGCCGCGTCACCACGCCGCATCAGGTCGGCGAGCTGCGCCGTGTCGCCCAGCTTCGCCCACCAGGCGACGTACAGGTTCACTTCGCTTGGCCGCCACCGGGCCCGTTCCATCCGCCACTGGATCTCGGCGGAGGCCGAATCGGCGGGCACGCAGTCGAGGTGAATCAGGTGCACGAACGCCCATCGGTTCGCCTCGCGCGGCGTCTGGCGTGCACACCCTTCGCGCACCCGCCCCCGCGAGCCGAGCGTGAGCGCCGTCAGGAAGCGCACGTACGCGTCGCCCGAGGGATCGAGCCGCGCGGCATCCGGATGCACGCGCAGCCGCTCCACGACGCGAAGCGCCGTCTGCGCCGAGTCGAGCAGCTGGTAGAGCACCTGCCACGCGCTGAACATCATTGGCGGCGTGGCCTCCGCGAGTCGGCGTTCGGCCTCACTGCCGTCGCGCCTCGCCGGATCCATCAGGGCGTCCACCAGCCGGGCGGCGGCCTCTTCCGGGCCCGGGGGCGCGTGCCGGATGAACGCCTGCACAACCGGGCGCGCCGAGTCGGCACCGCCGAGCGACGCCGAGAGGATCATCGCCCGCCAGTATGGGGGCACGAACGCCGAGTCCAGCCGAATCGCCTGCTTCAGCGCATTGAGCGTTTCGTTCCACGCCGGGCGGTGCCGCGACCCCCAGTTCGTCTGGTTCACGGCCTTGGCGAACCAGAGCTCGGCGTCGTCGGGAAAGCGGCGCGTCGCGACTTCGATGGTCGAGGCCAGTCGCGGTCGAAGCACGGCCTGCACGCTGTCAATGCTCAATCCGGCGCTGGCGCGAGGGTTGAGCGTGTACCAGAGCGCGGCCTGGATCGAGTCGATCGTCACCACGAGGCTGTCGCGCTCCGGCAGCCCGCGCACGAGCCGGCCCGCCCTGAGCCCGTTGAACCAGATGAGCGAATCAATGCCCGACCCGCGCAGCGGCCGCACGAACGAGAGCCGGTGATACGCCATCGCGTAGCTGGTGTCGAGCTGCACGGCGCGAGCGTACGCGATCTGGGCCGAGTCCCAGGCCGAGGCGCGCAAGTGCACCTCGCCCTGGAGGTAGGCCTTGAGGGCGGCCATCGCGTTGGAGCCGGTGGACGGGGGCCGCGGCGAGCCGATGGGCCGCTCGCGCCCGACGACCGAGAGCACCCCCACCGTGAGGGAATCCGCGGCGGCGTCCATTCGCGGCGCCGGAAGCGTGACGCCGTGCTCGCCCACGAGCCGGTTGGTGGTGACGTCAAACACGGTCACCGTGAGGCGCACCGAATCGGCGCCCACGCGGTCAACGGCGCCAACGACGCCGGTGCCGGCACGCGTGCGCCGGCCGAGCGCGACCGCCGACGCCGCGTCGGCGCGGCCATTCCAGCCGGCCGTGGAAATGGACGGCGGCACGGAGCGAAGCGGGCCGGCGCCGTTCAGGTTGCGCGCGAGCAGGTCCACGAGGCCTTCCCGCCAGCTCGCGAGCGCGGGATCGGCCACGTCGAATGGCGCGATGGCGACGACGTCGCGATCGAGCCCGCCTGCCCCGCTCCACTTCGACCAGCCGAACCATCCAGCCGCGGCAACCGTCGCTCCCGCGGCGACGAGCGCGACGGCCCGCTTTCGCGTGCGGCGCACCGCGCGCATTCGCAGCGTGCTGGGCACGGCGCCCACGAGCGCATCGGCGAAGCCCGACGCCGTGGGAAACCGATCCACCGGGTCCTTGGCCATCGCCTGGCGGATCGCGTCGTCCATCGTCTCGGGGACGGCCTTGCGCACGAGGCGGGCGGAGGGCGGCTCCTGCTGGAGGTGCTTGGCGATCACCGCCTGGGCGTTCGCGCCCTGGAATGGGGGCTCGCCCGTGAGCATCTCGTACGTCATGCAGCCGAGCGAGTAGACGTCGGTGCGGCCGTCAACGTTGGTCTCGCCCGTCGCCTGCTCCGGGCTCATATACCGCGGCGAGCCCATCGCGAGCCCGGTCTGCGTGAGCCGCTCGTTGCCTTCCATCCCCAGCGCCCGCGCAATGCCGAAGTCGGCGACGATCGCGTGGCCATTCGAGATCAGGACGTTCTCGGGCTTGATGTCGCGGTGGACGATGCCCTGTTCGTGCGCGTAGCTGAGGGCGGAGGCGACTTCCGTGACGAGCTGCACGACCTTCTCGATGGCCAGCTGCTTGTCGCGCGTCATCAGGTCGCGGAGCGACTCGCCCTTGATGAACGGCATCACGCAATAGACGCGGCCCGCCGCCGTTCCCGAGTCGTGGAGCGGAAGCAGGTTCGGATGCTGCAGCAGCGCCGAGATGCGCACCTCGCGCTCGAACCGCTCCTTGGAGAACCCCGAGTCGGTCAGCTCGGGGCGAATGACCTTGATGGCGACTTCGCGGTCGTGCTTGAGGTCGAGCGCGAGATACACGACGGCAGCGCCCCCGCGGCCCAGCTCGCGTTCGAGCCGGTACCGGTCGGCCAGCGTCGCCTTGAACTCAGAGCTTGCGGCCATCTCGGAGCGGACGCGCGTATCGCAGGATCCGTGAGGCGTTCATACGATCCTTGTACCGCGCCACCTTCGCGCGGACGTCGCCCTTGGTGAACGGCGGCCACATCACATACCCGCCCCGCGCGCCCTTCTGCGGATCCCAGAAGCCGATCGAGCCGCCCTTGAGCCAGCCAAACGGCTTGAGCTTGATGCCGAGGAAGTTCGTGTTCGGCGAGGGCTTGCCCACCTGGTAGTAGGCCGGGGTGACGAAGTTGGAGACGGGGAATCCGTCCACTTCGTATGTGTTGGCCTGCACCGGATCGCAGATCTCGCGGTAATGGAAGACGTGGCGCTTTGCTCCCGGGTGCGGCCCGCGGACGAGCGTGTTGAGGTTCGGGTCGACGAGGAGTTCGATCGCTTCGTGCGAGAGCGCAACGGTCCAGGTCATCCAGGGGTGGTGCTCGCGCGTGACTTCGCGCAGCCGAGTGAAGACCACGCCCTCCGGGAATCCATTGTCCAGGATGGAATGATTCGCGTTCACCTCGTCGCGAATCCGGATGAGGGCCTCGCCCCGGACGTTGGTCACGGTGCCGCCGGCGCCGGTCGCATCGAGCCGGAGGGTGGCCGTGAGCCCCCAGTACGGGGTCACGTCCTCAGCGATCTGCCGGTTGACCGAGCGGATCGCAGCTTGGACCTCGTCGTCCGCAACGGACGACTGGTTCACTATCGAGATGATCATCGGGGTGGCCTGTGGAGCGAGGGCAAGTGGTCAGAATCAAGCCAAAACCGGGCCCAGTCAAG
>CAZLAU010000170.1:0-4420 GCA_964557615.1 uncultured Gemmatimonas sp.
AGCGACAGCACCTCGTTGGCCGCCCGTTCCGACTCGGGACAGGCGCCCTGCTTGTAGCCGAGGTACGCGAAGCACTGCTGCAGGTGCAGCGGAAGCGGGTAATACACGGCGCACCCGATCCCCTTGGACGACAGGTGTTCCTTGAGGGCGTCGCGCTTCGGGACGCGAATCGTGTACTGGTTGAAGATCGACTCGTTCGCCGGGTCAATGAATGGCGTGGTGATGTCGCCGACGTCGGCGAATGCGGCGGTGTAGTACGCCGCGTTTTCGCGCCGCTTCGCCGACCAGCCGGCCAGGTGGGGCAGCTTCGCGCTGAGCACAGTGGCCTGGAGCGCGTCGAGTCGGGAATTGAATCCGACCTCGTCGTGGAAATACGTCTTGACGCTGCCGTGGGTGCGCAGGCGCATCAGGCGCTCGTACAGCGCCTGATCCTGCGTGACCATCATCCCGCCGTCGCCATAGCCGCCGAGATTCTTCGACGGAAAGAACGAGAACGTTCCGATCGTCGCCACCTCGCCGGCCATGCGCCACTCGCCGTCGATCGAGCGGCGCGCACCGATCGTCTGGGCCGCGTCCTCGATGAGCGGGACCCGCGGGACGAGCCTCTGGATCTCCTCGATCGGCGCGATCTGACCGAACAGGTCCACCGGGATGATTGCCTTGGTCTTGGCCGTGACCGCCGCGGCGGCAAGCTCGGGACGGATGTTGTAGGTGCGGGGATCGATGTCCACGAACACTGCGCGCGCGCCCGCGTTGTGGATCGTGCCGGCGGTGGCAAAGAACGTGAATGGCGTGGTCACCACCTCGTCGCCGTGCCCGACGTCGAGTGCCTTGAGCGCAAGGAGCAGCGCGTCGGTTCCGCTCGCACAGCCGATGGCGTATTTCGTGCGCGACAGCCTGGCCACTTCGGCTTCGAGATCGCTGACCGGCTTGCCGAGGATGAAGGCTTGGTCGTCAACCACGCGCATCATCGCGCCGACGACTTCGTCGCGGATGCGGGCGTGCTGCGCACGAAGGTCGAGAAGCGGGACGGGCATCTATTCTGCTATCACCTTTGTGATATCGAAATCCGTAAGTCGTTGCGGCGAACTGTTGAAATTCACCTTCCGTCAGAGGGAAGTCAACGAAACGAAGCCGCTCGATACGTCGTCGATGGTGTGGCCGCGCCCCCTGCCCGGCGACTGCGATGCCAGTGGCCTACTTCAGCGGGAGCGCCACCTCGCGCCCCGTCCGGGCCGACTCGTAGATCGCGAGGATCAGCTCGAGCGACTTCCGCCCGCCGCGGCCGTCCGTGTCGGGGCGCATCTCGCCCCGCAGCGCGGCGACGACATTGCGGTAGTAGCCCTCGTGGCCGAACCCGTAGACGTTGGGCGGCGCCGTCGCGGTCTGCTCGACCAGCTTGTCGTCGTCGTCGTAGTCGGCGAAGGACCAGTGCTCGACCTTGTTGACGGCCGTACCGCCGATCTTGGCCGATCCCTTCTCGCCCAGGATGGTGAGCGACCCCTCCAGGTTGCGTGGATAGGTCAGCATCGTGACCTGGATGGATCCGAGGGCGCCGCTCCGGAACTTGAGCACGGCAATGCCGGTGTCCTCCGCCTCGATCCGCCGGGCGAGCGTCGCCGTCCGGGCCATCACGCTTTCCACGGGCCCGACCAGCCACTGCATCAAGTCGACGTAGTGCGAGGCCTGATTGAGGATCGCCCCGCCGTCGAACTCCCACGTCCCGCGCCACGGCGCCTGATCGTAGTACTCCTGCGGGCGCGCCCACCACACCGTCGTGTTCGCGACGTAGATCCGCCCGAACCGGCCCTTGTCCACGGCGCGCTTGAGCAACTGGATGGAGGGGTTGAGGCGGTTCTGCTTGATGACGAAGAGCTGCACCTTCGCGTCGTCGCAGGCGCGCACGAGCTCGTCGGCCCCGGCGAGCGACGTCGCCATCGGTTTCTCGCAAATCACGTGCTTCCCCGCCCTTGCCGCGGCAATCCCGTGCGCCGGGTGCAGGCCGCTGGGCGTCGCGACGATCACGGCATCGCACGGTACGTCGCGCAGCATCTTGGCGTAGTCGGTGAACCACGGCACGGCCCGCGCCTCACCCGCTTCGCGCGCCCGGGACTCGACCTCGTCACAGACGGCGACGAGCTGGAGCGCGTCCACCTTGGCGATGGCGTCAAAATGCGTGCGCGCAATCCGCCCGCAGCCCACCAGCGCGACCCGCACGGCCCCGCTCACGTCGCGTCCCCCACGATCCGGGTCAGCACCTGTCCCTTCAGCGCGTACTCCTTCCCGCACGCGCCGCACCGGATCTCGAGGATCTCCTCGGACAGCTTCACCCCGCATTCGCACATCCACCCGGTGCGCTTCGCCGGCACGCCAGCCATCAGCGCGTGGGCCGGCACGTCCCTCGTCACGACGGCACCGGCGCCGACGAAGCTGTACTCCCCGAGCGTCACCCCGCACACGACCGTGGCATTCGCGCCGATCGTCGCGCCGCGCTTTACGAGCGTCTGCTTGTACTCATTCTTGCGGGGCACGTGACTCCGCGGGTTCACCACGTTCGTGAACACCATCGACGGGCCGCAGAAGACATCATCCTCCAGGATCACGCCTTCGTAGATCGAGACGTTGTTCTGGATCTTCACGTTCCGGCCGATCCTAGTGCCGCCCATCACGACGACGTTCTGCCCAAGCGAGCAGTCTTCGCCGATCACCGCACCGGGGAGCACGTGGCAGAAGTGCCAGATCTTCGTCCCGTTCCCGACCGTGGCGCCGTCGTCCACGTAGGAGCTTTCGTGCACGAAAGGAGCCGGTTTCGTCATGCGATCTCCTGCAGCCATTCCTGGATGGATTTCACTTCGGCCGTCTGGGCAATGAGGCTCTCGATGGCGTCACACGCGGCGCCCGCGGCCGACAACGTCGTGGTGTACGGCACGCGGCGCGCGATGGCCGTTTGCCGGATGGTGTCGTCGTCGCGCAGCGCCCGGAGGCCGAGGGGCGTGTTGATCAGCAGTTGCACCGCGTCGTTCTTGATGAGGTCCACCGCATTCGGTCGCGCCACGCTGACCTTGTGCACCACGTCGCTGGGCACGCCGCGCTCACGAAGGTATCGCGCGGTCCCCTCGGTCGCGACCAGCGTGAACCCCATGGCACGGAAACGCTTCGCAATCGGGAGGAGCGCCGGCTTGTCGGAGTCGTTCACGGTCACGAAGACCGTCCCGCTCAGCGGCAGCCCGTTGCCGGCGGCCACCTGTGCCTTCGCAAATGCGGGGCCGAACCGCCGGTCCACGCCCATCACCTCTCCGGTCGACCGCATCTCGGGCCCGAGGATCGGGTCGAACTCCCGGAACTTCGTGAACGGGAAGACCGCCTCCTTCACCGACACGAATGGCGCGATGATCTCTTCGGTGTAGCCCATGTCGGCGAGCTTCTCGCCGGTCATCACGCGGGCGGCGAGCGACGCCAGCGGCACGCCGATGGTCTTCGACACGAACGGGATGGTGCGGCTGGCGCGCGGGTTCACCTCGATGACGTACACGACGCCGTCCTTGACCGCGTACTGCACGTTGATCAGCCCCACCACCTTCAGCGCCTTCGCGAACGCAATCGTGTGGGCGCGCATCACCCGCTGGTCCTCGTCGCGGATCAGGAACGGCGGGAGCACGCACGCCGAGTCGCCGGAATGGATGCCGGCCTGCTCGATGTGCTGCATGACGCCGCCGATGACCACGGTCTCGCCGTCGCTGATCGCGTCCACATCGGCCTCGACCGCGTCCTCGAGGAACGAGTCCACGAGCACCGGCCTGTCCTCGGACACGCGGAACGCGCGCGTGAAGTAGTCGCGCAGCGTCGTTTCGTCGTACACGATCTCCATCGCGCGCCCACCGAGTACATAGCTGGGCCGGACGAGCACGGGGTACCCGATGCGGCCGGCGACCTCCACGGCGCCGTCCACGCTCGTCGCGGTGCCATTGGGCGGCTGTTCCACGCCAAGCTTCCGCGCGATCTCCTCGAACCGGCGCCGGTCCTCGGCGATGTCGATCGAGTCGGGACTGGTGCCGAGGATCCGCACTCCGGCGTCCTCGAGGGGGCGCGTCAGCTTGAGCGGCGTCTGGCCGCCGAGCTGGACGATCACCCCTTCCGGCTGCTCCCGCTCGACGATCTCCAGCACGTGCTCGAGCGTGAGCGGTTCGAAGTACAGCTTGTCGCTCGTGTCGTAGTCGGTGGACACGGTCTCGGGATTCGAGTTCACCATGATGGTCTCGATTCCCTGCGCCCGCAGCGCCATCGCCGCGCGCACGCAGCAGTAGTCGAACTCCACCCCCTGCCCGATCCGGTTCGGCCCGCTGCCGAGGATCACGACCGAGCGACGCCCGGTGCGCGGCATCTCCGACTCGTCGTCATACGTCGAGTAGAGGTACGGCGT
>CAZLAU010000171.1:0-1787 GCA_964557615.1 uncultured Gemmatimonas sp.
GGAGCAGGAACTCAAGGCGTCGCAGGACTGGGAGCAGAAGGCGATGCTCGCCATCAAGGAGGGCCGCGACGATCTGGCGAAGCAGGCGCTGGTGCGCCACAACGAGCACCGGGAGCACGCCGAGCAGCTGCAGACCACCTGGCAGGCGCACGCCCTTGAAACCGAGAAGCTCAAGAACTCGCTGCGCGACCTCAACGACAAGATCGAGGAAGCCAAGCGCAAGAAGAACCTGTTGCTCGCGCGCCAGCGCCGGGCGCAGGCGCAGCAGCGCATTGCCGAGACCATGTCGTCCATGTCCGAGAAGAGCGCCTTCGAGGCCTTCGCGCGGATGGAGGAGAAGGTCAACCAGAACGAGCGGATGATCAAAGCCTCGTCGGAAATCGACGAGGAATTCTCCGGCGACAAGCTCGTCCACGACTTCAAGCGCCTCGAAAAGGGCGCGGGCGCGGCGAGCGCCGAGCAGCAGCTGCTCGCCCTCAAGGAGAAGATGGGGATGCTGGGCAGCGGGTCGGCAGCGCCCCGCAAGGCGCTCGGCAAGGGTGAGGAAACGGTGAACGCCGAGATCGAGGACAAGAAGTCGCGTTGACCGCGCCCGGCGCCGGAGATCCGACGGCCGCGCCCCGCCGCGTCATCCTGACGCCCGGGCTCGCGGCCGTCGTCGTGACGGTCCTCGTCTTCCTCGTCCTGGGGAAGGCGGTGCACCTGCTGATCCTGCTGTTCGTTGCTGTCCTGATCGCGGTCTACCTCAGCGCGTTCACCGACGCGATCATGTCGCGCACCGGATGGCGTCGCCCCTGGGCGTTCGCCGCCGCAATCGTGGCCACCCTGCTCGCGCTGTGGGGAATCGAGGCGCTGCTCATCCCACCGGTCATCGAGCAGACGCGCGCGCTGATTGCGGGCCTGCCGCGGTATGTCGCCGCGTGGCAGGAGTGGCTGGGCCGCCTGGTCGTTCGGTTCCCGGCGCTCGAGCCGTTTGTCGGAGGTGAACGGCAGGGCGAGATCGTCAACGCCATAGTCGCCCAGGCCGAGTCGATGATTGGCAGCGTGTTCCCCAAGGTGTTCGACCTTGCGCACGGGCTCATCAACGTGGTGTCCGTGGGCGTAATGTCCATCTACCTCGCGCGCTCGCCGAAGCTGTATACCGACCTGATCGTGGCGCTCACCCCGCCGAAGCACCGGGATGTGGCCCGTGACGTGCTCCACGCGGCAGGCGTGACCCTTCGGCATTGGGTGTTCGCCCAGATCTTCAACATGGTCGTGCTGGGCGTGCTCACGACGATCGGCCTGCTGATTCTCGATGTGCCGTACTGGCTGGCGTTCGGCATCTTCGCCGGACTGGCCGCGATTGTGCCGTTCTTCGGCACGCTCATCTCCACCATCCTGCCGGCCTTGTTCGTGCTCGACCGCGGACCGACCGCCGTCGTGCTGGTGACGCTGCTCGGCATCGTCGTGCACGTGGTCGAGGGCAACGTCGTGGCCCCGATGGTGTTCCAGCGCGGGGTCAACCTGCCGCCCGTCCTCACGATCATGTCGGTCTTGATCGTCGGGTCGCTTGCCGGCCCAATCGGACTGATCGTCGCCGTGCCCCTGCTTGCCCTGCTGCTGGTGCTCATTCGGCGCATCCTCCAGGTGCGCATCTACGGCGATCCCCTCGACCCCGTGCTCGCGGACCGCTCGCTCGTGCCGCCCACCGGCCCCCCGCCGAACGGCTGAGTTGCGGGCGCGAGGCTCGCGCGGCTTCGGCAACGAAACGATGATGAGCGCGAGACGGCGATGACGCGACGGTG
>CAZLAU010000171.1:1887-4385 GCA_964557615.1 uncultured Gemmatimonas sp.
GCCGGAACGGCAGAGGGACATCCGTACCTTTCCGTTCGGGCGTGGCTCGAGTTCGCCGCGGCGCAGGGGCGTGACGACGCGCTCGCACCGGAGCCCGACGTCGACTCGGCGATCGCACTCGCAGCGCTCGGGGAATTTTCGCGCATCCGCGTCGGCCACCTCACGCCCGGTGTATCCGCCCGCGTCGCCCTTGCGGGTGCGCTGCTCGGCGCCCCGCGCGTCGTGCTGTACGACCGCCCGTTCGATCCGCTGAGCCCGGCCGAGCGCGCACGGCTCGCGCAGGTGCTGGGTCTCGTGCGCGCGGCCGGCATTGCCATCGTGGTCACCACGCGTACCGCATCCCTGCTGGCCGAGGTATCGCCGGTCCGCATCCATTACCTCGCCGGTGGTCGCCTCGGCCCGGCATCGGCCACGGACGTGGCGCTGGAGCTGGACGTGCCGTTGCCGATTGAGGCGCGCTCGCGGCTCGCGCTCCGCGTGCCGAGCGTGTACCGGCGCGGGCGCGCGCTCCGGATACCCCTCGAGCGATTCACGCCCGAACAGGTGCTCAGCGAGTGCCGCTCGCTCGGGATCGAAGTCCGCGCTTCGCGAGTGGTGCCGCGCGACCAGCCGTCGCGGCGCCGCGTGGCCGAACCGGCTCCGCCGGGCGGGTCGGCAGCACGGGGATGATGCGCTAGCTTTCGGTCGTGCCCGAGTTCCGCCTCTACAATTCCCTCAGCCGTTCGGTTGAGTCGTTCGCCCCGGCCGACGGCACCACGGTCCGGCTGTACACGTGCGGGCCCACGGTGTACAACCCCGCCCATCTCGGCAACTTCCGCACGTTCCTGTTTGAGGACCTGCTGCGCCGCGTGCTGCGGATGCGCGGATGGGGCGTCGAGCAGGTCATGAACCTGACCGACGTCGACGACAAGATCATCAAGCGCGCCAGCGAGCGCGGCATCTCGATCACGGCGCTCACCGATCCGGTCGTCGAGACGTTCCACGCCGACCGCGAGTACCTCCGGATCCAGCGCGCCGAGCACTATCCGCGCGCCACCGACTACATCGCCGAGATGATCGATCTGGTGAAACGGCTCGAGGCCAACGGCGTGGCGTACAAGGCGGACGATGGGTCGGTGTACTTTGCCATCGCGAAATTCCCGGCCTACGGCCGCTTGTCGCGGCTCGACACCCGCGAGATTCGGGCGGGCGCCCGAGTCGCGCAGGACGACTACGCAAAGGAGAACGCCCAGGATTTCGCGCTCTGGAAGGCGGCCAAGCCCGAGGACGAAGCCTGCGGAGCGGCGTGGGATTCGCCGTGGGGGCGCGGTCGCCCGGGCTGGCATCTCGAGTGCTCGGCCATGGCGATGGCGATTCTCGGAGAGACGCTCGACATCCACGCGGGCGGCGTGGACCTCACCTTCCCGCACCACGAGGACGAGATTGCGCAGAGCGAGGCCGCGACGGGCAAACCGTTTGCCCGGGTCTGGTGCCACGGGGAGTTCCTGCTCACCGACGGCGCCAAGATGGCGAAGCGCGTCGGCAACGTGAGCACGGTCGCCGACCTCCGCGAGGAAGGCGTGAGCGCGGCCGCCCTGAGGCACTTCGTGTTTTCGACACACTATCGAAAGCAGCTCAACCTCTCGGGCGCGGCGCTCGAGGCGTCGATGGAGGCCGTCCGGCGCATCGGCGACCTGTCGGATCGGTTGGCGCGCGAGCAGGCCGGAAACACCGCGCTTGCCGAGGCGGCGGATACGCTCGTCATCGAAGCGACCGCCGCGCTGTCCGACGACCTGAACGCGCCGCGCGCCGTTGGTGCGTTGTTCGAGTTCATCAATGCGGCGAATCGCGCCCTCGACGAGGGTGGTCCCGACTCGGCGGCGCTGGCCAGGGCGCGCGACGCTTTCCGGCAGGTGAACGCCGTCCTCGACCTGGTTCCGGACCGCGGAACCGACGACGCGGAGCTCGCGGCGTGGGTCGAGACCCAGATCGCTGCGCGCGCGGCGGCCCGGGCGAGCCGCGATTTTTCCGCGGCGGACGCGCTCCGGAAAGCGTTGGAGGAAAAGGGGATAGCGATCGAGGACAGCCCGAGCGGAACGCGCTGGAAGAAGGTCCGCTAGCCTCGCCCAACGATCCCGGCCGCGCCGAACGGCGGGCGGGATGCGGAATCAGCTAACACCGTGCCTCCCAACGGCTTGACCTGATTTCACGCTCCCGCTACTTTTTAAGGCTCGCGAAAAAAACGCCGCATCGTTGTTCTGTGTTCAGGCTGACGTAGCTCAATCGGCAGAGCACCTGATTTGTAATCAGGCGGTTGCGAGTTCGATTCTCGCCGTCAGCTCTGCGTCGGCGGTGGCGAGTTTGGGATCGGCGAGTGCAGGTCGCACGCGACCTGCACCGTGTGGCATCGGCATCATTGCGGGAGACTGGAGATCGAAGGACTCGGCTGGCAGCGGTGGTTATTGGTGGGGTACCCAAGTGGCCAACGGGAGCAGACTGTAAATCTGCCGGCTTATGCC
>CAZLAU010000172.1:0-4311 GCA_964557615.1 uncultured Gemmatimonas sp.
ACGACCTCAAGGCGC
This sequence comes from uncultured Gemmatimonas sp., assembly GCA_964557615.1. Lineage (GTDB taxonomy): Bacteria > Gemmatimonadota > Gemmatimonadetes > Gemmatimonadales > Gemmatimonadaceae > Fen-1231. The sequence continues at coordinate 16 of CAZLAU010000172.1, forward strand.
CGCTCACCTCGATTCTCGCGACGCTCGAGATGATGCGCGACGGCGATTTCGGCGAGTTCACGGAGCGGCAGTCCCGCGCGCTCTCCGACGCCGAGGGCAAGGCCGAGGACCTGCTCGGCCTCATCGAGGACCTGCTCGAGGTGTCGCGCATCGAGGAACGCACGCTCACGCTCGCCCCGGAGCCGATCGCGCCGGCCGCGCTGCTCGCCGAGATCGTGTACGACTGGCAGCTCCGGTTCCAGCAGGAGGGGGCGTCGGCCTCCGTGGACGTGGCCGACGACGCGCCCGTGATCACCGCTGACAAGGCGCTCATCAAGCGCGTGCTCAGCAACCTCGTCCAGAACGCGGTGAATCACTCGCCCGGCCCGGTGACGATCGAGCTCGCCGCGCGCCGCGATCCGCACGGCATCCTGTTCACCGTGTCCGACAACGGCCCCGGGATTCCCGCCGACTACCAGGAGATCATCTTCCGGAAGTTCGAGCAGGTCCACGCGCAGCACGCACCGCGGGTGCGCAGTTCCGGCCTCGGGCTCACGTTCTGCCGGCTGGCGGTGGAGTCGCACGGCGGACGCATCTGGGTGACCAGCACCGAAGGCGAGGGAAGCACCTTCTTCATCCAGATGCCTCTCGAGCCGCGGGAGCCCGCGCGCCCCACGGGGCGGACGTCCGAGTTCCCGGTCCAGAAGTAGCGACCGTAGTAGCTTTCGCTCCCGATGCCCACGGTTTACCTCGAAACGTACGGCTGCCAGATGAACGTGGCCGACTCCGAGCTGATGCTCGGCAAGCTCGCGGCCGCCGGGTACTCCCATACGGAGAACCCCGACGGCGCCGACGTGATCCTGGTGAACACCTGCGCGGTGCGCGACAACGCCGAACAGCGCGTGCTCGGCCGGCTGGGTGACCTGCGGCGCCATATGAATCGCGACACGGTGCTCGGGGTGACGGGATGCATGGCCCAGCGCCTCGGTGCGCGGCTGCTCGACGCCGATTCGCGCGTGTCGCTCGTGGTCGGGCCCGACGCGTACCGCGCGCTGCCGGAACTCATTGACGGTGCGCGCCGTGGGGAGCGCACCACGGCCACCGATTTCGACCTCGAGGAGCACTACGACGACTTCCAGGCGCGTCGCTTCGAGGGCGTGAAGGCGTGGATTCCCGTGCAGCGCGGATGTGACTATCGGTGCACCTACTGCATCGTGCCCTACACGCGTGGATCTGAACGGAGCCGGGCGCTCGACGACGTGGTCCGCGAGACCCGCGAGGTTGTCGCGCAGGGACTGACCGAAGTCGTCCTGCTGGGCCAGACGGTCAACTCGTGGAACGACGGGACTCGCGATTTCGGCGCACTGCTGCGGGCGGTGGGCGAGGTGGAAGGGATCCGGCGCGTCCGGTTCACGAGCCCGCACCCGAACGACTTCACCGACTCCGTGATTGCGGCGATGGCCGAGGTGCCCGCGGTGTGCGAGCACGTGCACCTGCCCGTGCAGTCGGGTTCCGACGCGATGCTCAAGCGGATGCTGCGCCGGTACACCCGCGCCGGGTATCTCGAGTGCGTCGCACGCCTGCGCGCCGCGATTCCCGGGCTCAGCGTCACCACGGACATCATTGTCGGGTTTCCGGGCGAGACCGAGGCCGACCACGACGAGACGCTCTCGCTCGTGCGCGAGGTGGGGTTCGACGATGCGTTCACCTTCAAGTTCTCGCCGCGCGAGGGCACGCCCGCCACACGACTGCCGGCGGAGATGACGGTGCCGTCCGATGTCGTGGACCGGCGGTACACGGCGCTCGTCGATCTGGTGCGATCCATTGCGCGCTCGCGCAATTTCAAGCGGCTGGGTGAGCGGCGCGAAGTGCTGGTGGAAAAGCCGGCCCGGAAGGGCGCCGACCTGCTGCAGGCCCGCTCGCGAGATTTCCGCACGGTGATGGTGCCGGCGGGCGCGGCGGCGATTGGCGACTACTTGTTCGTCGAACTGACCGGAACGACCGGGTCCACGTTCACGGGCACGCCCGTCGCGCCGCGGGCGGAGTTGCCGGTCGCGAGCTGAGCGAGGCCGGCGCGCGTGGGTGGCGCGCTGGTGCGCGATGTTGCGCGATGGTGCGCGCTGGCGCGCCCCGCGGTGTTACCGGTTGCGGCCCAGTGTGATGGCCGCGTCGAACGCTTCGAGCGTCGCCCGCGCCGTCGCATCCCAGGAGAATCGCTGTGCCTGCCGGCGGCCGGCGTTGCGCATCTGCTCCGCGGTGGCGGGATCGTGGAGCACGCGGGTCAGCACGCGGGCGAGTTCGACGTCGTCGCCCGGCTCGAACCAGGCAGCCGCCTCACCGGCGACCTCCGGAAGTGACGCGGCCCGCGAGCAGATGACTGGCGTGCCGAGCTGCATCGCCTCGACCACCGGCAACCCGAACCCTTCATAGACGCTCGGCACGATCAGCGCTTCCGCGCCACGGTACAACGCGGCGAGCGCGGAGTCGCCGACGGAGCCCAGCGGACGGATCCACGGAAGATCCGCGGTGTCGCGGTTGCGGCGCCGCCGCGCGCCGGCCTGAACGAGGGTGATCACCGTACCGGCGCTCACCACGCGCGCCACACCGCGCCGGGCGGTCTCGAGGTCCTTGCGCCGGTCGTCGGAACCCACGGTGAGCACGTACGGCTGCGTGACGCCGAGCGCCGCGCGCTCGGATGCGTCGGCGTGGGCGCCCGAGCCGGCGATGTCGGCGCCGAGGTGCGTGACGCGGATGCGTTGGCGCGACACGTGGAGCAATCGCGCGACCTCGGTTGCCGTGAACTCCGAGACCGTGATGATGATCGCCGCGTCCTTGGCGGCGTTCGAGTAGCGGCGGCGCCAGAGGATGTTGCGGAACAGGGCAGTGAGGCGGCGGTCGGGCATCGCCAGCGGAGCCACGTCGTGGATCGTCACCACGATCGGCCCCGCGCGCGGCAACGGGTCGGCGTGGTTCCACGGATACCAGGACACATCGGCCGTGGCGTCGCGCAGGTCACGAATGGGGCGAACATCGAGGCGGCTGGACGCCGCGCCACACCGCGCGATCCAGTCGCGCGCGCGAGCGGCCTGGTGCGGGCCCCGCACGAACAGCGTGCCCGTCACGTCGGGGCGCTGCGTGACCAGGCGTGGCACGATGGCCCGCACGTACCGCCCGATGCCCCTCGAGTCCCGGACGAACCGCGTGGCCTCGATCGCGACGTGCACGGCGTGGCCTCCCGGCCGCGTGACCTCCCGCCGGCCCACCCGGCGGAATCCGGCAATCATACCACGCTGCAATGAATCGGTGGTAGCGGCGGTATTGCGATGTCGCATCGGGCGGCCCGCGCGGCGAGCGTGCGCGCTCGGGGGCCCACGTGCCGCTCATTGCCATTGCCACGATCTGCTACGCCGCAGGACTGTTCGCCGGGTTCGGCGGCGTGCCCCTCGGCGTCGTCGCGGGCCTTTCGGTATCGGTCGTGGCGGTGGCGGCCCTGCGGCGGCGGCACACCGGTGCAGCGCTCGCGCTCATCTTCGCCACCGGCGCGATGGTGGCCGTCGATCGCGGGCCGCCGCCGGAGCGGCGCGCGTACCGCAGCGAGCGTGCGGCATCGGTGGCGCCGGGCGTCGCGGCTGTCCCCACCGGTTCCCGTGCCGGAACGGCGTCACCACCCGAAGCGGCTGGCGCAAACCCGGCATCGCTCCTGGCGGCGTGGCGCGCATACGCGGCGGCATCCATTGACCGCCTGTTCGGCGACGACGCGCCTGTGGTGCGCGCGCTGCTGATTGCCGACACGCGGCAGCTGCCGTCGGAGGTGCGCGACCGGTACGCGAGGGCAGGGCTGGTACATCTCCTCTCGATCTCGGGCCTCCACGTGGCGATCATCTCGGGCGCCGTCTTGCTGGGCCTCCAGCTCCTGCGCACGCCTCGCGTCGCCGCGCGGTGGCTTGCCGTCGCGATCACGGTACTCTACGTGTGCGCGATCGGCGCTCCTGCCCCGGCGCTTCGCAGCGGCACGATGCTCGCCGCGTCCACCGCCGGATGGGCCCTGCAGCGGCCCGTGTCGCCGTGGGCCACGCTCGCCCTCGGCGCGCTCGTGCCGTTGCTCCTCGACTCGCACACAGTGCTCGACCTGGGGTACCAGCTGAGCGTCGCGGGGTTCGCGTCGATCACCGCAGCCGGAATCCTTGCGAAGCGGGTCGTCGCACCCGCGCTCCGTGGCGTGCGCCGGCGCGTCGCCACCGAGTTGCTCGTCGCCACGATCGCGGCGTTCGCGTCGGCGCCGCTCGTCGCGTGGCACTTCGCCCGCGTGAGTCTCAT
>CAZLAU010000173.1:0-4284 GCA_964557615.1 uncultured Gemmatimonas sp.
CGGGCTGGCCCGCTACGATTCAGGACGTGACCGCAACGGGACTGCGCATCGCCTCGGGGGATGCCGCGACGCGGGGAAAGGCCGACGCTGAGTCGCGGATCGCGGCGATTGACATCGGCTCGAACTCCATCCGGCAGATCGTCGCTGACGTCGGGCCGCACGGCGCGATCCGCGTCCTCGACGAAATGAAGGCCGCGCCTCGGCTGGCAGCCGGACTCGAGGCGACGGGGATGATCTCGGCCCTGGCCATCGAGCAGGCCATCGAGGCACTCGTCCGGATGGCGACGCTCGCACGGCAGCTTGGCGCGCGGCGCATCGAGGCGGTGGCCACCAGTGCCGTGCGCGACGCCACGAACGGCGCTGCGTTCCTGGCGCGCGTCAAGCAGGAAACCGGCCTCAAGCCGCGGGTGCTGCTGGGCGAGGACGAGGCGCGACTCGCGTTTCGGTCGGCACTCGCGCATTTCGAGCTGGGCCGCGGGCGGGCGGTGGTGCTCGACATCGGCGGCGGATCTGCCGAACTCGCACTGTCCGCCGAGGGCCTTGTCGAGCGCCTGATCACGTTTCCGTACGGCGCCGTGCGGCTCACCGAGAAGTTCCTGCGCGACGGCGCCACGCCAAAGCGGCTGCGCAAGCTCCGGAAGTTCGTACGCGACGACATCCGCGCGGCGCTTCCCGTGCGCGACTGGCGCGGGGCGGAGCTGATCGGATCCGGCGGCACCTTCACGAACCTTGCAGGAATGTTTCTCGCGCGGCAGGGCATGCGCGCGGCCCGCTCGGTGCACGGGACGCGGATTCCCCGCGATCAGGTCGAGGAGATCCTCGCCACGCTCGCCGCGATGCCGGTCGAGGAGCGACTCTCCGTCCCCGGGCTCAATGCAGGACGTGCGGACATCATCGTCGCCGGACTGGCGGTGCTGGCGGAAGTGCTCGAGCGCATCGAATCCCCCGATGTCACCGCGTCGGCGTTCGGGATCCGCGAGGGCTTGCTCCTCGAAGCGGCGCGCGTGATGCCGGCGATTTCGGACCCCGGCGAAGCACGCGAGCGATCCGTGCGCGAGTTCGCAGAGCGGTGCCACTTCGAAGCCCCACACGCCCGCCAGGTGCAGCGCCTCGCGCTGCAGCTGTTCGAAGCCCTCGGCCCGCGGCTCGGGCTCGACGCCGCCGACCGCGCGATTCTGGCGGACGCCGCGCTGCTCCATGACGTGGGATATCACATCAATTATCAGGGACACCACAAGCACTCGTATCACCTGATCCTCCACGCCGACCTGCTCGGCATGTCACCGGAGGCGCAGGTAACGGTGGCCCATGTGGCGCGCTATCATCGCGGTGCCGCCCCAAGCCGGAAGAAACACCGGGAGTTCGCGCGCCTCGATCCCGACGTGCGCCGGCGTGTGCGCAAACTTGCGGCAATCCTCCGCATCGCCGATGGCCTCGACCGCGGGCACATCAGCGCCGTGGACAAGGTTCGCGTCCGATGGCTGGAACGGGCCATCCGGATCACGCCCACACCGGCGCCGAAGGTGCGTTCGCTGCGGCTCGAGCTGTGGGGCGCGACCCGCAAGTCGGGATTGCTCGAGCGGGTCGCCAAGGTGCCCGTCGAACTCGTCGGCGCCGACGGCAAGGCCGTGCGCGACGACCACCCCGACGACGACTCAGCCGCCGATTAGCCGAACACCTCGGTCGGCCGCTCGCCGCGCGGCGCCGCACGCGCGCCGTCTCGCGACATTCCCCACGACTCCTTCAGGAGAATCCGCTGTGACGCGTGCTCCGGATCGGCACCCGGGTGCCGTCGCGCGTAGCCGCCGTCGGCCGAGAGCTCCCACGCCTGGCGATTGTCGGCGAGGCACGTGTCCAGGAGTGATGCCAGCCGCGCGTGGAGCGTCGGATCCTCGACCGGCACCGCCACCTCGACGCGTCGATTGAAGTTGCGCGGCATCCAGTCCGCCGACGTCAGGTAGTACTCGGGGGACGCGTCGTTCCGGAAGTGCCACACGCGCGTGTGTTCGAGGAAGCGCCCGATGATGCTCACCACGCGAATGCGTTCGGAAAGGCCCGGCACGCCGGGCCGAAGGCAGCAGATGCCGCGCACGAGCAGGTCCACCGTCACCCCTGCCCCGGAGGCCGCGCACAAGGCGCCGATCGTCTCGGCGTCGACGAGCGCGTTCATCTTGGCGACGATCCGGGCGGGCCGGCCCTGCCGTGCGTGCTCCGCCTCGCGCTCGATCAGCTGCAGGACGCGTTCGCGCATCCCCGTCGGCGCGACGATCAGCTTCCGGTACACGCGCTGCCGCGAGAATCCGGTGAGCACGTTGAAGACGTCGCTCACGTCGGCGCCGATGGGCTCGGAGCACGAGAACAGGCCGATGTCCGTGTATACGCGGGCGGTCTTGCCGTTGTAGTTGCCCGTACCGATGTGCACGTACCGCCGGATGTGGTCGCCCTCGCGGCGCACGACGAGCGCAATCTTGGCGTGCGTCTTGAGCCCGGGCAGCCCGTAGGCGACGTGCACGCCGAACGACTCGAGCGTGCGCGCCCACGTGATGTTGTTCACTTCCTCGAAGCGGGCCTGGAGTTCCACGAGTACCGCCACCTGGATGCCCCGTTGCGCCGCCTCGGTAAGCGCTCGCACGATGGCGCCGTCACCCGACGTCCGGTAGAGGGTCATCTTGATCGCGAGCACGTGCTCGTCGCGGCTCGCGGCATCAATGAATTGCTCGACGGAAGCGGCAAACGAGTCGTACGGATGGTGCACCATCAGGTCGCGTTCGCGGATGACGTCGAAGATGCTGCGCTCGGCAGTGCGGAGTTCGGGTGGCACGGCGGGCGTGAACGGAGGATCGCGCAGGTCCGGGATGTCCAGCGTCGCCAGCGACATGAGGTCGCCCAGGTCGAGCAGCGGACCGGGATCGTGGACTTCTCCGTCGGAAAGCGGCACGAGTTCCGGGTCCTCGGTCTCGCGCAGCTCGTCGAGCAGGAGGGACCGAAGGGGCGCGGGGGTGCCCGACTGCACTTCGAGCCGGACCACTTCACCAAAGCGTCGCTGGAAGACCTGTTCCTCGATGACGGCGAGCAGGTCATCGGCCTCTTCCGTGTCGGCGATCTCGAGATCCGAGAAGCGCGTGATGCGGAAGACGTGCCAGCCGCGGATCTGCATGCCCGGGAAGAGCCGATCGAGGTGGGAACCGATCACCGACTCGAGCGGCACGAAGTGGTTGGGGCGACCGGCGACGGGCACCCATCGCGGCAGCGACTTGGGCACCTTCACCCGTGCAAAGTGGTCGTACCCAAGGCCAGGGTCGCGCAGCTCGACGGCCAGCGAGAGCGACAGGTTGGAGATGTAGGGAAACGGGTGCCCCGGGTCGACGGCCAGCGGGGTGAGCACCGGGAAGACCTGTGCGTCGAAGAACGCGTCGAGGGCCTGCAGCTCGGGACCCGTCAACTCGTCCACCCGGAGCAGGCGCACGCCGTGCCCCGCCAGCAGCGGCAGCAGGTCGTCGTGCAGGCATCGGCGCGCCTGATCCAGCATTTCGCGCACGCGCGACTCGATCCGCTCGAGCTGCTCCCGCGGCGTGAGGCCGTCGCCAAAGGCGTGACGGACGTTTGCGGCGACCTGGCGCCGGAATCCTGCCACGCGAACCATGTAGAACTCGTCGAGGTTCGTGCTGAAGATCGCGAGGAACTTGAGCCGCTCCAGCGCCGGGACTCGCGAATCCTGCGCTTCCGCGAGCACCCGGCTGTTGAACTCAAGCCAGGAGAGCTCGCGGTTGATCAGCTGCAGCGGCCGTTCGTCGCCGGTAGGCATCGTGGACAGGGAGTTCGCCCCGGGGGATGGCAGGGCTACGGCGCGCCTCGGTGGTGGGCGCCCGGCCAGCCTTCCAAATGATGCTTGATTGTGACCCCCTCCGCGAGGTACACGGCGTCTTCCGCGATATTGGTCGCCAGGTCGGCGACCCGTTCGAGGTTGCGCCCCACCAGCAGGAGTTCCAGGGCGTAACTGATCGTCCGCGGCTGCTCCATCATGTGGGTCAGGAGGCTGCGGAACAGGGTCTCGTGAAGGGCGTCGACGGCGTCATCGCGGGCACACACGTCGCGGCCGAGCGCGCCGTCCAGGCGCACCACCGCGTCGAGCGCGTCGCTGAGCATGGCGCGCGTGAGGCGGCTCATCTCCTCGATCTGCGGCGGCACCGGCAGGCGGGCCTCCAGGGCATCCATCCGGAGCGTGCTGCCGGCGATGTTGACGGCGTGGTCGCCGACGCGCTCCAGGTCGCTCGTGATCTTGAT
>CAZLAU010000174.1:0-4236 GCA_964557615.1 uncultured Gemmatimonas sp.
TCGAAGGTCGCCGCCGTACGCGCAGCAGTTGAAGACCTCGGGCTCACGGCGGCCACGCTCACGAGTGCGCCAACCGTCCCGACCCACAACGCCGATGTGCCGCGGGTCGCGATCTTCTCGACGTGGGGCGGCACGCAGAGCCTGGGCTGGTACCGGCTCACCTTCGACGAGTTCGGGATTCCCTACGACCTCATCTACAAGGAGCAGCTGCAGCTCGGAAACCTGCGGGCCAAGTACGACGTGATCCTGATGGCCGAGCAGAACCTGAGCCGCGCGTCGGTGCTCGCGCCGCCGGCGGCCAAGCCCCAACCGTACCAGAAGAGCGACAAGTACAAGTTCCTCGGCATGTACGGTGAGACGGCCGACATGTCCGGCGGAATCGGCCAGATCGGCGTGGATGCGATCGCGGCGTTTCTCGAAGCCGGCGGCACCCTGATCGCCGTTGGCGAAGCCGCGCGGCTGCCGATCGAATTCGGCTTTGCCGGCACGGTGGACAAGACGCCAGTGCCCGGCCTCACGGCGCAGCGCCCGCTCGTTGAGGGCTCGATCGAGCGCGCCGACCATCCGGTGTTCTACGGCTACAACGAGCAGAAGGTGCCGGTGAAATACGTTGGCGGCACGCCGTTCAAGGTGGGGCCGGCGAATGAAGCGAACGTCCTGGCCCGCTACGTCGGCGGCGACGACGCGGTGCTATCGGGGCTGATGGTGGGCGCCGACTCCCTCAAGGGGCGCCCGTACGCGGTGGACATCCCTGAGGCGTACAAGGGACGCGGCCGCGTGATCATGTTCTCGAACAACCCGATCTACCGCTGGCAGAACCACGGCGAGTTCAACATGATCTTCAACTCCGTGATCAACTGGAACGACGTCGTCACGGCATCGAAGATCGTCCCGTAACGGCGGCATTCGAGTGCAGGCGCCGGCGGCTCCCCTGGGGCCGCCGGCGTTTTCACATCCGGTAGATCGTCACCGCGGTGTCGTCGAGCACGAACCGTACGGCGCCGCGCGGCAGTTCGTGGGCGGCAGCGTGCTCCACGGCGAGCACTCGCGAGAAGCCGGTCGCCTGCCAGCTCTTCACCACGCGGTCGAGCTGGCGCGACTCGTACGGCGGATCGGCGAACACGAGATCATAGCTGCCCGGGCCGAGTGCGTCCGCAAACTGCACTGCGTCGCGCTTGAACACGCGCGTGCGGTCCCGCAGCCGGAGCGCGGCGATGTTGGCCTTGAGTGCGTGCAGGCTCGACGGCCGGAACTCGACGAAGTCCACCGACGTTGCGCCACGCGAGATGGCCTCGAGCCCGAGGGCGCCGCTGCCGGCGAACAGGTCGAGCACCCGCGCGCCGCCGAGGTCGGGCGCGAGCTTCTCCACGAGCGCCACCCGCACGCGCTCGGCGGTCGGCCGGACGCGAAAGTCCTTTGGCGACGTGAGGTCGCGTCCCGCGAACTTCCCTCCGACGATCCGCACAGCCCCCTCCGGTTGGACGCGGCACCGGCCTCAGCCCGAGCGCGCGCTTCGCTAACTTGTTCTGCAGCCCGGTCCCGGCGATGCAGCGCCGGTGATCCGCCAGTCGCGACGACCGTACCTGAGGATAGCTGATGGCATCCGCTTCGCGCGCCGCCAGTAGCACCACCACCGGCACCCCCCCGGCCGTCACGTCGATCTTCTCACCAGTCGTGGATGTGCTGTGCGTGGGCGGGCTGTCCATCATCGTGTTCGTCCCGCTGCTGCTCAGCGGCACCGACCTCGGGTTCGTGAACCTGAAGGCCGTGATCTGGGCGCAGATCATCGTGAACTACGCCCATTTCATGGCGTCGTACCGGATCGTGTACCGTGACAAGGCGATGATCGCCAAGCACAAATGGGCCACCATCTGGGTGCCGATGATCATGGTGGTGGCGCTGGCCGCGGCGATCTACGAGGCGCGCGAAGGCTCGCAGATCCTGCTGATTGCGTTCTTCGCCGTGGCCAGCGGGTATCTCGCGTGGCACTACACCGGCCAGACGTGGGGCATGATGGCCGCGTTCACGCACCTGCAGGGCGCCCGCTTCGACGCGACGGAAACACGACTCATCAAGGGTGGCCTGCGGATCCTCCTCTGCTGGCACCTGGCGTGGTTCCTGCACACGACGCTGACGAATCCCGGGCCGGTTGCGCTCGTGTATCAGGTCGCCTCGGCGGCGACGATCGTGGCGGCCATCATGGGCACCGCCGGGTTGGTGCGCATGCGGCGGCGGCTCGGACGCGGCCCGGCGTTCCGGGTGATCGTTGCGTGGGCGTCGATCTTCGTGTGGTACGGCGCGATCGCCCGCTGGGGTCTTGCCGGCCTCTTCCTCGTGCAGTTTGCGCACGCGCTGCAGTACCTGGAGTTCCCCACCCGCGTGGAGCTCAACCGCGCAGCGGCGCACGGCGGCGGCGAGCATCGGCTTCGCCATATGGTGATCTACGGCGGTGCGCTCGTCACCGCGGCTCTCCTGGTGAGCTTCTTCGTGCCCGGGCCGACGCAAGCCGCCGCCGCGCGCTTGTTCGGCGCCGGGCCCGATAGCGTGGCGCCGGTGCTGATCAGCTACTTCATCGGCATCCACCACTACTTCACCGACGGCGTCATCTGGAAGCTTCGCAACCCCGAGGTGCAGGCCGACCTCTTTGCGCACGCGCGACCGCCGCGCGCGGCGAGCCAGGCGAAGGCGCGCTGAATCCGCCGCGCGTCCGTTTCGTACGGTAACCCGTGTCCAGAACCGTGATCACCGTTGCCGGCCTCGGCAAGCGCTACGGCAAGACGATCGCCGTGCACGATGTCTCGCTCGAAGTGCGCGAAGGCGAGATCTTCGGCCTCATCGGGCCGAACGGCGCGGGCAATACCACGACCATGGAGTGCGTGCAGGGCCTGCGAAAGCCGGATCACGGCACGATATCGGTGCTGGGCCTCGACCCGCGGCGCGACGCCGCGAAGGTCCGCCAGCGCATCGGCGTCCAGCACCAGGAGGCACACCTCCAGAAGCGCATCAAGGTGTGGGAAGCGGTGGACCTCTGGTCGTCGCTGTACGACAGCAAGGTTGACGGCGACGCGCTCCTCGCGCGCCTTGGGCTCGAAGCCAAGCGCAACGCGTGGTTCATGACGCTGTCCGGCGGCCAGAAACAGCGCCTCTTCATCGCGCTGGCGCTCATCCACGAGCCGGAGGTCGTCTTCCTCGACGAACTCACCACGGGACTCGACCCCCAGGCGCGGCGCGCCATCTGGGATCTCATCACGGGCATCCGGGAGCGCGGCACCACGGTGTTTCTCACGACTCACCTCATGGAGGAGGCCGAACGCCTCTGCGACCGGGTGGCGATCATCGAGCATGGACGACTGATCGAACTGGGCTCACCGGACGAGCTCGTCCGCAAGCACTGCCCGCAGCGGGGCGTGGTGTTCACGAGCAACGGCGACGACGTCGCCGCGCGGCTGGGCGCAATCCCGGGGGTCCGGTCGGCACGCAGCGATGGCACGACCCACACGCTGAGCGGCGAGGGTGACGACTTCGTGACCGACGTGATTACCTTCGTCGCGCGCGAGGGGATCCACGTGCGCGGCTTCCGTACCGAGATCCCGACGCTCGAGGACGTGTTCCTCAAGCTCACGGGCCACGGCATCCGGGACTGACCGGTGCTCAAGGGATTCTGGAAGCTCACGTGGGTCGAGACCAAGGTGTTCATCCGCGAGCCGATGGGCGTGATCGGTACACTTATCATTCCCGTCATCCTCTTCCTCGCGCTCGGCCGTTCCTTCGGGCTCGGCGACCGGGTGACCGCAGCGGCGCCCGCCGCCCCGTTCAACGTCGCAATCCTCGCGGCGCTGTTCATCGCGATTGGTGCCGTGCTCTCGCTCGTGGCGATCATCTCGATCTATCGCGAAGGGGGCATCCTCAAGCGGCTGCGCGCCACGCCGCTTTCCCCGGTGACGATCCTCGGCTCGCACGTCGTGGTGAAGCTCGTGTTCACCGTGCTCAGCCTCGGCCTGCTGGTGCTCGCCGGCCGCCAGACCTTCCCGGGCGCAATGCAGGTGAACGTGCCGAGCTTCACGCTCGCCGTCCTCCTCAGCACGCTGAGCATCCTGTCGCTGGGGTTCGTGATCGCCAGCATCGTGCCGACGGCGCGATTCGCCCAGCCGATCGGCGCTGCGGTGCTCTATCCGATGGTGGCGTTCTCCGGCCTCTTCTTTCCGCTCGAGCGGATGCCGCCCCTCGTGCGCGGCA
>CAZLAU010000175.1:0-3954 GCA_964557615.1 uncultured Gemmatimonas sp.
GTGCGGACCGCGGATACGATGACGGGCGTGCGCGAACTATCGGTCATTTGTAGCGTCTCGTCGAGTTGAAGGCGATGGTGGCGCCGAGTGACGGGAGGAGCGCCTCGAGCGACGCTTCGACCCATCGCATGCGCGACGACCCTTCTTCGTTGGGGAGCCGCGCCTGGCCGTAGAGGACCTTGTTGAGCAGGAACGCCGCAGCGATGCCACCGGCAGTCCCCGCGAGGGCCGCAGTGTACGAGCCGGTCTGGTCGCCGATGTCACCGACGGTCCACACACTCCCGGCCGTCGCCGCTGCGGCCGTGATCACACCGACGGTGAACTTGAGATCGTCCTTGGTTCCTTCCGACGCACCGGTCATCCGTTCGGTGACGAACCCGGCCGCCCAGTGGCCGATCACGTAGCCGCCAAGCCCGGCGTAGGCGCCGGCGAGGAGCTGGCCGGCAATCCGCGCGGGCTCCAGGGGCGGATCACCACGGCCGGCGTCCACCTGGTACGCCGGCCCCACCGGTGCACTCAATCGCTGTGCGCCGGCCGCTGCGGCAACGCCGATGAGCGCCGCGCAAGCGCAGGCGCAGTTCGCGCACGCCCGGCGTGCGCGCGTCACTCGGCCGCCGGCGCCGGAAGCGCGCGCGTGCGCACTTCGTCGCAAATGCGCGCAATGAACGCGTCCACGCCGATCACATCCTGCTTCTTGCCCTGCCCGCGCTCGCGCACCGCGAGCGTCCCGGCATCGGCTTCCCGCTTGCCCATCACCGCCATGTACGGCGTCTTCATCGTCTCGGCCTCGCGGATCCGGTAGTTGAGCGTCTCGTTGCGGTCATCAAGATGCGCGCGAATGCCGGCCGCGCGCATCCTGGACACCACGTCACGAGCCTGCGCGGCGAAATCGTCGGCGATCGGCAGCACGCGCACCTGCTCCGGCGACAGCCAGACGGGAAAGGCGCCCGCGAAATGCTCGATCAGGATCGCGATGAAGCGCTCGAGCGAGCCGCTGACGGCCCGATGAATGACGACCGGCCGGTGCGTCGTGTTGTCCTCGCCGGTGTAGCCGAGGTCGAAGCGCTCCGGTGCATTGTAGTCGAGCTGGATGGTGCCGATTTGCCACGCCCTGCCAATGGAGTCCATCACGTCGAAATCCACCTTCGGGCCGTAGAATGCGCCGTCGCCCGCCTTGAGCTCGTACGGCTGCCCTGTCTTCTCGAGCGCCGCGCGCAGGGCCGCCTCGGCGCGATCCCACAGCGCGTCCGAGCCGATCCGCTGTTCCGGCCGCGTCGCGAACTTCACGCGCGCCGTGAGGCCGAACGTCGCGTAGTACCCCAGGATGAAGTCCATCAGGAACTGCACCTCGTCCGCGATCTGGTCCTCGCGGAGGTACACGTGGCAGTCATCCTGCGAGAACTGGCGCACGCGCGTGAGTCCGGACAGCGCCCCCGACAACTCGTTGCGGTGCAACGGGTCGAAGGTCACGTACCGCACCGGCAATTCGCGGTATGAGTGCTTCTGCGCCGCGAAATACAGGTGGTGCGATGGGCAGTTCATCGGCTTCAGCGACATGTCCTGCTCGCCCGACTCGTTGTTGTGCACGAGGAACATGTTCTCGCGGTACTTGCCCCAGTGCCCTGATTTCTCCCACAGGGTCTTGGAGTACATCAGTGGCGTCCGGATTTCCATGAACCCGTCGCGCTGCCGCTCGCGCACGAACCCCTCCAGCGCATTCCAGAGGTGCGTGCCGTTCCGGGTCCAGAACGCGGCGCCCGGTGCTTCCGGAAAGAAGCGGAAGAGGTCGAGCTGCTTGCCGAGCACGCGATGGTCGCGGCGGCGCGCCTCGGACAGGCGGTGCACGTGGGCTTCGAGGTCTTCCTTCTTCCAGAAGGCCGTCGCGTAGATGCGCTGCAGCATCTGCCGGCGCTCGTCACCGCGCCAGTAGGCGCCGGCGGTGCTCAGCAGCTTGAAGTGCTTCAGGTACGACGTGTCGGGCACGTGCGGGCCGCGGCACAGGTCCGTGAACGGTCCGTCGGTGTACGTCGAAATCACCTCGTCGTCACCGAGTTCCGCGAGCCGTTCGAGCTTGAGCGGATCGTCGGCGAACGTGCGGGCTGCCTCCGCTTTCGTCACCTCGGCACGGACGAACGGCAGCTTGTCGGCGGCAACCTTGAGCATCTCGGCCTCGAACGCCTCCAGATCCTCGGGCGTGAACGGCCGGTCGACCTCGAAGTCGTAGTAGAACCCGTCGTCGATTGCCGGGCCGAACCCGATCTTCGCGTCCGGGCGCAGCCGCCGCACTGCGGTGGCCAGCACGTGGGCGCCGGAATGCCTGAGCACGGCGAGCGAGCGGGGATCGCTTTCCTTGAGGACGACGAACGCCCCGCCCTTGCGGATCGGCGTGACGAGGTCCTGCACGTCGCCATCGATGGCCACGGCGATCGCGGCCTTGAGGAGCCCTGGCCCGATGGAAAGCACGACATCGCGCGCCGGTGTGCCGACCGGCACGTCGCGCGTCGCGCCGTTCGGGAGCACGAGCTGGATGGTTTCTGTCGCCACTGGGCCTGGATCCGTCCGGTGAGGGCCCATTTCGGGCCGGTCGCGCCGCCCCGGAGGCCGCGTCGGACACGACGCAACTCGCAGCGGGAGGCCACATTGCAAGCTAAACGGGCCATCGCGCCCGTCGCCACCGGGCCGCTAGTTTTGTGGGTTCATGGCAACTATACCGAACGCCGACGACATTCCATCGCGGTACGACCCGTCGGCCGCCGACGCCCCCCTGTACGACGCGTGGGAATCGAACGGGGTCTTCGGCGTCTCGAACTCGGCATCCGCACGGAACGGCGGACCAGCGACGCCGTACGCGATCGTCATGCCGCCACCGAACGTGACCGGCGTGCTGCACATGGGGCACGGACTGAACAACGCCGTGCAGGATGTGCTGATCCGGTGGCGGCGCATGTCAGGCGACGCCACCCTCTGGCTCCCGGGCACCGACCACGCCGGCATCGCGACGCAGAACGTCGTGGAGCGCCTGCTCGCGCAGTCGGGGAAGACGCGCCAGGATCTCGGCCGCGAGGCGTTTCTCGACGAAGTGCGCGCGTTCGTTGACGACAAGGGCGGCGTGATCCTGAAGCAGCTGCGCGCCATCGGCGCCTCGTGCGACTGGGAGCGCACGGCATACACGTTTTCTCCGGAACTGTCGCGCGCCGTGCGCGAGATCTTCGTCCGCTGGTACGAGGATGGCCTGATTTACCGGGGGCACCGGGTCACGCATTGGTGCTCGCGCTGCCTCACGGCCCTGAGCGACGAGGAAGCCGAATCGCACCCCGCGCAGGGCCTGATGTATCACGTCCGCTACGCGCTCGCCGGCGACACATCGCAGGGAATCGTGGTGGCCACGACGCGGCCGGAAACGATGTTCGGCGACGTGGCCGTCGCCGTGCACCCCGACGACGAACGGTATGCCGCCTTCGTCGGCAAGCGCGTCGTGAATCCCGCCAACGGGGCCGAGATTCCGGTCATCGCCGACGCCTATGTGGACCGCGAGTTCGGCTCTGGCGCGCTCAAGATCACGCCGGCTCACGACGCCAATGACTTCGACGTCGGCCGCCGCCACGACCTCGCGATGCCGATCATCCTTTCGCCAGAGGGGTTGATCGCGGAAGGCGCCGACGCGGCTGGCCGCATCCCGCCGGAATACCTCGGCGTAGACCGGTTCGACGCCCGCAAGCGGGTCGCGAAGGCGCTCGACAAGGCCGGAGCGCTGGTCAAGTCGGAGCAGCACCACCATTCGGTTCGGAAGTGCTACCGCTGCGGTACCGTCGTCGAGCCGCGGCTCTCGGACCAGTGGTTCGTGAAGATGGCGCCGCTTGCCGCCCCCGCCCTGCAGGCGGTCAGGGACGGGCGGGTGCGGATCCTCCCCGAGCGGTGGGAAGCGGTGTACGTGAACTGGATGGAGAACATCCG
>CAZLAU010000176.1:0-3949 GCA_964557615.1 uncultured Gemmatimonas sp.
TAGATGTCGAACGGCGTGTCGCGGTAATGCATCTTCGCCGGCGCAAGCAACTGCTCCTCGTGCACGTCGGGGCCACTCGCGTTGCCAGACCCGTGTCCGTCCACCACCACGATCTCGGTGGCGCCGCCGGCCTTGAGCCCGGCGATCGCGGCGTTGACGTCGGCGGTCAGCGAGCGGCGGCCCGCCGCGTACTCCGCCGGGTACGCGAACGAGGTGTGCTTGTGCATCACCGCTTCCGATACGCCTTCCATGTCGTACAGGAGCAGGACCTTGAGCGAGCGGGTCTGGGCGTCGGCTGTTGCCGGGACCGCGGCGGCCAAGGTCAGGACCGCGGCCGCGGTGAAGGCAATTCCGGCAGCGAGAACTCGGTAGCGATTCATGGCGTGGTCCGGGCAGGAGGGGCAGCGTCGAGGCGGCGAACGAACTCGGCGATCGTGAGCGCCGAGCGATAGAAGAAACCGGGATTCACCTTGTCCGGCGTGTCCGTCGGCTGGTGATAATCCGGGTGGTCCTCCACTCCGAAATACACCCACGGCACTTTCTGGGCGTGGAATGCGCCGTGGTCCGACTGCCCCGTCCAGTCGTTCTGCCCGCCACCGGAGTCGTGACCGAGCTTGAGCGTCACCGGCGCAACCGACGCCAGGGCCTCGAGCAGCGGTCGGAACTGCGGATTCGGCGTGGCGCCGGCCGCGTAGAGTTCACCCTTGTCGCCCCGGCTCACCATGTCGAGGTTCACGTTTGCCACGATGCTTGCAAGCGGCACCGGCGGGTTGGCGACGAATGCGCGCGCCCCCCGGAG
This sequence comes from uncultured Gemmatimonas sp., assembly GCA_964557615.1. Lineage (GTDB taxonomy): Bacteria > Gemmatimonadota > Gemmatimonadetes > Gemmatimonadales > Gemmatimonadaceae > Fen-1231. The sequence continues at coordinate 800 of CAZLAU010000176.1, forward strand.
TCCGCCTTCCTCACCGTCCAGGAACGCGAAGACCACGGAGTGCGTCAGGGGACGCTGTCGAACCCACGCGGCGATGGCGAGCAGCGCGGATGTGCCTGATGCATTGTCGTCGGCGCCTGGAAACACCCGCCCGTTGCGAACGCCGACGTGGTCGTAGTGCGCGGTCACGACGATGTACCGGTCGGGAGTCCGCGTCCCGCGAACGACGCCCACGAGGTTGATGCCGTGCGTCGTGTCGTTGCCGCGGCCCGCGGAGGTGAAGTGCACCGGGAGGCTGTCACGCAGCGGCGCGAGGCCAATGGCGCGCAGGCGGTTGACCAGATAGTTGCGTGCCCTGGCCCCGCCGGGCGTCCCGATGCGCCGGCCCTCCATCGAATCGTCGGCGATGGCGAAGAGGTCGCGCAGGAGCTGGGCAGAGTCGAGCGCGGGAAGTGCGGCGCGCGAAGCCTGCCCACCGGCGGGCGACGGTGTTGCCGCGAGCCCCGCGGCCACCGAAAGCGCCGCGGCTACGAAGGCGACGAGTACCGGGTGTGTGGGATGAAAGCGCATTCGGGGAAACTACGCCCCGCCCGGTGCGCGCGAAACGGCCGGTGTGGAGAGCGCGATGTCGCGCGCGCCAACCTATTGCGGCGGCGGACCTGGCCGGCGCGGCGGTACGCTCGGATTGTCCATGTCCGAGTAGATCATCCATCGCCCGCCCGCACGGCGCAGGGTGAGCGTGAACTTTCCCTGATCGCCCGGGGTGTCGCCGTAGCCGTACGCACCGATGATGTACCCGACCGAGTCGCCCGTGGCTGACGCGAGCGCGCGGAGGCGCAGCGGGCCACCACCCTGCCCCGCGTAGTGGCGCTGGATGTTCGCGCGCCCTCGCACGGGCGGGCGTCCCGGTTGGAGGACAAACCCGTCGTCGGCGAAGAGCGCCGTCAGGGCTGCAGCGTCGCCGGCGCGCCACGCCTGCTCGTAGTCCCGAAGCACGCGGTCCAGCTCTGGCGCGAGGGTGATGCTCGGAAGCGGTGGTGTCGAGTCGCGGGACGCGGCCGGGGGGCCAACCTGCGCGTCCGCCGCGACGGTGCTTGCAATCAGGACTACGAAACAGCTGGCGAGGAGTCGCATGTTGTTCGGGGACGAAGGTTGGCGTCCGATGAGTCACATCGGCCGGCCGGACGGTTTGCCGCGCCGGCCACGGCCGTGATCAGCGCGGCGGGACATCCCTTGCGACGACCAGCAGGGCGTTGCCCACCGGACGTTCGCCCGCTGCGTCGGACACCTTGTTGACGACCGCGCCCCGTACGATCAGTGCGGTCGAGCCTCCGCCGTCGAAGTTGAGTGCGTCCCAGGCGCCGAATCGCTTCATCAGGTCGGCAAGCTCGACGAGCGTCGCCCCGACGCTCGCGGCCTGCCGTCCATCAACCGTCATCAGGATCAGGCGCGAACTGTCGGCGCTGAACCCGACAGCGCTGCGCGGATGCCGCGCCTCGGCGTTGCTGGAGATCGTCCCTTCCGTCCACGGCGCCCGAGCCGCGACGTTGCGCCCGCCCTGCAGGATGCGCGGCCAGCCGCCGATCAGCACCAACGGAGACACCGGTGCGCCCGCTCCTGACGCGCCGGCTGCCCGAAGCACCACGCGCACCGTGTCCCCGACCGCATACGACGCCACGCGCGTTGAGCGCGGACCGTAGGCGGCGAGCACGACCCCACCGGTCGGGATGGCGTTGCCGCCGGCCTTGGCCATCGGGCCGGCAAGCACGTACACGGCCGTATCGCCACGCCGGGCCACGAGGTCGAGCGGCCATTCCACCAAGGGACGCACCGTGTCGCGCGGCGTGTTCCGGATGCGGTCGGTGTAGATCACAGCGACTTCCGGCCCGCCCCGCGGCAGGAAGTTCACGGCGAACACGGGGAACGCATCGCCGTGCCGGAGCACGGTGCCCTCCAGAACGAAGCGGTCGAGCAGCGGCCGGCCGCGTGCGTCCACGCCGAACTGCGTGTGCACGTTGTCGAATGCATCGTACGGCGAGTTGGTGCCGCGAACCCCTTTCCACCATTCGCCGGCGATCACCTGGTTGCCTTCATTCTCCCCCGTGCGGACGTTGAAGAAATCGGCGTTGATGGCAACCGGCACGCGTCGCGCGCCTTCGGGCTGGCGGGCAACCATCGCGGACACTTTCTCGCGCGCGACGAGCGAATCCATCGCGCGGACGTGCCGGAGCTCGTAGCGACCGCCGCGCAGGTCCACCCAGACGACGTTGATCACCCACGGCCCCGCCGGATCGGCGACCTGCCGCCAGACGACGCCCGGCGCAAGCGTCGAGTCGCCCGGCAAGCGGCGTGGCTGGCCGTGTGCCGACGACCACGCCGCCGCGACGGCGACGGCGGTAGCGCCGGCCGCGAACGCCCAGCCCCTCCGGGTCACGGATACAGCCGGTACTTCATCGTGGCTTCGGCGAACTTCCGCGCGTCCGCGTCCCACTTCTCGAGCAGGGCATCGATCGTCCCGGCCTGCACCGCCGCGCGGAGCTCGTCCGTTCCGGCCAGCCGGTCGATCGACGCGCGCCACTCGAAAACGTCCGAGTGCCGGGCATAGATCGCGCGAAGCATTCGCACGCCCACGTGCACCGGGTTCACGCGGTCACGGTCGGTGATCCGGACGCGAATCATTGGAACCGGCCGAGGCCCTGCGAGCTTGAACCCCGGCGCGATCATCCGCTCGGTGGCCTCGAAGCTCACGCCGGCGAGGCGCGCCGCATTGAGTTCGGCTGCGATTTCGCGCGCGTCGCCCATCCACGGCGCGCCAACGAGCGTGAATGGCTCCTCGGTACCGCGTCCTTCGCTGACATTCGTGCCCTCGAAGAACACCGTGCCGGGATACAGGATCGCGGCATCGATGCTGCGGATGTTCGGCGACGGGTTCCGCCACGGCAAACCGGTCTGGTCGAACCACATCGAGCGCCGGTACCCGGACATCGGCACGACCTTCACGTCGGCCGCGATCATCTTCTCGCCGACGAGGTACAGGATGAGTTCGCCAGGGGTGAGTCCGTAGCGCAGTGCCACGGGAAACTGTCCGACGAACGACGCGAACTTCGGGTCGAGGATGTTGCCATCCACGCGGTCGGCGCGAATCGGGTCGGGCCGGTCGAGCACGATGAA
>CAZLAU010000177.1:0-3936 GCA_964557615.1 uncultured Gemmatimonas sp.
GCCCAGCGCAACGCACGCCGGTTCCCGCTGGTGCTCGCCGCGGGCGCCGTGGCCGCATACGCCGGCATCTCGCTCATCGAGAGCAACGGTGACAGCCCGTCGCGGATTCGCCTGCTCGCGACGGCGTCGCTCGGGCTTCCGCTCCTGTTCGCGCTCACGCTCACGGCCGAGCGGCGCGCACCCGGCTCGCGAGCATCCTGGCTGATGCCCGGCGTCGGCGTCGTGATGCTTGCCGGCATCTGGTACCTGTGGCCGCAGTGGACCGAGACCACGAAAGGCCTCCGCTACGTGCAGCTCTCGGCGGCGTTCCACCTGATGGCTGCGTTCGCACCGTTCGCCGGGTTGCGTGAGCCGAATGCGTTCTGGCAATACAACCGGATCCTGTTCCTCCGGTTCCTCACCGCCGTGCTCTATACCGGCGTGCTCTGGATGGGACTTTCGGGTGCGCTCCTCGCGCTCGACAAGCTCTTCGGCGTGGACGTGCCGGGCGAGGGCTATGCCCGCCTCTGGATCGTGATCGCGTTCGTGTTCAACCCGTGGTTCTTCGTGGCCGGCGTGCCCGAGCGCCTCGGCGCCCTCGAGGAGCGCACCGATTATCCGGCGGGGCTGCGCGTCTTCACGCAATACGTGCTCGTGCCGATCGTCGCGATCTACCTGCTGATCCTCACCATCTACCTGGGCAAGGTGGTGATCACGCGCGAATGGCCGAGCGGCTGGATCGGCTACCTGGTGTCGGGCGTGGCGAGCGCGGGAATCTTCTCGTGGCTCCTCGTGCATCCGCTGGAGGAGCGCGCCGAGCATGCGTGGGTCAAGGCGTTCACGCGCGGGTTCTACGTGGCGCTCGGCCCCGCGATCGTGATGCTCTGGCTCGCGATCTGGAAACGCGTGGAGCAGTACGGCATCACCGAGCCCCGGTACTTCCTCACCGTGCTCTCGATCTGGCTCGGCGCGATCGCGGTGTACTACACGGTCTCGCGCTCGCGCAGCATCAAGGTCATCCCCGCCACGTTGTGCGCGCTCGCCGTGGTCACCTTTGCGGGGCCGTGGGGCGCGTACTCCGTCTCGCGCGCGAGCCAGGTCAGGCGGCTCGAGGCCACGCTCGTGCGCAACGCACTGCTCGTGGACGGCACGCTCCGCCGCGCCGCGCGCGACCTGCCCGACGCCGACGCCCGCGAGGTCAGTGCCGGCTTCCGCTACCTGCTCGAGCGGCACGGCGTGCAATCCGTCACGCCGTGGTTCGGCGATTCGATCCGGCAGGTGATCGGTGCCGTGGGAAGCGGTACCCCGAACCGGGCCGACGCCGGCGCCAGGTCCATCGTCACGGCGCTGAACGTGAGGTACTCGGGCCGGTTCGAACGCGCCGAGGGAACCTTCTTCAATTATCACGCCGAACGCGTGACTGCCGTGGTGGCCATCGACGGCTACACGCGTGCGGCCCGGCTCTCGACGAAACTGCTCAACGACTCGCTGATGGTGGACGACGGTGCATTCCTGCGCCTCATCGCGCAGCCGCTGACGCTCGTGGTCACGCGCGGAGGCACCCGGGTGCTTGACGTGCCGCTCCAGCCGGTGCTCGACAGCGCGGCCGCGTACCGTGTGCGCAGCCCGGGCGGATCGATCCCGGCCGCGATGATGACCGTCGAGGTGCGGCAGGGAAGCGGCGCCGCCCTCGTCCGGCTGACGCAGGTCACCGGCACCCGGTCGGGCACCGGGAGCATCACGTCGCTCGAGGGCGACGTCTTTTTCCGGCTGCCCGCGCGGTAGGCGTGGCGGCGTTGCGGCCCCGCCGGTCGGCAAGGCCCGGGTCCAGTGACAAGCGAAGCTCATGTGACTGTACCGGAAGGGTGAAATCGGCGCGCGCGTTCCACCCCAGCGCGCGCACCTCTGCGTGAAGCCGCACTTCGTGCGCCTCGGCGGGCTCGCCGAACGGATCGTGGTGCCAGCGGTACGCGTCGGGCGCGATGCGCGCCGAAAGCCGGAGCGCTGCCATGTTCGCGCGCGTGGTGAGCGCGACCAGCGCGCCGCCACCTTCGTGCGCGGCGCGCACGAGCCGCACGTTGTCGGCGCTGGCCAGTTCGACGCCCGTCAGCACCACCAGGCGGAATCCGCCGGAATGGAGGAGCAGGTCGGCGGCGCCAATGGCCTGCTTCTCCCCGCGCGGGCGCACGAGGAGCGGGCCGTCATCCCAGAACGCACCGGTCGTCGTGAGCGCACCGTCTATCCACGCGGCACGATCGCCGTTGGCGATGGTCGTGTGGCACGCGGCGCGGAGAATGGAGGTGGCGCCGCCCTGCGGTTCGCACACCGAGAGCTTGCCCAGTGGAAAGCCGCCGCCAGGCAGGGCGCGGTCGAGTTCGTGGATTCCCGTGGCCGCCGGCCGCGCCGTGCGGCGCGCGACGGGCATCGCATCGGGAAACTTCTGCTCGATGAGTGCGCGGAGGGCGGCGAGGTCGGATGCCATCTATATGAAGGAGTTCGGCAGGGAATAATAACCCGAACAAATACCGAAAGTAAGGCCGAGGTGATGGGTCCCATCGGCCGTGGTTTCGATTGTCGTCGCGGTGGAACGGTGACGGCGTTCGGGCTGCCGTGCGCAACCGTTCGGCCGTGCTTGCCTCCGTGCGATCCGCCGCCGTCCTGGGCATTGACGCCCTCGACGTCACCGTCGAGGTGGACGTCGTGCCCGGGCTCCCGTCGTGGACCATTGTCGGGCTGGCGTCGAGCGCCGTGCGCGAAGCGCGCGAGCGGGTGACGGCAGCGCTCGCAAACTCGGGCTTCGACGTGCCGTCGCGTCGCGTCACCGTCAACCTGTCCCCCGCGGACGTTCGGAAGGACGGCACCTCGTTCGATCTCCCGATCGCCCTCGCGCTCCTCGCCGCCACCGGGGCGGTCGACGCGGCTGCGCTCGACGGACTGATCGTGGCCGGCGAGCTTGGCCTCGACGGCGCGATCCGCCCGATTCGCGGTGCGTTGTCGCTCTCGCGCGCGGCCGCGCGATCGCGCGCGGGTCTCGTGATTCCGGAAGCGAACGTCCCGGAGGCCGCGCTTGCCGGTTCCGTGCGGATCGCTCCTGCCACGACCCTCGGCGACCTGGTGGTGCGCATTCGTGCACACGGCGCGCGCATCGGCGAGGTGCCCCGCGCGGCGCCCGAACCGGCGCGCCTGGACGATCGCGATGCCTTTGACTTCGCCGACGTGGCGGGGCAGGGCGCGGCAAAGCGCGCGTTGGAGATTGCGGCAGCCGGCGGTCACAACGTGCTGATGATGGGCCCGCCCGGCACCGGAAAGACGATGCTCGCGCGGCGGCTGCCGGGAATCCTGCCGCCACTCACCGAAGAGGAACTGCTCGAGGTGGTCGCGATTCACTCCGTCGGCGGACTTGTGATCCCGGGGACGATTCCGTCGCGGACGGCTCCGTTTCGCGCGCCGCACCACACCATCTCGCTCGCCGGCCTGATCGGCGGCGGACCGGGACCGCGTCCCGGGGAAGTCAGTCTCGCGCATCGCGGCGTGCTCTTCCTCGACGAACTTCTCGAACTCCCGCGCCACGTGCTCGACGCGATGCGCCAGCCGCTCGAGGATGGGCGCGTCGTCATTGCGCGGGCAGCGCACGCCGTGGCGTACCCGGCACGGTTCCAGCTCGTCGCCGCGGCCAACCCGTGCAAATGCGGCCACGCGATGAGCAACGACGGGCGCTGCCAGTGCAGCGCCGCCGACATCGAACGCTACCGCTCCCGCCTGTCAGGCCCGCTCGCCGACCGCATCGACCTGCACGTGCACGTCGCATCGGTCGAGATCGCATCGCTGGGCGGAAGCCACGGCGCAGAGCCATCGGCCGTCGTCCGCCGGCGCGTGACGGCGGCGCGGGCGAGGCAGCACGACCGCTACGCGCATCTCGGGGGCGTGCGCTCAAACGCGGAGTCGCCGGGCCGTTGG
>CAZLAU010000178.1:0-3865 GCA_964557615.1 uncultured Gemmatimonas sp.
GCGGCCATCACGGCGCTGTCGTAGTCCCGCCCCATCGCGCGGAACGTCACCCAGAAGGCGAACGCCGCCACGCCCGCGACCTGCGCGGCGAGAATCACCATCATCGGCACCGCGAGCTCGAACAGTTCCCACAGCTTCAGGCTCATCAGGGCCATCGTGAGGAACAGCGACAGGGCAATCATTCCGAGGTCATCCACGACCTTCGGCGAGATGCGCAGCGCTCCCGACGCATCCGCCGCGTTGCGCACCACGGCGGCCACCAGCATCGCCCCGATGTACCCGGGCAGCGTGATGAACTGGCCGAGCCACCCGGACAGCAGGCCGCCGAGCGCCATGCACGCAAGGATCACCGTCAGCGTCTGCAGGATCACATAGGCAGACGACGCGGTGTCGCCGTGCGCGACCTCTCCCGTCGAGTCCGGTTCGGTTGATGCAGCCGTCGTGTTCGTCGATACCGACAGTGCGGGTGGCGCGGACGGCTCGGCGGATGTCGCCGGCCCAGGCGCGGCTGACGAGTCCGGAGTCCCTGTTGCGGAACGAAGGCGGAATCGCGTGATCAGCCGCGTGCCCACCGGCCCGCCGATGATCCCGCCGGCCACGAGGCCGAACGTGGCCGCCGCCATCGCCAGCGTGACGGCACCGGTGAATCCGTACTGCTCCTCCATGAGTTTTCCGAAGGCCGCACCCGTGCCGTGGCCGCCGGTCATCGTGATCGATCCCGAGATGAGCCCGAGCAGCGGGTCCACGCCAAGCGCCGACGCAAGCGCCACGCCGATCCCGTTCTGGGCGACCGCGAGCACGCTGGCCAGAAACCAGAACACCACGACCTGCGGTCCGCCCTTCTTGAGCAGGCCGAGGCTCGCGCCAAGACCGATGGTCGTGAAGAACGCGACCATGAACGGCGATTGCAGCATCGTGTTGAACTCGAAGGCGAGCACACCGGCCTGTCGCAGCGCGAGCGCAACGGCAGCGAACAGAAACCCGCCGACCACCGGGGCGGGGATGTTGAACCGGTCCAGCACGCCCACCCGGCGCCGTATCCCGTAGCCGACGAACAGCACGACAGCGGCCAGGGCGAGCGTCTGCATGTAATCGAGCTTCAGTGTGGTCATGCCGGATTCTGGTGTGTCGAAGTGGACATCGGGACGTCAGATTTCCCTGAACATGGCCGATGAAACCGATCCCGGACAGCCGCCCGACCACCTGGCGGCGTACCGCGCCAAGCGCTCCGCCGACACTTCGCCGGAGCCCGTTGGCAGTGTTTCCACGGTTCCGGGTCGGCTGTTCATCGTCCACAAGCACGCCGCCCGGCAGCTGCACTTCGACCTTCGGCTCGAGATGGACGGCGTGCTCCGCTCGTGGGCCGTGCCGCGCGGCCCGTCGTACGACACGAATGACAAGCGGCTGGCGGTCAAGGTGGAGGATCATCCGCTCGAGTACGGCGACTTCGAGGGCATCATCCCGCCGGGCAACTACGGCGCGGGCGGCGTGATCGTGTGGGACCGCGGCGAGTGGATCGCGCTGGAGGATTGGCGCGAAGGCCTCGTCAAGGGCAAGCTCCTCTTCGAGTTTCGCGGCTACAAGCTGCGCGGCAAGTGGACCCTCGTGAAGATCAAGAAGGCCGAGAAGGAATGGCTCCTCATCAAGGAGCGCGACGCGTATGTGAAGTCGCCCGGCGACCAGTTCCCCGAAGAGTCGGTCCTGTCGGGCCTCACGGTCGAGGAGGTGAAGGAAGGGCGCACGCCGGCGGCCGCGTTGCGCGACGCCGTCGAGAAAGCGGGCGCAACACGCGCGCCGGTGGATCCCCGCTCGGTCGAGCCGATGCTCGCGGAGGCCGCCGAGACGGCGTTCACCCGCGATGGCTGGCTCTTCGAGCTCAAGCTCGACGGGTACCGGCTCATCGCGAGCAAGGCGAAGGGTGAGGTGCTGCTGCTGACACGGAACGGCAATGACTACACGGCGGTGTTTCCGGAAATCGCCAAGGCGGTCAGGGCGTTGCCGTTCACGGAGTGCATCGTGGACGGCGAAGTGGTCGTGATGGACCTGCAGGGGAAGCCGAGCTTTGCGCGCCTGCAGAAGCGCGGCCGCCTGTCGTCGCCCATCGAGATCAAGCGTGCCGCCGTCGAGTTGCCGGCGACGTTTTTCGCGTTCGACCTGATCGCGTTCGAGGATTTCGACCTGCGTCCGCTCGCGCTGTCCGCGCGCAAGGAACTTCTCCTTCGTGCACTCCCGAAACTCGGCGCGGTGCGCGCGCTCGATCACATCGAGCGCGAGGGCGAGCGGTTCCTCGCGGAGGTCGCGGTGCTTGGTCTCGAGGGGATCATCGCGAAGCGTGCGGACGCGAAGTACAAGTCCGGTCGCACGGACGCGTGGCAGAAGATCAAGGCCGAGCGCTCCGGCGACTTCGTGATCGTCGGCTACACCGATCCCAAGGGTGGCCGGCCGCACCTCGGGGCTCTCCAGCTGGCCGACATGGTGGGCGGCACGCTCTCGTATGCCGGACGCGTCGGCACGGGTTTCGACGATCGCCTGCTCGCCGAACTCAAGGCGCTGCTCGATCCGATCGGGCGCACCGAGCCGCCGTGCTCAGGTCCGTCCGTGGAGCCGGGCGCCGCGCCGCTCGACGAGTCGGCGATCCCCGACACGAAAACCACCACGTGGGTCGAGCCGCGCTACGTGTGCGAAGTGCGGTTTCGCGAGTTCACGCCCGACGGATTCCTGCGGCACCCGACGTTCCTTCGCATGCGCGACGACAAGGACCCGCGGGACTGTGACCGCCAGGGATGGGGCTTCGCCGGGAACGGCTCGGAGGACGCGGGCGACGCGCCGCCGGTGGGTGCGCCGGCGCGATCCGACGGCGCGCAGCTCCCCGCGCCGCCTCCGGCCGCACCTGTCGAAAAGTCGGTGGCGTTCTCGAACCTGAAGAAGAAATACTGGCCGGCCGAGGGCTACACCAAGGGCGACATGATCGAGTACTACCGGGCGGCGGCACGATGGATGCTCCCGTACCTGAAGGACCGCCCGCTCGTGCTCACGCGCTTCCCGGACGGGATCGACGGCAAGTCCTTCTATCAGAAGGATGCCCCGGAGTTCGTGCCGTCGTGGATCCGTACCGTGCCGGTGTGGAGCGAAGACTCGCAGCGCGAGATTCGCTACTTCGTGTGCGACGATGTCGAGTCGTTGCTCTACGTCGCGAACATGGGTTCCATTCCGATGCACATCTGGGCGAGCCGGGTCGGATCGCTCGAGCAGACCGACTGGTGTGTGATCGACCTGGATCCCAAGGATGCGCCGTTCTCGGACGTCATCCGGACGGCGCTGGTGCTCCGCGAGATCTGCGAGTCCATCAAGCTGCCGACGTACGTGAAGACGACGGGGAAGACCGGGCTGCACATCCTGATTCCGCTGGCGCGCCAGCTCACCTACGCGCAATCGCGGACGATCGGTGAGTTGCTCGCGCGCCTCGTGATCCGGCAGCTTGCCGACATCACCACGATCACCCGGCAGGTGATGAAGCGTGGGGACAAGGTGTACCTCGACTACCTGCAGAACCGGCACGGGCAGACGATCGTGGCGCCGTTCAGCGTGCGGCCGCTTCCCGGCGCGACGGTCTCGATGCCGCTCGAGTGGCACGAGGTGAACGAGTCGCTCGACCCCAGGAACTTCACGATCAAGAACGCGATCGAACGTTTGGAGAAGCTCGGCAGCGATCCGGTACACGGCGTGCTGGAGGAAGTGCCGGACCTGATGGCGGTGTTGCAGCGGCTGGCGGAGCGCGAAGCGGCGGGGTGACGAGTCGCTTACCGTGCCTCACCGCTTTCGCCCAGATCGCGGAGGAGTTCGAGTTCGGCGAGCACCAACAGGT
>CAZLAU010000179.1:0-3819 GCA_964557615.1 uncultured Gemmatimonas sp.
ATGTCGGCGCCGGCCGGCGGGTCAATCGACCCGCGGTCGAAGTACGCGATCTCGAACGCGTTGTTGGCGTCGGTGAAATCCATCACGTCCACGCCGCCCTGATACCAGCCCTGCACATACAGGTCGCGCCCGGGCACGGGAATGAGCCCACCGTTGTGCGAGACGCAATTCTCCTCCGCGGACTGCGCCGCGGGCAGCTTGAAGTAGGCGTGCTGGGTCTGCGTCTTCTTGTCCGCGCTGATGCCGATGATCGTGTTGCCGCCCAGCTCGATCATGCTTCCGGCCTGGCACATCGGCCCGGTGCCGCCGCCCCATTCATCGGTCATGATGATCTTCTTGCCATCATTGCTGAACGCGGCCGTATGGCGACCCTGGAAGTTGTTGGTGTCGGTCAACGCGGAAAGCCGGAACGGCTTCTCCGGGTTCGAGATGTCCACCAGGATGGAGTGCGTCGAGCAGGCCGCCGCGAGCAGGTCGAGCGCCGGATAGGCCGTGACGTCGTGGCAGTTGCGCGGTCCCGTGCGCACCGGCATTCCGACCGGCGCGCCCGAGTCGCCCGGAGCGCCGCCGCGTCCGCCTCGACCGCCACGCCCACCGCCCGGCGTGGTCGGCGCGCAGAACCGCACACACGCCGGCGTCGGGTCAAGGTCGGTGAAGATGCGCGCGCCGGGGATCACCACAGCCGCCTCGGGCCGATTGAGCGGCACCTTGATGATGTCGAGCTGAAAGAGCGAGTTCGTCGGGTCGGCGGGGTCGGTGCCGTTCTTGCACCCGGCGAGCTCGGTTTCCGGACGCGCGGCCTGCTGTCCGGAGACGTAGAGGTACACGATGTTCGGATCCTTCTTGCTCGGCACGACGGTGTGCGTGTGCGATCCCTTGCAGGTCTGCACATTCTTGACGTGCTTCGGCGCCTTCGGGTTCGATACGTCAAAGATGCGCACGCCGGCCATATGATCCTTGGGGTCCTGCACGCCGCCCTTGCCGCAGTCATTGCGGTTGCCGGCGCCCTCGGCCGAGAGGAACAGCAGGTTGCCGACGATGGTTGGGTCGCCCTGTGACGTGATGCACTCGACGACCGCCGTCAGCACGGGCTTGGCCGGGTCGATCACGTCCCAGATCATGAAGCCGGCAAAGTTGGCCTGGTAGACGTAGTGCGTGCCGAACGCCAGGTCGGAATTGACGAACGTGAGCCCGCGCGCGGAGTCGAACTCCGCCGGCTTCTTCGTGAATGAGACGAGGCGCATGTTGCTCGCCGCGGTTTCGGCGTCGAGCCGGCCGGGCTTCAGCTTGGACCGCGGATCGGCGGCACTCGGATACGTCTGCGCCGACGCCAGTGCCGGCGCGACCATCATCGCAATGAGCAGGGTCAACCCGCGAACGACTCGCATCGTGCAAACTCCGGTGGCAGGGGTGTGGAGCGGGACAGCCGCGTTGCGGGCTGCGGCTACTTCTTGGGAGGGAGCTGGCTGAGCAGGCGCTGCATGATGCCGATCTCGCCCGTCTGGGCGGTCACGACATCGTTGGCGAACACGTTCACGTCCACTTCCTGGCCTGACAGCGGCGTGGCGAACAGGTCGTCCACCATCTTCAGTGCACCGGCGTGATGCTGGATCATCATCTGGAGAAACGCGCGGTCGAACTCCACGCCACGCGCCGCGCGAAGCTCTGCGAGCTGCGCGTCCGTCAGCATGCCGTCCATCCGCATCGTGCGCCACGAGGACGTGTCCGGCACGTGCTGATTATGACGGCGCAGCCACTCCTGCATGATGACGATTTCCGGGATCTGCGACTGGTCGATCTTGGTTGACAGTTTCAGGACCTGGGGATTGGCGCCGTTCTGTTCGGCCAGGCGCGACATCACGATCGCCTGGGCGTGATGGGCGATCATCCCCTGCATGAACTGGACGTCGGCCACGGTATAGAGCGCACCCTTCGGGATCATGATGTGCCCGGGCATGTCCATGCCGCCCATGCTGCCTGCCTGCGCAGACGCCGCCGGCGCCGCACCGAACAGGCCAAACAGGAGTGCAACGCGCGCAACGGCGTGCGCATTTGGCCAGCGATTCGATGTCACGGTGGGACTCCGTCGGTTGGTTCGCTGCGGGGGCGCGCAGCCGATCGAGACTTGTGAAACGATACAGTCCGGCTTCATGGCGCACCAGACGGCGCCCCGCCAGACCCCCTGCATACGCCGCGCCTCAGAGGAACGCTTGGACCGTTGTGCGCCGATGGCCGGGCAAGCGTAGCTTCGAGCCATGACGTCGCCTGCGAAACGCCTCGCCGCCGTGCGCTCCTGACCATGCGCCGCGGACTCATCATTGCCGGGATTGGAGTGGCGGCGGTCGTTTCCGCCGTGGTGCTGTTTCCACGTGCGTTCCCCGTGATCGCGCTCGACAACCAGCTCACGGCGCCGACCGCGCTGGCCAAGGCGGATTCATTCCTTGCGGCGCACGCGCTCGCTCCGGAGGCCACGCGCCGGGCCGTGCAGTTCCACGGCGAAGACTCGCTGCTGACGTATGTGGACCTCGAAGCCGGCGGCGCCGACTCGGCGAACGCGATTGTCCGGGGCCGTGACGCGGCGCTCTACGTTTGGGCCGTGCGGGCGTTCGAGCCCGGCCAGGTGCACGAGGCGCAAGTGCAGTTCGCGCCGGATGGACGCGTCGTCGGGTTCCGGCGCAAGCTCGCGGAAGCCGATGCAAGGCCGGACGTCGGGGCGGACTCCGCGCAGGCGCTGGCGCGCGGGGTGCTCGCCGGCTGGATGGGGGAGGACCTCGGTCGCTGGCGGCTCGAGACCTCGAGCTACGAGACGCGGAAGGGGAGTGAGCGCGTGGACCGGACCTTCACGTTCGAGCGCACCGACCGGAAGATCGGTGAGGCGCCGCTTCGGATGGACGTGGTGGTCGGCGGCGACCTGCCGATCGAGGCGCGACCGTACGTCGAAGTCCCTGAGACGTTCAGCCGTCGTTACGGCGAGATGCGGTCCGCAAACGACCTGCTCGCCCTTCTCGCCACGCTCGGCATCTTCTCGCTCGCGTTCCTTGGGTTCTGGGCGCTGCGCACGCATTCGCGGGGTGCGGGCGTGCGCTGGAAGCCGGCGCTCGTGGTGGGCAGCGTCACGGCCGGGCTCGTCATGGCGGCCGGCGCGAACTCGGCCGGCGCGGGCTGGTTCGTTTACGACACGGCGATGCCGCCCGCGCTCTTCCAGGCGATCGTGCTGGGCAGCATCGTCGCCGGTGGCGTGTTGGCCGGCGCGATGATGACGCTGACGCTTGCGGCCGCCGAGTCGGCCACGCGCGCGGCGTTTCCACAGGCGCTCGACTGGTGGAAGCTGTGGCGGTACCGCGGCACGCGAGAAGTCGCGGGGCAGGTGGCGGGCGGGTATGTCGTGGGCGCCATCGCGCTGGCGTACGTCGCAGCGTTCTACGTCGTGACCCGCGGGCTGTTCGGGTGGTGGACGCCAAGCACCCTGATGGACGACCCCAACCAGATGGCTACGCCAGCGCCGTGGATTGCGGGCATCGCGCTGTCGTTTCAGGCAGGTGTGTGGGAGGAGGCGCTCTTCCGCGCGCTGCCGCTCGGCCTTCTCTCGGTCTGGGTCGGCAATCGCCCGAATCGCGGCTGGTGGATGGCTGGCGGCGTGGTCGCGACGGCGCTGGTGTTCGGGTTCGCGCACGCGAACTATCCGTCGTGGCCGGCCTACGCCCGCGGCGTCGAGATCTTCATTGACGCGTGCTTCTGGGGCTGGCTCTTCCTGCGCTTCGGGTTTCTGGTCACGGTGCTCGCGCACTACGCGTACGACCTCGTGCTGTTCAGCCTGTT
>CAZLAU010000180.1:0-3771 GCA_964557615.1 uncultured Gemmatimonas sp.
GTGGTTGTAGAGGATCTGCGGGAACCACTCGTGATACAGCACCCGGTTGATGTTTTCGGTCTCGGCCTGCGTCGAGGTGAAGAACTCGCGGTTGTTGTCGTGGCCGATGTACTTCTGGTAGAGGCGCGGCAGGTTGGCGGTGGAGCGCTGCTCGGGCACCGGGTTGCGCATGTACCAGTCGGCGACGAGGTCGTTGCCGTCGGGATTGGCGTGCACGAGCAGGATGATCACGTCGTTCAGGAACCGGATCGTTTCTTCGTCGGTGCGGCTGGCGAGCTGGTACACCGTTTCCCCGAGCTGCTGCGCGCCGAGCGTCTCGGTGGCGTGCAGGCCGCCGTCGATCCAGACCACCGCCTTGCCTTCCTTCGCCAGCGCTCGCGCCTCGCTCTCGGAGAGTCCCTCCGCCGTGGCCAGGCGCCGCGAGATCTCCTTGTATCGCGCGATGTTGCGCCAGTTCTCCGGCGACGTCGCAATCACCATGTAGTGCGGGCGCCCTTCGGCGGTCTTCCCGATCTCCACCACGTGGATGCGGTCGCTCTCACGCTCGAGCTTCTTCCAGTACTCCGAGATCTGCTGGTAGTTGGCCAGGAAGTAGTCGTCTCCGAAGTTGTGGCCGAACTCCTCCTTCGGCGTCGTGATGCGCCGCTGCGCGTCGAGCGGCGAAAGCGCGCCGGATGCGGCGACAGCCGTAGCCGCGGCGAGCACTGCGAATGCGACGGCGATGGGCGCGGCCAGCGGCGTGCGGCGCGCGGGAATGCGTTGCGGTGCGAACATCTGGCAGACTCCGTGGGGATTGCCCCGAAGTTACCGCCGCGTTCGTGCCCCTCGCGAGGGTGCGGTGGTGCGCGTCCGCCGGTACTTCGCCGGCACGCCCTTCGCCGCCGGCACGACGCTGCCGTGCGCGCCGAGCCGGATCTCCATCCAGTTCCACCACTTCAGCAGTTCGGGATCCGGAAAGGGCGTGCGTGCCGCGTACACCGCGCAGCGGAACGTGTAGAGCACACACGGGTCCTGCTTCGAATTCGTGATGTCGCACAGCCGGGCGTACAGGCGCTCCGGGTCGCGCCGCGCCAGCTGGGCGATTGACTGCACGCCCAGCTGACGCAGGTCGGCGGCCAGCGACGGACCGATGGCGGGAAGCGACTGCAGCTCGTCTCGCGCCATCGGCCGCCGGCTTACTTGTTGCTCGCCACGCGCGTTCCGTTGATGAACGCGGTGAGGGCGGTGACTTCAGGCGTCGAGAGGCCGAGGTTCGGCATCTGCTGCCCGGCCTTGGTCGGCGGACGGATGGCCGGATTCGCCAGCCAAGCCGTGAGGTACGTCGCGTCGAAACGCTTGTCGGTGAGGTTCGGCCCGTAGTCCTTCGCGCTTCCCTGTGACTCGACCGCCGAATGCACGTGGCACGCGACGCATCCCTTGGCGACGAACAGGTGCTTCCCGAGTTCCGCGCCGGCAATCGCGGCAACGGTGGTCTTGCCGTCGCCCGCGCGGAGCGGAAGGAGCTTGAGGTTGGACGGGCCGAAGCCGCTCTTCACCGTCACCGTCCACTCGCCCGGCTTCGGGATGGTGAGTTTCGCCGTGTACTGCCCCGCGACCTTGCCGGGCGCGGCCGCCGCTTCGACCATCGCGCCGCCGAGCATCGAGCCCGACCGGGCCTGCACCACCGGCGACAGGCCATTGATCGGCTCTTCGCCGTGCTGGCGGATGCTGAACGTGAATTCGGTCGGCACGCCGGCCGTGAGGCTCGTCGGCAGATCCTTGATCGTGATCACCGCCCATCCGCCGAACGCGTACGCGCTCGCCGAAAGTGCGATGATGGCGGTCAGGGCAATGGTTGCGGTCCGGTGCTTCATCTGCGTCACTCCGCTGGGGTCGACCGTCTGATACCAGCCGGACACCGAACGTTTAACTGACTACTTGTCGGACCAGATGGCCAACTCGTTGCCTGCCGGGTCGGCGAAGTGGAACCGCCGGCCGCCCGGAAACGAGAAGATCGGCTTCACGATGCGCCCGCCCGCGCGCTCCACCTTGCCGGCGGCACCCTCGAGGTCTGACGTGTACAGGATGATCAGCGGCCGGCCGATCATCTCCGGTTCCTCGCCGTTGAATCCGCCGCCCACCGGTTCCACGGTGAAGCTCGCGTACGTGGGGCCCCAGTCCTGGAAGTCCCACCCGAACGCATCGCCGTAGAACTTCTTGGCGGCGGGAATGTCGTTGACCCCAAGTTCCACGTACTGGATGCCAAGTTCCTTCGGCGCGTCGGTCACGATCCGCTCCGGCAAGTAATAGAAGGGATCAGAGCATACCGAATAAATGCCGAAAGTGCAAGTTCGTTCTGGCCGGCGAACGCCGGTGGCCCACGGTTGTGGTCGCGCGCGCGTTGTGGGTGCCGTGTGCAGATTGCTCGCGTGTCCACGACCCGCCTTGTCTTCTACAACCCCGCCTCGGGCTCGGCGTGGATCGGGCGTCGCACGCGCCGCGCCGCCGACCGGCTCGCGCGGGTGCCGGGAACCGCCGTCCACGAGACCCGGCAGGGCTCCGTCGCGGCGCAGGTGCGGGCGCACGTCACGCCGGAGGTGACCCGCGTGTACGCGATCGGCGGCGATGGCACCATCGGTGATGTCGCGGCCGGGTTGGTCGGCACGAACGCCGCACTCGGGATCATCCCCTGCGGCACGACGAACGTGCTGGCGCGCGAGTTCGGCATTTCGCTCTGGACGCAGCGTGCGGTGCGGGCACTGGAGGCGAGCGATCGCACGCTTCCCCTGAAAACCTGGCGGGTAGGCGAGCACACGGCGGTGCTCGGCGGCGGCGTCGGATGGGACGCGCGCGTGATGTATCGCTCCCCTCAACGGATGAAGCAGCGCCTGGGCCGCCTCGGCGTCGCGCTCGTCGGGCTCCGGGAGATGTGGCGCTATGATTTTCCCGCGCTCGTCGTGACCGGCACCGACGAGCGGGGCGCGGAGATCACGATGCGCGGCACGCAGGTGATCCTGGCGACGGTCAAGCGGTGGGCGGGGGGAAACACGGGAATCCCGCACGCCGACCCGGGCGACGAGTTCATCGACGTGGTGGTACTGGAGCGCCGATCACTGGTGCAGATGATCGCGTTCTGGGCCCTGATGATGCTCCCCGGCGGGCGGCCGCTCAGGCTTTCCGGCGTGCGCACTGCGCGCCTGACCCGCGCGCGGGTGACGAGCGACGCCGGCTACGAGGTCGAGGCGCACGTGAACGGCGAGGCGGTTGCCACCACCCCGTTCACACTCGAGCCGGCCGGCGTCGTGCGCGTGCTCGTTCCCTGACCGGCCTTAGCGGGTCAGCGCATCCCCATCGTTGCCATCCGGATCCGGTTCAGGCGTTCCGGCGAGCCCGTGAACAGTCCTTCCGGGTAGCGCCGGTACCGGATCATGTCGGCGTAGATTGGCCCCTGGTCGTAGTGGTTCAGGCTGAGGCCGGCCAGGAACTGGAGGCGCAGGTTCTTGTCGCGGTTGATCTGCGCGTCGGCCATCCACGGCGCGAGCGCCGGCGCCTGCGCGGCGAACGTCGAGAAGAGGTCCGTCGCCGAGTAGAAGCCGATCTCGGCGAGTGACTGCCGCACGGCGGCGTACTCGGGCCGGGCCAGCCGCTCCTCGATCGCGTCGATGTCGATCGGCCCTTCATCCTTCTGGCCGAGCAGCACAACGTCGTAGCCGCCGCCCTGGTACTCGTTGCCGAAGACCATCCCGTTCGGGAACACGGAGAGGAACGTGGAGATCTCGCTCTTCACCGCGG
>CAZLAU010000181.1:0-3754 GCA_964557615.1 uncultured Gemmatimonas sp.
CGTTCCTTGCGGCAGGCCACGTGTGCACGGTGATGGGATGGACCGAGTACGAGCCGCTCGCTGCACGGTACCACGTGCCGATCGTCGTCACGGGTTTTGAGCCGATCGACATTCTCGAAGGGATGCTGATGGCCGTCGAGCAGCTCGAGAGCGGCCGGCACGAAGTCGAGAATCAATACGTGCGGTCGGTGCGCCGCGAAGGCACGGTTCCGGCACGCGAGCGCGTCGAGGCGGTCTTCGAGCTGACGAACCGCAAATGGCGCGGCATCGGCGAGATTCCGATGAGTGGCCTGACGCTGCGCCAGGAGTACTGGGCGTACGACGCCGAGCGCAAGTTCGGTCTCGAAGACGTCTCGGTCGACGAGCCGGCCGCGTGCCGTGCCGGTGACGTGCTCACGGGTCGCCTCAAGCCACCGCAATGCGCGGCGTTCGGGGTCGAATGCGTGCCCGACCATCCGCTTGGCGCGCTCATGGTCTCGTCGGAGGGCGCGTGCGCGGCCTACTACCATCTGGCCCGGCACCGGGTCGGGAGCGCGGCGGGGGTGCCGGCATGACGACCATCAGCTTGACGGGCGTGACGTGTGCCGCCCCGATGATCACCACCGATCGCGTACAGCTGGGCCACGGGTCGGGCGGGCGGATGAGCGCGTCGCTGATTGACGGACTCTTTGTGCGGGCGCTTGAGAACGAGGCGCTCGCCGAGCGTGGTGACGGCGCGCTGGTGGACGCCGGCGCCGCGACACTCGTGGTCTCGACGGATTCGTTTGTCGTGAGCCCGCTCGAGTTCCCCGGCGGTGACATTGGCTCTCTGGCCGTTCACGGCACTCTGAACGACGTGGCCATGATGGGCGCCGATCCGGTGTGCCTCACCGCTGGGTTCGTGCTCGAAGAGGGTCTGCCCATCGCCACACTCGAGCGCATCGTGGCGTCGATGGCGCACGCGGCCCGCGCGGCCGGCATTCCGATCGTGGCCGGCGACACGAAGGTGGTCGAGCGTGGGAAGGCCGACGGGCTCTATGTGAATACGACGGGTATCGGCGTCGCCCATCCGGTGTGGCGTCCGGGCCCTGCACAGGCCGAGCCGGGTGACGTGATCGTCGTGAGTGGCGCGATCGGCCGGCACGGCATGGCGATCATGGCCGCGCGCGAGGGACTGGCGTTCGAAACGACGATCACGAGTGACAGCGCGTGCCTCGTGCCGCTCGTCGCGCAGCTGCGCGATTGCGGCGCGATGGCGCACGTGCTGCGCGACCCGACGCGGGGGGGCGTCGCGAGCGCGCTCAACGAGATCGCGGCGGCGTCCGGCGTCGGGATCGTGCTCGAGGAGGATGCACTGCCAGTTTCCGAGAACGTCCGTGCCGCGTGCGAGATGCTGGGCCTCGATCCGCTCTACGTGGCGAATGAAGGCGTGATGCTGGCCATCGTGCCGGCCGACCACGCCGATGACGCCGTCGAGGCGCTGCGCCGGCATCCGCTCGGCCGGGATGCCACCCGCATCGGTCGCGTCACCGGAGAGCACCCCGGGGCGGTGGTGCTGCGGACACCGCTCGGGGGCACGCGCATCGTGGACCTTCTTCCCGGCGACCAATTGCCGAGGATCTGCTGATGCAAACCGGATATCCGGTGACTGTGCGCGCGTGCGGAGAATCCCCACCCGGTGCACCGTGTTTCCCGACGCCGCGAGGGCAGTCGCCGGGCTGAATTGCGCAATCGTACCTCCGGAGGCCCGATGCTGAATCAATCCGCATACCCGTGGGTCGAGGCGGAGTCGCTCGGCCGTCACTTTGAAGCGCGCGGAATTCCGCGGCGTGACTTCCTCAAGTTCTGTACCGAGATGGCCGTCATCCTCGGGCTGGGATCGGCGGCGGGGCCACGCGTGGCCCGCGCCCTGCAGTCCGTCAAGCGGCCGAGCGTGATCTGGCTCCAGCTGCAGGAGTGCACGGGGTGCGTCGAGAGCGTGCTCCGCACGGCGGAGCCGACGATCGGTGATCTCCTGCTCGACGTCGTGTCGCTCGATTACAACCACACGCTGATGGCCGGCGCCGGCGACGCGGTCGAGCGTGCCAAGAAGACCGCGATGGACGCCAACCGCGGCAAGTACCTCCTGGTGGTCACCGGCTCGATCCCGACCAAGGAGGGCGGGATCTACACGGTGGTCGGCGGGCGTACGGCGCAGGATCTCGTCGAGGAGGCCGCGGAGAATTGTGCGGCGATCCTTGCGCTTGGGGCGTGCGCCCACTGGGGAAGCGTGCAGGCCGCGCGTCCGAATCCCACCGGGGCGGTGGGCGTGCGCGACATCATCAAGAACAAGCCGATCGTGAACATTGCCGGTTGCCCACCAATCGGTGACGTCGTCACGGCGACCGTGGTGCACTACCTCACCTATGGCCGGTTGCCGGCCGTCGATGGCGAAGGCCGCCCGCTCTTCGCGTACGGCAAGCGGATTCACGACCAGTGCCCGCGCCGCGCGCACTTCGACGCCGGTCAGTTCGTCGAGGCGTTCGACGACGAGGCAGCCCGGAAGGGCTGGTGCCTCTACGAAGTCGGGTGCAAGGGACCCGCGACGTTTTCGCCGTGCCCGATCTTCCAGTGGAACACGCGCACGAGCTGGCCGATTGGCGCCGGCCATCCGTGCATCGGCTGTACCGAGCCGAACTTCTGGGACACGATGACCCCGTTCTACGGGCGCCTGCCGAATGTCGGTGGGTTCCCGATTGAGCAGCGCGTGGACGTGATCGGCGCAGCGCTTGCGGTCGGCGCGGCGGCCGGCGTCGCCGCGCACGGTGCGGCCACGGTGCTGACGCAGATCCGCCGGCGTAAGGCCTCTCAGCAGGCGCCGGAGAACCCCGGAGATGAGGGCAACCGCTAATGGCCAGGACCAAACTCGTCGTTGACCCCATCACCCGGATCGAGGGTCACCTGCGCATCGAGGCGCAGTCCGAGAACGGGAAGATCGCGAAGGCGTGGGCGTCGTCCACGCAGTTCCGCGGGATCGAGATCATCATGCAGGGCCGCGATCCACGCGACGCGTGGGCGTTCACGCAGCGCATCTGCGGCGTCTGCACCGTCGTGCACGCGGTCGCGAGCTGCCGGGCCGTCGAGGACGCGCTCGGCATTCGCATTCCCGCAAACGCCAACACGATTCGCAACCTGATCCACGGGATGCAGTTCATCCAGGATCACGTGATCCACTTCTATCACCTTCATGCGCTCGACTGGGTGGACGTGGTCAGCGCCCTCAGGGCCGACCCCTCGGCCACGGCACGGCTCGGCCGCTCGCTCTCGCCGTGGATCGGGAATGGCGAGAGCGAACTCCGCGCCGTGCAGGAACGGCTCAAGAAGTTTGTCGGGTCCGGGCAGCTCGGCATCTTCGCCAATGGCTACTGGGGCCACCCGGCGTACAAGCTGCCGCCGGAAGTGAACCTCCTGGCGGTGGCGCACTACCTGCAGGCGCTCGACTGGCAGCGCGACGTGATCCGGCTGCACGCCGTGTTCGGTGGCAAGAACCCGCACCCGAACTTCCTCGTCGGTGGAATGGCCTCGGCCATCAACCTCGAGGGGACGGCGACGATCAACGCCGAGCGCATCACCGACATCACCGACATGATCAAGCGGGCGCGCACGTTCGTCGAGCAGGTGTACTGGCCCGACCTCGTGGCGATCGCCGGCTTCTACAAGGAATGGGGCGCCATCGGCGGTGGCGTGCCCAACTTCCTCGCGTGTGGCGAGTTCCCCGAGGCCGATGTCCGTGACC
>CAZLAU010000182.1:0-3748 GCA_964557615.1 uncultured Gemmatimonas sp.
TCAGGAAGTGCATCGAGTGCTTCCTGTGCCAGGACGTGTGCCACGTGCTGCGCGATCACCACAAGCACGAAGAGTTCATCGGCCCGCGCTTCATCACGTACGTCGCGGCGCTCGAAATGCACCCGCTCGACACCGCCGACCGCGTTCCGGCGCTCAAGGAGGAACTCGGGATCGGCTTCTGCAATATCACGAAGTGCTGCACCGAGGTGTGCCCGGAGCACATCCATATCACCGACAACGCGATCATCCCGCTCAAGGAACGCGTGGTGGACCAGTACTACGACCCGATCGGGAAGCTCGTGCAGATCTTTTCACGCCGGCCGGAGAAATAGCACCGGCCGGGCCAACCGATTCAGCGCCAATGCGACGTCGACTCCTCCTGCTCCTCGCCCTTTGCGCCTGTTCATCACCTGACGCACGCAGTACCGATGCTCCGGCCGCGTCGGCCGGGGCCGGCAGCATACCCGAAGCCGCCGTGCCGACCAAGCCGGTGGCGGCCACCGAGCAGACGGTGATCAACGCCTCGTTGATCGACCCGGTGCTCTCCACGGTCGCGAAGGCCGGCGACACCGTGTTCGCGCAGGTCATGGGGCACGTGACCGACGCGGCCGGCTACGTGGTGATTCCGTCCACCTCGCCGGTGAAGCTGCGCGTCGTGAAGCTCGAGGCGGCGAAGGCCGGGGCCGGGACGACAGCCGTGGCGGAACTCGTGCCCATCGCAGTGACGGTGCGCAACGTGGACGTCCCGATCAGCGCCACCGTTGCGCCGATCGCCGCCCAGGTCACGGCTGCGGGTGTCGTGCTCGTGGACCGCGGCACGACCATCACCTTCACGCTGTCGAAGCCGCTGACCGTCGAGCCTCCGCCGAACTGAGCGGGCTCACCCCGGTGGCCACTTCATCGGCCGGCCACCGAGCACGTGCACGTGCAGGTGAAACACGGTCTGCCCGCCGTCCCTGTTCGTATTGATCACCACGCGGTAGCCGGCGTCGGCCAGGCCCTCTTGCGCGGCCACCGAGCGGGCCAGCGACAGCAGTTCGCCGGCGAGCGACGGGTCGTCGAGGTCATTCAGGGATGTCACGTGCTGTTTCGGGATCACGAGCACGTGCGTGGGCGCCTTGGGGCCGATGTCCCGGAACGCATAGCAGCGTTCCGAGTCGGCGACCTTGGCGGAGGGAATCTCCCCCGCGACGACCTTGCAGAACAGGCACGAGCCTTCCATCAGCGGTCTCCGGCAATGAGCGATTGGGCGATGCCGAGCGCGGCAATGGCTGCCGTCTCGAACCGCAGGATCGTGGATCCGATTGACGCCGGGGCGAACTCCGCCGCGGTGAGCAACTCCAGCTCGTCGGGCTCGATGCCGCCCTCCGGCCCGACGACGATGACGACCGGACGCTGCACGGCTTCGGCGGCTCCCGTGGCGTCCGACGCGCCGACGCCGTTCACGACGCGGAGGTTGAACCGGGCCAGCGAAGGCCCGGAGCCGTCGAGCACGATGCGCGTGCCGTGAGGCGCGGCGGCGATGGCGCGATCGACCGTGGCATCCGGGAAGATCGTCGGCAGCCACGCGCTGCCGGACTGTTCGAGGGCCGCCGTCATGCGCGCCGCCACCTTCTGCGTGAACATCGGCCCCTCGCCGCGCGACGCCACGCTCCGCGAGCGGCGGAACTGCACGGGCCGCCAGCTCGCGGCGCCGAGCTCGGCGGCCTTCTCCGCGAGCCACAGCATGCGGTCCTTGTCGGCAATGGGAAGCAGCAGGTGCACCGGCCACGGCGCGGCCTCGGTGACGGCGGACTGCACGTCGACCGTGGCATTGCGCTTGGCGAGACGCACCAGCACACCCTCACCACGGGCCCCCTGCCCGTCGAGCAGCGCCACGCGCGCGCCGACGTCGAGGCGCCGAACCCGCATGTGATGGGCGGCATCCTCGCCCAGCGTGAGCTGCTGCCCCGCGCTGAACGGCTCGGAGGAAACGAAGGTGGGCGTACTCACCACGCGCTCACGAAGTGCCCCGGCGCACGGCACAGCTGAACCACTCGCCCTCGACGGCCTCGGCAGTCACCACCCACCCCGCGTCGGTGAAGGCGCGACGCATCCCGTCAGCTTCGGACGCCAGCATGCCACTGAAGATGGCCGTTCCGTCGGCGGCCAGCGACGCCGTGACCACGGGGAGCAGCTCGCGGATGACGGACGACACGATGTTCGCCAGCACGACGCGCACGGGCTGTTCGAGTGCGACGAGCGGAAGGAGGACGGTGGCATCGCCCTCGATGACGGTCACCGCGCCCGCCACGTCATTCGCGGCCACGTTCGCCTCGGCGTTGCCAATCGCATCGGGATCGTTCTCGATCGCAATCACGCGCGTGGCGCCGAGGCGCGCGGCTCCAATCGAGAGCACGGCGCTGCCGGCCCCGAGGTCGGCCACGGTGTCGCCGGGGCGGATCACGTCCTGCATCAGCGCGAGCACTCCGCGCGTCGTCGCGTGGTCGCCCGTGCCGAACGCCATCGCCGGCTCGATGACGATGCGCCGCCCGGGCAGGAAGGCATCCGCGAGCCACGGTGGAGTCACGGTCAGGAGCCCGACCGTGTGGGCCCTGAGCGAGTCGCGCCACGCGGTGGTCCAGTCCACGTCGCGGGCGGGCTCGGTCTCGATCGCTGCGCGCGAATCGGCGGCGAGCGCGGCAGCGGCCAATGCCTGCGCTTCTTGTTCCGAGGCCGCGTTGGTGACCAGCGCACCGTCGAGTTCCTGCAGGGCCTCCGCGCCGGCCGCGAACATCGCGGCCGACACCGCGTCGGCGCGACTGGTGGTGACGCGCATCGTCACGCGGGTGCCGGCGGCCACGGCGTCAGTCCGCGTGCAAGGGAGCGCGCCGTCCGCTACGCACCCAGCGCGTCCTTCATTTTCTGCCAGAACCCCTTCTCGCGCTTGGCCGGCGTGGCGGCAAGCACCTCGGCGAGGGCGTCGATCGCGGCCGATTCCTCGCGTGACAGTTCCGTCGGCGTCCAGACCTGCACGCGCACGTGCAGGTCGCCCGTCCCGCCGGCGTTGACGCGTGGAAGACCGCGCCCGCGCAACTGGAACAGCTGACCGCTCTGCGTACCCGGCGGCACCCGCAGCGTCATCGGGCCCAGCACCCCGGGCACTTCCACGTCTCCACCCTTCACGGCCAGCGGGAACGAGATGAGCACTTCCGTGAGCAGATCCTCGCCATCACGCTCGAACCGCTCATCCTCGCCGACGTCGAACATCACCAGGATGTCGCCACGCGGCCCGCCGCGCACGCCGGCGTTCCCCACGCCGCGCAGGTGCATGTACTGCCCCGTCGCCACGCCCGGCGGCACCTCGATCGGGATGGAATGCTCGCCGCGCTGACGGCCTTCGCCCCGGCACGACTTGCACGGCGACGAGATCATCACGCCCTCACCGCTGCACGTCGGGCACGGCGCGACGCTCACGAACTGCCCGAAGAACGAGCGTTGCGCGCGCCGTACCTCACCGACGCCGGCGCACGTCGTGCAACGCTTGGGCCGGGTCCCGCTCTCCGCGCCGGAACCGCCGCACCGGTCGCACGGGTCGAGCAGCTTGATCTTCACCGTCTTCGATACGCCCGTCGCCACCTCGGCGAGCGTGAGCATCAGGTCCACCTTGACGTCGGCACCGCCCCGCGGCCCCGGCTGCCGCTGCCCGCCGCCCTGCGAGAAGAGGTCGCCGAGTCCGAAGTCGCGCATGAAGATGTTGAGCGCCTCG
>CAZLAU010000183.1:0-3741 GCA_964557615.1 uncultured Gemmatimonas sp.
CTCGTGGAAGGAAGTGCCGACGTCTTCGTGACGTTCGACGCGGACGGACGCCTCAGCTTTGCGAGTCCGGCCATCCGGTCGGTGCTTGGCCGCGAGCCGCACGCCGTGATCGGCATGGCCCGGTCCGAGCTCATCCATCCGGATGACCACGCGGCGACGAGCCGCAAGGCCGGCGAGCCGGAACGGGGCCGGCGACGGGAGTTCCGGCTGCGCCACGCCGACGGCTCGTGGCGGGAGATCGCCGCGTACGCCATTGGCCCCGTGGCCGGACCGGAGTCCGGCGCGCTGGTCGAAGTGTGGCACGACGTCACGGACCGGAACCGCGCCGAACGGGCGATGCGGGAATCGGCCGACGAATTGCGCCGCCTCACGCAGCGGCTGCGCGAGGTGCGCGACACCGAACAGGCTCGCCTTTCGCGCGAACTCCACGACCGCCTCGGGCAGTCGCTCACGATGCTGAAGCTCGAAACGGCGCGGCTGGCGTCGATGCTCAAGCCGGGAGCAACGGGCGCCGCTTCGCTGGCACAGAAGATGATGGACGACGTGGATGCGGCCATCCAGGAAACACGTGCGCTCGCCACCGACCTGCGCCCGCCGCTTCTCGACGACCTCGGGCTCGGCGCAGCGCTCGAATGGGCCGCCGACCGGTTCACGGCGCGCACCGGCATCGCGTGCACCGTGGAGTGCGCGGAGGACGACGTGGCGCCGGAGGCCGCACGCGCGCTCTACGCAATCGCGCAGGAAGCGCTCACCAACGTGACGCGGCACGCCGGCGCGGCCGCCGTGACCGTCGCATTCCGTCGCGACGGCGCCCACGCCGTGCTGGAGGTGAGCGACAGCGGCCAGGGATTCGACGTCGCGCGCGCCGCCCGACCTGATGCGCTTGGCATCATCGGAATGCGTGAACGGGCCATCGCGGTCGGCGGCACGCTCGTCGTGCGGTCGAAACCCGGCCAGGGCACGACGATCATTGCGCGCGCGCCGTGGGATGATCCATCCGGGGCGCAGCCGTGATCCGTGTCGTGCTCGCGGACGACCACGCGATGGTGCGGCGCGCGCTCGCCGCGCTGCTCGGCGACCACCGGGACCTCCGCGTGGCAGGCGAGGCATCTTCGGCCGACGAGCTGTTCGACGTGGCGAGCCGGGTCGATGCGCAGGTGGCCGTTGTTGACGTCTCGATGCCAGGGCCGGGGATCGCGAACATCCTGAAGCGGATGCGCACCGACCACCCACGGCTGCGCGTGATCGTGCTCAGCATGTTCTCCGAGCGCATGTACGCCAAGCGCGCCCTGGCGGCAGGCGCCTTCGCATACCTGAGCAAGGATCAGTCGCCGGAACATCTCATCGAGGCCATCCGGAAGGTTGCGCGCGGCGGCCGCTACGTGACCCCGAGTCTCGCTGAACTGCTGGCGAGCGACATCGGCGACGACGAGCGTCCGTTGCATACACAGCTCTCCGACCGCGAGCTCGACGTGCTTCGCCGAATCGGCGCGGGGAAGAGTCTCAAGGAGATCGGCGCGGCGCTCAAGATCAGCCCCAAGACGGCGAGCACCTACCGCACCCGCCTGCTCGCCAAGCTCGGCGTGCGCACCAACGCCGACCTGGTGAAGTACGTGCTCACACACGGGCTCGGCGAAGGCTGATCCGCGCAACCGCTGTAGGCGATTTCCTACAGCAGAACGCTGCGCATACCGACAGCGTGCGTCGCGCGGGCGCCAGTACCGTACGTCATGCGCGTATTCATTGTTGAGGACTCCGAGCCGATGCGCGAGGCGCACCGGACGCTCCTCGGCTCCGTTCCGGGTGTGACCGTGGTGGGCGAGGCCGTTGACTCGGACGAGGCGATCGGCGCGATCCTGCGCACGAAGCCGGATCTTGTGCTGCTCGACCTGACGCTTCGGACCGGCAGCGGGCTCCCGGTGCTGCAGACGATCAAGCTGCTTCGGCCGGCCATCCGGGTATTCGTCGTGACGAATCACGTGTCGGAACCGTACCGGAACCGGTGCCGTGATGCCGGAGCGGACGATTTCTTCGACAAGTCGTCCGACCTCGATCGCCTGCGCAACGCCTGTGCGGCGATGGTCGTGCCGCCAGGAAGCGGCTGACCGTGGTGTGGTTGCGCTTCATTCCCCGGGCCGTTGACCGCCGCATCGCGCGGCGGGTGCTGTCATCCATCGGCGAGGGCGTCGTCATCTGCGACGCGGATCTCCGGATCGAGTACGCCAACGCGGCCGTTGCCTCGCTGATGCAGCTGGACGCGGGCCGGATCGAGGGGCACGACGCGATGGCGTTCGTCCATCCGGCCGACCGCGCCACCGTACACCGCGAGTTCACCAAGGTTGCCACGCGACTCGACGGCGCGGCCAGGGCGGCGTTCCGCGCCATCGGCGCCGGCGGCCAGTCCCGGCGCGTGGAGGCCGTGGCTGTGAACCGGTTCGGCGACCGGGCGATCGGTGGCGTGATGGTGACCTTTCGCGACATCACCGAACAATGGATGGCCGAGGAGGCGCTGCGAGAGCGCGAAGCGCTGCACCGCGAGCTCGTCGAGCAGTCGGCCGACGCCATCTTCACGGCGAGCGCCGAGGGATGGATCCGCCACGTGAATCCCGCCGCGTGCGACCTCACGGGCTACGACGAGAGCGAGCTGTGTCGCATGCAGACCCACCAGCTGTACGCCGTGCGCGAGCGTCCGCTCGTGCGGGCGTCGCTGGAGGCGCTGTCCCGTGGCGAGCCGCTGCACGTGCAGCGCACGCTCAAGCGCAAGAATGGAACCGAGCTGCGCGTGGACGTGTTGTCGCGGCGGCTGCACGACGGACGCCTGATGGCCAGCATCCGTGACGTCTCGGCGTACAATGCTCGCGCACAGCGCGCCGCGCGCGTGGAACGCCTCGAGGCACTGGGCGCCCTCGCGGGCGGCATCGGGCACGACTTCAACAACCTGCTGACCGTGATCACCTCCAGCGCAGAGGCCATTGCGCCGACCCTCGACCCGGCCTCCGAGGGGGCGGCCGCCATCGAGGACTTGCGCGCGGCCGCGAACAGTGGCGCCGAACTCGTGCGCCGACTCGTCCGCGGTACGCGCGGCGATGCCATCGCAGTCGCGCCGCTATGCGTGTCGCAGATGATCCGGGCGATTGAACGTCCCGCGCGCCGGCTGCTCCGGACGGGCATCACGCTGACGATCGACATCGAGCCCGACCTTCCCCCCGTGCTCGCCGACCACGTGGCGATGGAGGAGTGCCTGCTCAACGTGATCACGAACGCGCGCGATGCGATGGCCGGAAGTGGAACGCTCGAAATATCGGTTGTTCGCGCGAACGACGTGCAGGCCGGCGGGTCCCATTCGATGGTGGCGGCCACCGGCGAGTTCGTCGCCATCGCCGTCACCGACACCGGGACCGGAATGGACGACGCCACGCTTCGTCGCGCGGCCGAGCCCTACTTCACCACGAAGCCAGAAGGGCTTGGCACCGGCCTCGGACTGGCCGCCGTGTACCGGCTGATGCAGGAACAGCGTGGCTTCATGACCATCCAGAGTACAGCCGGCGTCGGCACGTCGGTGATCCTCTACCTCTCCGCCGCGCGCAATATCGGCTGACCCGTCGTCAGGGCGTGCGCGCCACGCGCGTCGTGCCAGGCACGGTGGCAGGCATTGACGCGGCATTTTCCCGCAGGAAGCTGAACAGCGCCGCGTGCGTCACCGCGGGCTGCTCCCAGTGCGGCAGGTGGCCCGCCGAGTCC
>CAZLAU010000184.1:0-3718 GCA_964557615.1 uncultured Gemmatimonas sp.
CGCGCGACGTCGGCCTCGGCCGCGGCCCTCCGGTAGAGCTCGTCGAGGAGTCCGCTGGGATCGGCGGGCTCGTGCGTGTCAGCCACCGGACCGGAGAATCAGCAGGACGGCGATGATGAAGCCGAGAATGACCATCGTCTCCGGGATCGCGACGAGGATGATCGCGGTGCCGGCCAACTCGGGTTTCTCGGCGAGGCTCGCCGCGGCGGCTGCACCGATGCGCGACTGCGCCCACGCCGTCGCGATCGCTGTCAGGCCAATCGCAGCAGCGGCGGCGATGGCAATCCACATGTTGATCATGCGATGCTCCTCACAGGGGTCTGAGATTGAGGCCCGGCCCGCCGCGCCTGAACGGCTGGTACGGCGTGCCGCCGGGACTGTAGAACTTTCCGAAGAACTCCACGTACTGCAGGCGGAGGGCGTGAATCGCGGGGCTGAACAGGCCGATCGCGAAGTTCACGAGGTGGAACAGCAGTGCGAACACGAGGCCGACCGCCGTGCTGCCGACGGCGCCGACCATCTGATTTGCCACGACGGCGAGCATGACCGACGCCGTGCCGATGGCCATGATGCGCGCGTACGACAGCACGTTCCCGAAGGTCGCCAGCAGCTCGATGGGCGCGATCATCCCTTCGGCGAACACGAGGACGGGAAATGCGACGAGCAAGGCGACCACGGCAGGGGTGAAGAGTCGAGCCGGCAGCAGGCCGAAGGCCGCCAGCAGCGCACCGGTCACGAGCAGGACCATCAGCGCCGAGATCCCGCGGCCGATCGCCGCCCGCGGGTGCCCGTGAAGCGCCGTGATCGCGCCGAGCACCAGGCCAAGGACGATGTGCACGACGCCGAGTCCGATGGCGGCCGCCAGCGCGGCGATGACTGCGTGCTCGCGATCGATCAGGAGCACCGGCAGCCCGAACACGCGGCGCCCGAAGTCGCCGAAGTACTCGCCGTACAGCACGCCGAAGATGATGGTGAACGCGGCGCACGGGCCGGCGATTTCCGTGATCGTGCGCAGCAGCGAACCCGCCGCGCTTCGGCGGTGGAGCGCGAGCGCGCCCACGGCGAGGACGATGCCGTAGCCGGCGTCGCCGAGCATCATGCCGAAGATGAGCGGGAAAAAGACCGCGACAAACGGCGTCGGATCGATCGTTCCGTACCGCGGCAACGGGAGGAGCCTCAGCAGTCCCTCGAACGGCCGGAAGAGGCGGGGGTTCGACAGCGAGACGGGCGCGTCCTCCTTGCCCCACTGCTCACGGGCCACGGTCTCCACCACGACTGCTGGTCCGCCGGCACGCGTCACGCGGCTGGCGAGGTCGGTCACCCGCGGCCCCGGAACCCATCCATCAATGGCGAAGGCATGAGCCGTCACGTGCGTTCGTTCCTGCGCCGTGGCGGCTGAGAGCCAGTCGCCGATCGCCGCGCGCGCCGCGCGCAATGCGGGCGCGCGATCACGCGCGAGCGCGCGCCGTCGCGCCTGCAACTCGGAGGCCATCGCCGGGATGCTGCGCAGCCGCTCGAGCATCATCGGAATCGCCTCGTCGAGCGGGCGGTCGCGAAAGGCCTCGGGAAGCGGGACCTCCGGAACCCGCGCCTCCACCAGGCGCGATGCAAGACGTTCGCTGAATTCCGCAGGAAGCACGAGCAGCACGGCGATGTCGCCGCCGGCGAGTGCGTGCGTGGACATCGTGAACTCGGCTCCCAGCTCGTCGCGCAGTGCACCGGCGAGCAGCTCGACGGCTTCCCGCGCCGATGCGGGCACGACCACGGCATGGCTGGTCAGGCGCGGTGACGCCTTGATCTTCCGCACCGACGGCAGCACGGCCGTGAGAAAATCGCGATACCGCGCCAGCATTGCGCGTTCGTCCTCGAGCGCGTTCTCGCGTTCGCGCAGCGCTGCGGCGGTCCGGCGGACACGGTTCGCGAGGCAGGCCCACCCCGCCATCTCGCCTGGCGTCGGCGGACTGACCGGCGGCGTCACGCGTGGTCCGTCTTCGGCGTCAATGAGGCGCAGCGCGTGCTCGAGGTCCCCCAAGACGCGCACGAGTTGCCGGCGTCGGCGGGAAGTCCTGGCGTCGAGGCGTGCCGGCGCGGTGCCCGTGTGCGTGGCATCGTCGGCGAGGTGCATGTGGCCAAAGTCCTGAACGGCCGCCAGCGTCGCGTCGAGCCGGTCTCGCGGTCCGAGGATGCGGACCCGACTCATCGGCACGATCATGGTGCCGTACCCCGCCACGGGTCGAGCGACGTGACCTGTGTCGCGAGGTCATCCGCAAGGCGGTGCACGTCGGCGTCGGTCAGGGCGTTGTATCGGGACATCGCCCGTTGCATCTCGTCCTCGACGTCGCGCTCGGCCCTCGTTCGGTCCGCCGCGGCCGTCTCACGGAGTTCGTCAAGTTCACGCGCAAGCTGGGCGCGCGCCGCCTGGTCGACGCGCGCGGCATCGGCGCGTGCCGCGTCAACGATCTTGCGGCACTCGTCGGCAATCGCCGCCGATTGCTGGGCGATCTCCCGTTCGGCGTCCAGCAGGGCATCGAGCGCGGACCGTGCTGCCGTACCCCGGTGCTTTTCACGCACGCGGCTCATGAGTCGCCTCCGTCGTCCCGATCCGTTACGGCCGGACCGGTGATGCAGGATACGCCCGTGCGTCGCCGCTGAAACTCAGGGAATGGCGTGGCGCGCGTCGGAAGTTCCCCGACGCATCGAAGGAATTTTCCTTCTTAACCGGCCCGCCGGTCACCGGTAGGTTGCGCTCATTGTCGCCCGGCCCGCTGGGTCAGGCGGCTTCCCATTGACCGGGCGGGCCGAGCAATGTGTCTGGGAATTCCAGGGCGGATCACGAAGCGGTGGGATGAGGGCGGGTTCCCGCAGGGAGTCGTCGACTTCGGGGGTGTGTGCCGCGAGGTGTGCCTCGCGTACGTCGCAGACCAGGTGGATGTCGGGGACTACGTCATCGTCCACGTGGGGTTTGCGATCTCGAAGGTGGACGAAGCCGAGGCGAAGCGAACGTTCGAGGTGCTTCGGGAGATGAGCCAGCTCGATGAGCTCGACTGGATCGCCGAGGCCGTCGAGCCGGCATCGGGGGTGGCGGATCCGGGAACGCGGTCATGAAGTACCTGACCGAGTACCGTGACGCGGCGATCGCGAAAAAGCTCATCGACCGCATCCGCCGCACTGCGACCCGTCCGTGGACGATGATGGAGGTGTGCGGCGGGCAGACGCATACAATAGTACGGCAGGGTCTCGACGAGCTGCTCGAAGGCGCGGTCGAGATGATCCACGGACCCGGGTGCCCGGTGTGCGTGACGCCGCTCGAGCAGATCGACAAGGCGCTCGCGCTCGCGGCCCGGCCGGACGTGATCTTCACGTCATTCGGCGACATGCTGCGTGTGCCGGGCAGCGAATGCGACCTGCAGGCGGTGCGGGCGCGCGGCGGCTCGGTACGCATCGTCTATTCACCGCTCGACGCGCTGGACATGGCGCGGCGCAACCCCGACCGTGAGGTCGTGTTCTTTGCGGTCGGGTTCGAGACGACCGCACCGGCGAACGCGATGGCGGTTTGGCGCGCGCGCGAGCTGGGCGTCACGAACTTCAGCGTCCTGGTGTCGCACGTGACGGTGCCGCCGGCGATCTCGGCGATCATGCAGGCCCCGGACAACCGGGTCCAGGCGTTCCTTGCGGCAGGCCACGTGTGCACGGTGATGGGATGGACCGAGTACGAGCC
>CAZLAU010000185.1:0-3702 GCA_964557615.1 uncultured Gemmatimonas sp.
GTCTTGTCGCGTTCGGCCCTCGGAATCCGGCCTGAAACAAAGAGCAGACGCGCGATCTCCACGCTCGCCGTCATTCCATCAATGATCACCAGATCGTTGTAGCTGAGCTCGGGAACGAGCGGATTGAGCACGTACTTGAGCGAATAGCTGCCCATGAAGCGTGGGTGGTACACGTTGTTCGCCACCACCGGCTGGAGATCCCACAGCTTCTCCTTCAGCGCGAGCAGCGGCTCGGCGAGGTGCGGCAGCCGCGCCGCGAGCTCCTTGATGCGTGTGGCCTCGAACGTCGTGTAGATCACCACGCGATCAGCGTGTTGCGTGGCCGCGAGCATGGCAAGCGCGATCGGCTCGCGCGGATCGTCAGGCGGATCCGCCGGATCGTCGGGTCCCTCGGCCAGAAACTCCGCGTGGGTCACCGCGCCATCCGGGCCGCGCTCGTGGTAACTGAACTGCGCAGCCGCCGCGTGCCACGGACCAAGCCCGTCCCAGACCGGGAGCGCCCGGCCAACCGTCTCGAAGTCGAGAAATCCGAGTCGCCTCGCCTCTGCGGCGGGCCGGATCGCCTCGGCAAGCCCCGGCTCGACGATCAGCGTCCTTTCACGCTGTGCCCGCAGCTGCCGCTTCTGCTTGTCGTTGAGTCTTTCAGTCGGCGGAATCGCGCTCATCGTGTGCACGCCTTTCTGCATCCAGCCCCAGGTCTTCTTCGGGCCGACGTTCCACATATGGCGAATGTGGTCGGGATCATCCGGCCAGCACCGCGCGAAGAACGGACACTCCGCCGGCTCCCAGCAATGGGGACCCACCGCCCGTTCCGGGAGCGGTCCGTCGAGAGCTTCGAGCTGCTCGGCAATCCGGTCGCCGATTTCCGGCAGGTAGGGCGCAATCTGCTCGGTGACATCAACCCGCACGAAGAGCGGCATCCCGCCGGGGTGGCGGTACTCGCGATTCAAGTGCATCACCTCGGCGCGTGTAATCGTCGTGCCGGCCCGCCGCGCCACGTGCACCTGAAAGGCGACGTCGGCGAGGTGCTTGTCCTTCAGTTCACTGGCCGACTTCACCTCGATGAGCGTCCAGCCGATTTCATTGCGCTCGAGCACGTCCACCGCGCAAAAGGCGCCATCGGCTTCCAAACAGGCGTTGAAGATGACCGACTCTCCGGCGTTGATTGCCGCGGCCGTTCGTCCGACGCGCGTCGGATCATCATATGCGCCCTCGATGAGCAGGCCGTCCGGCCATTCGGCGCGGGCGCGCTCGTCCACCTGAATTCCCTGGTCGAAGAGGTCGCGCAAGACGACGTCGGGCTGCAGTTCTTCCGCGAGCGGTTCGTGCACGCGCCACCAGAGCTGCTTCGTGCACTGCCAGCCGGCGATGAACCGCGACTTGGAAAGGCGATGCGTCATGTGGCGCTGTCCGGCTTCGGGCCCACGGTCCATCCCGACTTTGCTCGCGCGCTCGGTCCCTCGGTCGCAACGGCGTGGGCGCGTTCGGCGAGCCGCACGTCGCCGATCCGTTCCGCCCACTCGGCGAACTGCGGGGTCGGCCCGCGCCACCGAGTCTCGTCCACGTCGGCGAAAAGCGGCGCGTCGGTACGCAGCGTTGCGAGCGTGCGAAAGAGCAGGGCGTCCGGCTTCCTGTCGCCAAGGACATCGTCCGGGAACGCGTCAATCGGCCCGTGCTTGTTGAGGAGCCGGGCGGCGGTCTTGGC
Source organism: uncultured Gemmatimonas sp. (assembly GCA_964557615.1). Classification (GTDB taxonomy): domain Bacteria; phylum Gemmatimonadota; class Gemmatimonadetes; order Gemmatimonadales; family Gemmatimonadaceae; genus Fen-1231. Next base: position 1,706 of record CAZLAU010000185.1, read on the forward strand.
GCCGATACCGGGAATGCCGGGAAAGCCGTCGGCCGAGTCGCCGACGAGGGCGAGATAATCCGGAATGAGCGCCGGTGCGACGCCGAACTTGGCGATCACGCCTGCTTCGTTCCGGACGTTGTGGTTCTTGCGATCCACCTGCACGATGCGATCGCCGCGCACCATCTGCGAGAGATCCTTGTCCGGCGTCCAGATGGCGACCTGTTCCACCCGCGGATCGCGCGCGGCCAGGTGCGCCGCCGAGGCGAGGCCGTCGTCGGCCTCGAACTCTTCCATCGCCCACACCGCCACGCCGAGCGCGCGGAGCGCATCCTCGAGCGGGTGAAACTGCGCCCAGAGTGCCGGGTCGATGCCCTCGCCGGTCTTGTATCCCGGCCAGAGGTCGTTCCGGAACGACTCGATCACGTGATCGGTTGCGACGCCGATGTGGGTCGCGCCGCCCTCGAGTCCTTCCAGCACGTTGTGCAGCACACCGCGCACCGCTGCGTAAGGCTTGTCCTGCCCCTCGTTGAACCGTCGCTGTCCGTAGAAGTGACGGTACAGTTCGTAGGTGCCGTCAACGAGGTGGACGATCACGGCGTGGCCCGCGCCGCTACGCGCCGAACGCGCGAATGAACGTGCTTACGGCCGGGGGTCCCGAGCCTTCACCTTCGTCGTGCTTGAAGTACACGTACGCGTCGCTCCACGGCTGGGCCGCGATCCGCTTCGCCCACTCGGCGAGCTCCGCTGCCGTGTAGTCGAGCTTGTGCAGCCGCGCGTAGCCCCAGGTCGCCGTGGCGACGACTGCACCCGAGAACTCCGGCTGCTCCGTGACGCAGAGCGCGATGTCGCGCTCGCGCAGCACGGCATACACGTCGTCCTCGAACCAGGTGTCGTTCCGGAACTCGATCGTGTACCGGCGATCGGCGGGGAGCAGCGCGAGAAAGGCCTTCAGCCGGTCGAGGTCCTTCTTGAGGTTGGGCGGAAGCTGGAAGAGGATCGGCCCGAGGCGGGCGCCGAGCACCGCGGTGTTCTTGATGAGGAACGCCAGCGCGTCGGCGCACTCGGGCTTGAGCCGCATGAAGTGCGTGATCTTCTGGCTCGCCTTGATCGCGAACGAGAAGGACTCGGGCACCTGCGACGCCCAGTCGAGCAGCACGGGCTCCTTGGGCAGCCGATAGAACGTGTTGTTGATCTCGACGGTGGGAAATTTGCCCGCGTAAAAGCCGAGCATTGCGTCGTCCTTGAGATCCTCGGGGTAGAACGGCCCCTTCCATTCCTTGAAGGCGTACCCGCTCGTGCCGGCGAGCAGCCTCATCGGCCGGGATCCGGACGCCGGCGCCGGCGCGCGGCCGGCGTCACGAGGCCTTCGCGAGGCTCGCTTTCAGCGCCTCCATCAAGTCGAGGATCTTCGCGCCGCCGTCGGCCGGGGCGTCCGCGGTGATCTCCTGGCCTTCAACCTTCTTCTGGATCGCCTCGAGCACGCGGTCGCGCACGGTGTCCTTGTACTTCTCCGGCTTGAACTCCTCGCTCGCGGTCTGCGCAATGAGTTGCTTGGCCATCGCAAGCTCCTGCGCCTTGACCTCGCCCTCGGGGATCGTGACTTCGGTGGTGGGCCGCACCTCGTCGGCGTAGTGCAGCTGCTCCATCACCAGCACCCCGTTCGACGGGCGCAGCGTGACGAGGTACTGCTTGCCGCGCGCGGCGTACTGGCCGAGCGCGGCGAGCCCGGTCTCTTCGAGCGCGGCCGCGAGCAGGCGGTACGCGCGATCGCCGCCCTTGTCGGGGCCGAGGTAGTAGACCTTTTCGAGGTAGACGCGATCGATCTTGGCGAGCGGCACGAACTCGATGATGTCGATCGCGCCGGTGGCTTTCTCTTCGAGCGCCTTGATCTCTTCCGGCGAGAGGACCACGTACTGCCCCTTGGCGAACTCGTATCCCTTCACCGTGTCGTCCCTCGAGACCGTCTCGCCGTCCTTGGTGCAGGTGTAGTGCTGCTTGAGGCGCGAGCCGCACGC
>CAZLAU010000186.1:0-3581 GCA_964557615.1 uncultured Gemmatimonas sp.
CACGCCGCCCAGCCGCGCCGCCGCCAACGCGCCCGATGACGAGGGCGAGGAATAGTCAATGCGTCACCGCAAGGCAGGGCGCTCACTGCGCCGCACGAGTGAACAGCGCCTCGCGCTGCTCCGCAATCTCGCGACATCGCTGATCGAGAGCGGCGGGATCGTCACGACCGAGGCCAAGGCCAAGGAACTGCGCCCGTTCGTCGAAAAGCTGATCACGAAGGCCAAGACAGGCACGCTGCACGCGCGGCGCCTCGCGGGCCGGCACGTCCAGAAGCGCGAGGCGGCCGACAAGCTGTTCAAGGAGATCGGCCCGCGGTATGCGACGCGAAAGGGTGGGTACACGCGCATCATCAAGACCGGGCACCGCAAGGGTGACGCGGCAGAGATGGCGCGCATCGAGCTGATCGAGGGTTGAGCCATGGCCATTGACCGTCATAAGTGCCACGTGTGCGGCAAGGGCGTCACCTTCGGGAACGCCGTCTCGCACGCCAACAACAAGACGCGCCGCACCTGGAAGCCGAACCTCCAGGTCGCGCGCATCGTCTCGGACGGAAAGGTGATTCGCGTGAAGGTCTGCACGCGCTGCCTGCACGCGAACAAGATCCGACGCGCGCCGCGAGGCGCCGGTCTGGTCCTCGCCGCCAAGTAGGCTCCGGCCGCCGACGGAAGACTGACGAAAGGGAGCCGTGTCGGCTCCCTTTCGCGCAACTGGAGGCGGGGCGCCGGCCGGGCCTGCAAATTGGAGTTGGGCCTGCCCGGCATCTCGCCGTCGCTCGCATCACCCGCAACCCGCATCCTTCGACCCGTGCCAACCGCACTCATCACCGGCATCACCGGCCAGGATGGCTCCTACCTCGCGGAGTTCCTGATTGCCAAGGGATACCGCGTCGTCGGTATCGTCCGGAGGAGTTCCACCACGCCGTACGACCGGATCGCGCACCTGATCGACCGGATCGAGCTCGTGTCGGCCGACCTGCTCGACCAGACGTCGCTCATGGACGCGATCGAGGAGACGTCGCCGGACGAGATCTACAACCTCGCGGCCCAGAGTTTCGTCGCGACGTCGTGGACGCAGCCGGTGCTGACCGGTGAGTTCACGGCGATCGGTGTCACGCGCCTGCTCGAGGCCGTGAAGCGCGCGGCGCCCAAGGCCCGGTTCTACCAGGCGAGTTCGAGCGAGATGTTCGGCAAGGTCGTCGAGACACCCCAGGATGAGGACACGCCGTTCTATCCGCGGTCGCCATACGGTGTGGCCAAGGTCTACGGCCACTGGATCACGGTGAATTACCGGGAATCGTTCGGCCTCTACGCCGTGAGCGGGATCCTGTTCAACCACGAAAGCCCGCGTCGCGGCCTCGAGTTCGTCACCCGCAAGGTGACCGACGCCGTGGCGCGCATCGTCCTCGGGCTTGGCGACCACGTCGAGCTGGGCAACCTCGATGCGCGGCGCGACTGGGGCTTCGCCGGCGACTACGTCGACGCGATGTGGCGGATGCTGCAGCAACCGGAGCCGTCGGATTTCGTGATCGGCACGGGCGAGACGTGGAGCGTACGCCAGCTGTGCGAGGAGGCGTTTTCGTACAAGGGGCTCGACTACCGGCAATACGTGCGGCAGTCGGACAAGTACCTCCGTCCGGCCGAAGTGGAACTGCTCGTCGCCGACGCCTCGCGCGCGCGCGAGCGACTCGGGTGGGAGGCGAAGGTGCGTTTCCGGGAACTCGTCCGGATGATGGTCGACGCCGACGTCGCCCGGCATTCCGCCGCGCCCGTCGCGCGCTGACGTGGCCGAGCGGCGCGCGCTGGTCACGGGTGCCGGCGGATTCGCCGGCCAGTGGCTCTGCCGTGAGCTCGTGCGGCACGGCTGGTCGGTGGTGGGCTCGTCGCTCGTCGGCGCGCCTGCGCACGGCGTCCTGTCGGCCGAGGATCACGCGCTGGTCCGCTGGCGGCGCGACGACCTCCTCCACGCCGACGCGGTGCGCGACGCGGTGGACGATGCGAGGCCCGACGCGGTGTTTCACCTGGCCGGCGTCGCATTCCTGCCCGCGGCCGGTCGTGACCCGGCGCTTGCCCTCGACACGAACGTCGGCATTGCGGTGCGGCTGCTCGACGTGCTCGAGGAGCGCAAGGCAGCGGGCGCACTCGACCCCGTGGTGCTGATCGTCGGCAGCGGAGAGCAGTACGGCAAGCACGACCGGTCCGCGCTTCCGCTGCCGGAGGAGGCGGAGTGCCGGCCCATGACCCCGTATGCCGCGAGCAAGATGGCGCAGGAGAACTTCGCGCTGGCCGCGTTCCGCCGCGCCGGCGTGCGCGTGGTGTGCACGAGGTCGTTCAACCACAGCGGTCGCGGTCAATCGGCCGACTTCGTCATTCCCGGGCTGGTGCGCCGCGTGCTCGCGGCGCGGCGCACGTCGAATGCCAGCACGCCGATCGGCAACACGAGCGTATCGCGTGACTTCCTCCACGTCGAGGACGTGGTGCGCGCGTATGTCGCCCTCGTCGAGGACGGCCTGCCGGGCGAGGTCTACAACGTATCGAGCGGCGCCGCCGTGACGATCGCCGACGTCGCTCGGCAGGTGGCGGAGGCGCTCGGGGCGAATGTCGAGTTCGTGCCCGACGGCGGCCTGCAGCGCACGGTCGACGTGCCGCACCTGGCCGGCCGGAACAACCGCATTCGCGACGACACGGGCTGGTTCCCGCGGCTCGGACTTGCCGAGATAATTCGCGACGTCATCGCTGCCGAGATGGGCTGACGCGAGGGTAACTTTCGCGGGCGCCCGCACGCGCCCCCTCACCCACCACCCGCGCCCCACGCCAGTCGCTGATGCCCCGTCGCACAGACATCCACCGCATCCTCCTCATCGGTTCCGGCCCGATCGTCATCGGGCAGGGCGCCGAGTTCGACTATTCGGGCACGCAGGCGGCAAAGGCGCTGCGCGACGAAGGCTTCCACGTGATCCTGGTGAACTCGAATCCGGCCACCATCATGACGGATCCCGAGATCGCCCACGCCACGTACATCGAACCGGTGACGCCCGAGTTCGTGGAGCGCATCATCGCGCGCGAGAAGCCGGACGCGCTGCTCGCCACGATGGGCGGCCAGACGGCGCTGAACGTGGCGATGGACCTGTACAACCGCGGCGTGCTCGAGAAGTACGGAGTGGAGCTGATCGGTGCGAATGCCCGCGCAATTGCGGTCGCCGAGGACCGCAAGCTGTTCGGCGAGGCGATGGTGAAGATCGGACTGCGGTGCCCGGAGGGTCGTATTGCCACGACGTGGGATGAGGCGCTCGAGATCGCAGAGTTCACGGGCTTCCCGGCGATCATCCGGCCGGCGTTCACCCTCGGCGGGTCGGGCGGCGGCGTCGCGTACAACCGCGAGGAGTACGAGATGATCGTGCGTCAGGGACTCGCGGAGTCGCCGATATCGCAGGTCCTGATCGAGCGGTCCCTGCTGGGGTGGAAGGAGTTCGAACTCGAGGTGATGCGCGACTGCGAGGACAACGTCGTCATCGTCTGCTCGATCGAGAATCTCGACCCGATGGGCGTGCACACCGGCGACTCGATCACCGTGGCGCCTGCCA
>CAZLAU010000187.1:0-3374 GCA_964557615.1 uncultured Gemmatimonas sp.
GCCGACGGTCGAGAGAAAATCGCGTCGTGAAACGGGCACGGAGCCTCCTGGGGAGATTGATCAGCTGATCGATTATACGCGCCGTTCGCGCCGACCCGCTACGGCTTCGGCAGTCGAGCCCACCGCTAGGGCTTGGTCGTCGGGCCCCAGATCAGCCAGTACACGATTCCGCCGGTCACCAGCGTCGGCTGCGCCTTGAGCTGCCGCTGCACCTCGGCTCGAAGCACGAGGTCGGTCGTGCTGATGCCCATGCCCATCGTCGCATTCGCCGTCGCCCGCGCCGGATTGCCACCGGACATGCCGGCCAGCCGCCAGTCGTATCGCACGCCTGGCTCCGGGGTGAAGCTGAATCCGTTGCGAAGCAGCGACTTCATGGCTGCCGGGACCTTTCCCGTCCCGGTTTCGGCCGGCCACACCCCGTTGTTCTCGTAGGCCTGATACGCGGCGCCACGGATCACGTTCAGTTCGCTGATCATCGCGGCAGCCCGCGCGCGCAACCGGACCTGCTGGTACTTCGGAATGGCGATACGCGCCAGGATCCCGATGATCGTCACGACGACCATGAGTTCCACCAGCGTGAATCCGCGGCGGCGGGTCACGGCGTGGACCTCGATACGGCTAGAAAGTCGGCAACGGGCGTTCGCGAGTCGTACGTGACCCGGATCGTTCCGTCGGTGCCGCGGACTTCAAACGCGACACTGTCGAGTCGCACGTACTCGATGCCGTCGGCGGCCAACCCCGCCTGCTCAAGCGAGTCAGGCAGGCGCCCGCCATTGGCCGCGCGCCATTCCTCGAGGTCCGTCGCGACGGTGGTCACGGTAATGCGGAGATCCGACTCGACTGCCGCCGGCTGACGCTGGTCACTGGCGTCGGGCGCTTTCGGGGGAAAGACCAGCCAGGCGAACACGTTGGCGACCGCAAGCGCGGCAACGAGGAACTCGAGGCGTCGGCGCGCGGGCACGGCCCTCGCGATCGCCTCGCGGGCCTCCGCGTCCTCGCGCTCGACGAGGTCGGCGGCGCGGGCGAGCGCGGCCTCGCGCGGATCAGGTGTTGGCGGCCGTCCGGTCATGACGTCCTCATCGATTGGCGCCTGATCGCGGCCCGGCATCGGGCCACGAAACGTGCGTCTGCGATCGGCTTGCGCAGGTAATCATCGGCGCCCTCGTCCATCACCGCCACCTCGTCGCCGTGCTCGTCGCTTCCCGTGAGCACGATCACGGGCATGCGATTGTGCGCCGGGTCCCGGCGAATCCGGCGGAGCACGGAGCGGCCGTCGAGACCCGGCAAGCCGAGGTCGAGAATGGCGAGGTCGAATGGCCCATCGGTTTTCAGCAGGTCGAGAGCCCGTTCGCCACTGTCGGCGGTCACGACGCCGATGTGCGCGTCCTTGAGCAGGGCCTCGACCACGGCACGAATCACGGGATCGTCATCGGTGACGAGCACGCGTGGTTCCGCCTGCGCGGCGTCGCCATTCGCGGGCCCGGGCGGGGCGCCTTTCGCCACGGCGGCGACCGAACCCGAGACCCCGGCATCGCCGAGGCCGATCACGCGCTCCACTTCCTCGAGCGACGTGTCGCCGCGGGCCACCTTGTCGAGGGCGACTTCGAGCATGAGGCGCGTGCCCTCAGCCTTGGCCGCGCGGACGAGCGCCGCGTGACCTGCACCAGCTGTGATCAGTTCGGCGATCGCTTCGCTGACCACGATGACTTCCGGCACGGCAACCCGGCCGCGGTAGCCGGTGTTGCCACACTCGTCGCAGCCGGGCGCCCGGCGCATCGGTGTGAGGCCGGCCGCGGCGACGAGCCGGCGCTCCTCCGGAGTGCGGGGCACGCCGTACGGGACGGCACACCGCGGGCAGAGGCGTCGCACCAGGCGCTGTGCCAGCACGCCGCGCAACGACGACGCGACTGTCGCGCGGTCCAGCCCCAGATCGCCGAGACGCGCGACCACGCCGGCCGCGTCGTTTGTATGCAGGGTCGTCAGCACGAGGTGACCGGTCAGTGCCGCGTGCGCGGCCACCTCGGCGGTTTCTGCGTCGCGCACTTCGCCCACGAAAATCACATCCGGATCCTGCCGGAGCACGGCACGAAGCGCCGACGCGAAGGTCACCTGCCGCCGCGCGTCGGCCTGAATCTGGGTGACGCCGAGCAATTCATACTCGACCGGGTCCTCGATCGTGGTGATGTTCAGTTCGCCCTTCGCGACCTCGTTGAGCGCCGCGTAGAGCGTCGTCGTTTTTCCCGAGCCGGTGGGGCCGGTGACGATGACGATGCCATCCCGCTGCTCGACGAGACGCTTGATGCGCGCCAGTTCCTTCGCGGGAAGTTCGAGTTCGTCGAGCCGTTTCGTGTTCGCCGAATCGAGCACGCGAATGACGATCTTCTCGGACTCCCGGGTCGGTACCGTCGAGATCCGCAGATCGACGAACTTGTCCGCGATCTGCACGCGGCAACGTCCGTCCTGCGGGCGGTGCCGGTCGGCGATGTCGAGCTGGCCAGTCACCTTGATGCGGGATACCACGCGATTATGCACGGGCATCGGCAGCTGCAGGTACTCCCGCATCACGCCGTCCACGCGGAACCGGACGACGCCGTGCGTTCGGCCGGGTTCGATGTGGACGTCACTGGCGCGTTGTGCAACGGCGTCGCGCAGGATCAGGTTCGCGAGCGAGATGATCGGGGCGGCGTCGGCGTCGTCAAGGTTGACGCGCTCAGGCCCCACTTCAGCCACCACGCGCACCATCTCGGCCACGTCGCCACCGGCGGCCTTGACGACCTTTTCGGCGAGCCCGACCGGCGCGTAGCCGGCATCGATCGCCGTCGCGATCGCGCTTGGCGTGGCGATCTCGAACACCGGAACACGACCCGACGCAAATCCGAGCATCTGCTCGGCGTCGAGGTCATTCGGATCCGCCGTGGCGATAAAGATGGCCCGATCGTCCTCGCGCAACGGGAACACGTTGAACTGGCGGGCAATGCGCTCCGGCACCAGGCGCATGGCCTGACCATCGGCCTGATTCCAGCGGGCCGCCCCCACTCGGGCGTGCGTGACGACCAGGCCCGCGAACTCCTCTTCCGTGAGGCCGATCGCGCCGCACACCATATGCCATGCGTCGGCCGTCGCAGTCTTGGCGGGAATGGCCAGGTCGGCGGCGAACGCATAACCGGCGCGGGCGGCGACACGCGTGCACCAGTGTGTGCCGCGGTCGCCACTCCCTGAAACGCCGGCATTCGGCATCAGGACAGAAGCCCGTCGGTGGGCGGGGGTCGGATCGGAGGGCTTGGTCACGTTCCTCGCGTGTCGTGGAGCAAGTTAACCGTTACGGCCGGATCGTGGGGCTCCAGATCAGCCAGTACACGGCGTTCCCGACCGTG
>CAZLAU010000188.1:0-3363 GCA_964557615.1 uncultured Gemmatimonas sp.
CAAGCACGCTCCAGCAGGAGGCCGCCAAGAAGCTGGGCTTCGGCTCCAAGCGCACGATGCGGCTGGCGCAGAACCTCTACGAAGGCATCGAGCTCGGTCGCGCCGAAGGCGCCGTCGGCCTCATCACGTATATGCGCACGCCCGACACGCGCGTGGCGCTCAGCGCGGTAACGGCCGCACGGGAATTCCTGAAAACGCAGTATCCGGCGGAATTCCTCGCGCCGAAGCCGATGCTGTACGGCGCGCCGGGCGACGACGACTCGCCGCACGAAGGCATCCGCCCGACCGATCCGGCGCGCACGCCGGATTCGGTGGCGCAGCATCTCTCGCCCGAGCAGCTCAAGCTGTACACCCTCATCTGGCAGCGCTTCATGGCCAGCCAGATGGCGCCGGCGATTTTCGACACGACGACGGTGGACTTCGACATTCAGGAAAAGCAGCGCTACCTGTTCCGCGCGACCGGATCGGTCGTGAAGTTCCAGGGCTATCAGGCGCTGTACAAGGAGACGCGCGAGGAAGGCGAGTCCAAGGCGCTCGAAGACGAGCAGGCGCTCCCGGCGATCGAACCCGGCGAGCACGCGCCCGTCGTCGCCATTACGCCGAACCAGCACTTCACGCAACCGCCGCCGCGCTTTTCGGAGGCGAGTCTCGTCAAGGAACTCGAGCGCCTTGGCATCGGCCGGCCGTCAACGTACGCGTCCATCATTTCCACGCTGACCGACCGGCACTACGCCGAGCTCGAGCAGCGCCGGTTCTTCCCGACGCCGCTCGGCGAGTCCGTCGAAAAGGTGATGATCAAGCAGTTCCCGAACGAGTTCAACGTGGGATTCACGGCAGGGATGGAAGCCGAACTCGACAAGGTCGAGGAAGGGAAGCTCGGCTGGCAGCGCGTGCTCAAGGAGTTCTACGGACCGTTCGACAAGGCCCTGTCGTCGGTGGACTACGAGGGGCTGATCCAGGAAGCCCACGACCTGTCGGCGCTGGCGAACGAAAAGTGCCCGACGTGCGGCGGAAAGCTCGTGGCCAAGGGCGGATTCTTCGGTCCCTTCGTCGCCTGTGAGAACCACCCGAAGACGTGCAAGTACACTCGCCCGCTCAAGGGCGAACGCGTGCCGCCGGTGCTCACGGAGCACATCTGCCCGCTGTGCGGCAAGCAGATGGTCATCCGGCGCGGCCGTTCGGGTGAGTTCCTCGGCTGCTCGGCGTTCCCGAAGTGCCGCGGCACGCGCTCGATGCCGACCGGCGTGAAGTGCCCCAAGGACGGCGGCGACATCGCGGCGCGGCGCTCGAAGAAGCGCGGCAAGGCGTTCTACGGCTGCGAGAACTATCCCAAGTGCGACTTCGTCTGCTGGGACAAGCCGGTGCTCGAGAAGTGCCCGGAATGCGGGAACATCGGCGCCGAGGCCAAGTCGAACCGGACCCGCGGACATTTCCGGCGGTGCCTGAAGTGCCAGAACGAGTGGGCGGTGGCCGAGCCGCTCGAGGCGGGGGCTGAAGGAGCCGAGGCGGCTATCAGCTGACGGAGGGCGCCCGCTCGTCGGGGCGCCATTGAGGGGCGTCTCAGCCGCTGGTGGCGCGCGATCGCAGGCGATACGCGACTGCGCACGCGATCGCGCTGCCGGGCAGCACACCCGCGCCCGCAATCAGGGCGAGCCATGCCACCGCCTCCGGCGGAGCGAAGTTCGGATCTTCCGTGGCACCCGGAACGTATGGCGGCATCGCCACAAGGTTCACGAGGAACCACGCCAAGGACCACCCAATCACCGTGAGTGCGAGCCGTGCCCAGGGGCGCGCCGGGGTCTCCCCGCCTGTGGTCCGGTTCGAGGGTGCGGCCGTAACGGTCCGGTTGGCAGCTTGTGCCGCTGACCAGCCAATCACGGCGGGCGGCACCCAGAACCCCGCCAGCACCACGAGGCTGATCAGGCGGTCAGGCAATCGGAGACTCCGTCCGCATATACATAGAGCTACAAGGTATGTAGCTGTGCTTGGCGCCGGACGCAACTCCAAGCGCTCGCATGCGGCGGGGAAGCGCTCGGCCCCGCTGGAACGCCCGGCGGCATAACTTGCGACCATGGCACCGGTGCACATCATCGGCGGCGGACTCGCAGGGTCCGAGGCCGCGTTCCAGCTGGCCGAACGCGGGCACGATGTCGTCATCCACGAGATGCGGCCCGTGCAGATGACGGCAGCGCACAAGACCGACCGGCTCGCCGAACTCGTCTGCTCCAACACGTTCAAGAGCACCGAGGTGACCAACGCGCACGGGCTGCTCAAGGCCGAGATGCGCGTGCTCGGTTCGATTGTGCTTGAATCCGCGGACGCCGCGCGGGTGCCTGGTGGCACGGCGCTCGCCGTGGACCGCGACGTGTTCTCGCAGGGCGTGCACGACCGGGTCACTGCGCATCCGCGCATCCGGGTCGAGCGCGGAGAGGCCACCGTGCTTCCGTCGCCGGGGATCATTGCGACCGGCCCGCTCACAAGCGACGCACTCGCCGAGCAGGTGCGCAAGCGGCTGGGGCTGGAATCGCTCGCGTTCTATGATGCCATTGCGCCGATCGTCGCCGCCGAGTCGATCGACGAGTCGATCGTCTTTCGCGCGTCGCGCTATGGCAAGGAGACGATGGAGGGCGAGTCCGACGCGTACATCAACTGTCCGATGACGCGCGACCAGTACGAGGCGTTCATCACCGCGCTCTCCGAGGCCGACCAGTTCACATCGCACGAGTTCGACAAGGTGCCGTACTTCGAGGGGTGCATGCCCGTCGAGGAGATCGCGCGGCGCGGGCGCGAGTCGCTGCGCTTCGGGCCGATGAAACCGGTCGGGCTCGACGATCCGCGCACGGGCCGCTGGCCCTATGCCGTGGTGCAGCTCCGCTCGGAGGATCGTGCGGGTCGCATGCGCAACCTGGTCGGCTTCCAGACACGCCTCCGGATTCCGGAGCAGCAGCGTGTATTCCGGATGATCCCGGGGCTCGAGAACGCCGAGTTCCTGCGGTTCGGGTCGATCCACCGCAACGCGTACGTGAACTCGCCGGCCGCGCTCACGCCGCACCTCTCGCTGCGGGACGATCCTCAGGTGCTGTTCGCGGGCCAGCTCACCGGCGTCGAGGGCTACACCGAGAGCACGGCCACCGGGCTGATCGCGGCGATCAACCTCGACCGGATGCTGCGGGGCGACTCACCCGTGGTGCCGCCGCCCACGACCATGCTCGGCGCGCTTTACCGATACCTGCGCGAGGCCGACCCGAAGCACTTCCAGCCGATGAACGCAAACTTCGGCCTGCTGGAGGAGCTGCCCGACCCGCCGCGCGACAAGGCGAAGAAGAAGGCGCTTTACGCGGAGCGCGCCTTGCGCGACCTGCG
>CAZLAU010000189.1:0-3318 GCA_964557615.1 uncultured Gemmatimonas sp.
GCTCACCGCGAACGAGGTGGCGATCGCGACGCCGTCCACGAACGTGTGGAGCATCAGTCCGACGAGTGCGCTCCCGCCGACCGACTTGCTGACCTCGTGCGTTTCCTCGCCGAAATGGAAGTGTCCGACGAGGGCGTGCTGGGTGAGGTGGACGAGCACGAACCCGCCAAGCATCCACAGTCCGGCGGCGTCCCCGCCGCGCCCAACGGCTTCAGGCGCGAGTTCGGAGAGCGCGACGGCAACCAGGAAGCCGGCCGAAAAGGCCAGCACGAACTCCAGCGACCGGCGGCTCCACGAGCCGCTGGTGGTGAGGACGAGCGCGCCGAGGAGGTTGCCGGCGGCGGCGATGCTGGCGTAGACGAGAGCGGGCACGCGGTAAAGTTAGCGTGCCCGACCAGAGCCCATTGCTGCGATGCGGTGCCTCCGGCGGGTGATCACGCGGGCCGCGACAGGGATGCCCGCACGATCGCCAGCAGCGCGCTCGTCGTGTTGGCGCCGGGGTCTTCGATCACGCGTTCGAGCAGGTGTTTCAGGATCCTGCCCATCTCGGGGCCGTCCGGGACGCCGGCCGCGCGCAGGTCCTCGCCGTCAACGGCCAGGTCGGAGAGTTCGATCGGGTCACGGTAGGCTATCTCAACCGCGGATTTCGCGAAGTGGTGCAGATCAGCGCGGTACGATTCGGGAACGGTCCAGGTTCCTCGCGCGGCGTCGGGCACCGCGGCACGCGCGAGATGCAGCGCAACGGTCATACGGCAGAAGGAGGCCGTTCGCGTGCGGCCCACGGTGGCCACCCAGCGACGGATGGCGGCATCCGCCGGGCCTCCCTCGCCCTGGGCGGTCGCTGACGCCGCGTCCGGCTGGCCGCGGTCAGAGAGGGCGGCATCCATTGCCGCGCCGATCTCGGCCCTCGCGCGCGCCAGCGCGACAATCCAGGCGATGTCGGCGTTCGAGAACTTCAGCGCGCGCAGCGCCCGCTCAGCATCCTTCGGACCCTCGCCGAACACCAGCATCGCGAGGCGATCGAGGACGGCGCCCTTCAGTTCGCCGGGATCGCCCGACTCAGGGAGCGGGAGAAAGTCGAGCGCACGAAAGCGGGCCGGCGGCGCGTCGGCGAGCAGCGGCACGAGCACCCGCAGGGCGCCGCTCTCGCGCCACCACTCCAGCGCCACGCTGGGCCGCGCAACCTGCTGCATCGTCTTCTCGAGTTCCTGCTTCACGCGCTCCGCCGACAGGCGGGTCATATGTGGCGCCGAGTCGCGGATCGCCGTCCACGTGGCCGGTTCGATGTGGAATCCGAAGCGGGCGGCGAAACGGATCGCCCGGAGCGCGCGCAGCCGGTCCTCGCGCATGCGATCGGCGGCGTTCCCGACGGCGCGCACGATGCCGCGCTTGAGGTCGGTCCGGCCGTCGAACGGATCGCGCAGTTCGCCCGTCGCCGGGTCGAAGGCCATCGCATTGATCGTGAAGTCGCGGCGCGCGAGGTCGTCGTCGAGTGACGCGCCGAACTCGACGACGGCGTGGCGGCCGTCCGTGGCCACGTCCTTCCGGAACGTGGTGACCTCGTGCATCACGTTGTGCTTGTCGAGCACGCCAACCGTGCCGAACTCGATGCCCACGGGCACGGTGCGCTTGAACACCTTGCGCACCTCTTCCGGCCGCGCGCTGGTGGCGAGGTCCCAGTCGAGGTGCGCGTGTCCGAGGAGCGCGTCGCGAACGGCGCCACCAACGCACCACGCCTCGAACCCGGCGGCGCGAAGGCTGGCGGCAATGCCGACCACCTCGCGGGGCGGGTCGAGCGGAGCGCCGCCGTGGGCCGCCGACTTACCGGTCACGGCCCTGTGCGTGCAGGGTCAGCCGCAGAGGACGGAGCCACCATTCACGTTCACGATCTCGCCCGTCACGTGCCGCGCGCCATCGAAGCAGAGCGACACGACGGGGAACGCGATGTCGTCCGGCGTCGCGATGCGCCCGACGGGAATGCCGCGGGCGATGCGTTCCTTGCCGCCGTTCGCAAACGGCTCCGCACACATCTCCGTGTCCACCCATCCCGGCGCGACGGCGTTCACCGTGATGTCGAACGGGGCCAGCTCGACGGCGACCGACTTCACGTAGGAAATCATCGCGCCCTTGCTCGCGCCGTAGTCGGCGTGGAATGCCTCGCCCCGCTGCCCCGCCGTGGACGCGACGAGGACGATCCGGCCGCCGCGGTACGCGCCGGTGACGGGTGCCGCCCCGACGGCCTTGATGCCGACCGCCGGCGTCTGGCCGCTGGCCCGCATCGAGCCGGCGACGCCGGTGGCCCTGGCGCGCGCGGCCATCATCGCGCGCGAGGCCGCGCGCGTGACGAAGAACGTGGCGTCCACGTTTTCCCGCATCGTGCGCAGCCAGCGCTCGTCCGTCATCTCGTGCGTTGGCACCTCGTCGGCCGGCCAGATCCCTGCGGAATGGACGAGGATGTCGATCCCGCCGAGTTCCCGCACGCAGTGGTCCACGAGGGAGTCCGACCCGCCGGCAGTGCCGATGTCGGCCGCGAGCGATGCGCCCTTCACCCCGAGTGCCGTCAGCTCGTCGCGCAGGGCGGCCGCCTCCGCGTGCCGCGTGCGGTACCCGACGCAAACGTCAGCGCCGGCGCGCGCGAGCAGGCGCGCGACCGCGGCGCCGATGCCGCGTGTTCCGCCGGTCACGAGGGCGCGTCTGCCTGCCAGGGAAAATGGAGAGTTCATTGGGGGTGCCCCGAATCTAGCGCTACACTGCCGTGCCGGTGACCACCGCGCGGCGTGTCACTCGCCTAACGCAGCCAGCGCAGCAGGCGGTCCGCGAGGGCACCGTACGGCGGCGTGAGGTCGAACAGGCTGAACCGCGACGACCTGCGAATCACCGGCCGAAAGTGACTGAACGCTGCGAACCCGTGGTACCCGTGGTAGCTCCCGAACCCGCTCGCGCCGACACCACCGAACGGCAGCGCGAAGTTCGAAAGGTGCCGAATCACATCGTTCACCATGAACGCGCCCGACGCCGTGGCCCCCCGGAACGACTCGGCCGCGCGGGCGTCTTCCGCAAAGACGTACACGGCGAGTGGACTCGGACGCGACCGCAGCTCGCGCACGACATCCGCGGCGGCGTCGTAGGCCACAATCGGAAGCACGGGACCGAACACCTCGTCGCGCATCGCCGGGTGGTCCCAGCCGGCGCTCGGCACGACGGTGGGCGGAGAGATCAGCTTCGCGCGGTCGGGCGTGCCGAACCTGATGACCCCCTCGCCGGCCGCGAGCTGCTCGGCCCGCTCAAAGTCGGCGGCTGCGATCATCCGCGCGTAGT
>CAZLAU010000190.1:0-3314 GCA_964557615.1 uncultured Gemmatimonas sp.
GGTGGCATGGTCGTGGCCATGTACCTGCCGATCTTCGACATGATCAACGCGGTGCAGTAATCGTCATACTCCCCGCCAGTGCGGAAGGGCCCGGCCATCGCGCCGGGCCCTTCGGCTTTCCGGCCGTCCGCAAGCGTGAGTCTCCCGGTGCGCCCGACGTGATCCCGCCGACCGCGTAGGCAAAACCCCTAGGGACAATCGCCGACTGCGCACGGTGCCGGGACGTCCCACGTTGAACAAGGACATTCCCTGCCACAGGAGGGACGATGGTGCACATCTCGCGCGGTGCCGCCAGCATGATCGACCCGACGCGGTCGCGGGAGGACCAGATCGCCGAGCTTCGGCAGGCCGTCAAGGACTGCTACTGCGGACTCGGCCCGGCCTGCGAGATCTGGCGGAAGATGACGCCCGACGAGCGGGCGGCGTGCTCACGCGACAAGCGAGCGTACAGCCAGCTGCTCTGGAAGCACGGCGTCGGTCGGTAGCGATCCCGCCGGCGCGGCGTCGCCGCTACTCGCCGTACGGGATCCAGATGTTCTTGACCTGGGACGCGTGGCGCAGGAACTCGCGCCCTTCGCCGGCGTGCGCGTCAAACCAGTCACGTGATCCCGCCTCGCACCAGGTCTGCTTCATGTTCCCGCAGCTGGCGAGTTCGCACGCCTTCACGCCGGCCGCGTCGCCGAAGTACCAGATGGCGTCCACATCATCGTGTTCGGCCAGCACCTTGGCCAGCTCGTTGGTGCGGCCCGTCACGATGTTGAGCGTGCCGGCCGGAACGTCGCTCGTCTCCAGCACCTGATAGAAGTCGGTCACCACGAGCGGATGGCGCTCACTTGGCAGCGCCACCACGGTGTTGCCCGCGGCCAGGGCCGGCGCGACGACGGAGACGAAGCCGAGCAGCGGACTCTCGGCCGGCGCCGCAACGCCGATCACGCCGACCGGCTCGTTCATCGCGAGCGTCACGCCGCGCACGGGAGTGTGGTGCACGGCGCCGTCCCACTTGTCGGCCCACGCCGCGTAGGTGAACAGCCTGGCGATTGTGGCCTCGACTTCGGCGTTGCCGTCGCCGCCGGTGAGCGCGCGAAGCCGCGACGCGAACTCCGCGTGGCGCGCCGAGAGATTCTCGGCGATGTAGTAGAGGATCTGTGCCCGCGCGTGGCCGCTCGCGCGCGACCAGCCGCCTGCCGCGCCCCGCGCCGCCTCGACCGCGTTCCGGATGTCCTTGCGGTTTCCCTCGCCCACCTCGCCGAGCACCTTGCCCGCCGCGCCGGTGATGCGAATCGAGTACCCGCCGTCGGGACGCGCCTGCTTGCCGTTGATGTAGAGCTTCGCCGTGCGGTCGACCGCCGCGGCTCCGACCCCGTCTGCCGTGTCCTTTTCTTTCCTGCGTGCCGCCGCAGGCCGCTCAGCCGCCGGTCGTCCCGGAGCGGCCGCACGGGTCAGGTACTCGTACATCCCCTCGCGGCCGCCCTCGCGCCCGTAGCCGCTTTCGCGGTACCCGCCGAACCCCGCCGCGGCGTCGAACAGGTTCGTGCAGTTCACCCACACGACGCCCGCCTTCACCTTGGGCGCGATGTCGAGCGCCAGGTTGATGTTGTCGCTCCACACGCTGGCGGCGAGCCCGAAGGGCGTGTTGTTCGCGAGGGCCACGGCCTCTTCCGGCGTCCGGAACGTCATGGACACCAGCACCGGGCCGAAAATCTCCACCTGCGCTATCGTCGAGCTCGGCGCAACCTTGGTGAACAGTGTCGGCGGGTAGAAGCAGCCCTCTTTCGGTACCGCCCAGCTCGGCTGCCACATCTCGGCGCCTTCAGCGCGCCCCTGCTCGACGAGCGAGCGGATCCGTTCGAGCTGCACCGGGGCCACGATCGCGCCCATGTCCACCGCCTTGTCGAGCGGAGGGCCCACCCGCAGCCGTTCCATCCGCACACGCAGCTTGTCCACGAGTCGCCCGGCGATCCCCTCCTGCATCAGCAGGCGCGACCCGGCGCAGCAGACCTGACCCTGGTTGAACCAGATCGCGTCCACGACGCCTTCGACGACGGAGTCGAGGTCGGCGTCGTCGAACACGATGAACGGGCTCTTGCCGCCGAGTTCGAGTGAGAGCTTCTTGCCACTCCCCGCGGTGGCCTTGCGGATGATGCGACCAACCTCGGTGCTGCCGGTGAAGGCCAGCTTGTCCACGTCCGGATGCGCGACGAGCGCGGCGCCCGTGCTGCCGTCGCCCGTGACGATGTTGAGCACGCCCTTCGGGAGCCCGGCCTCGGACGCAAGCTCGGCGAACGCGAGCGCCGTCAGCGGCGTGAACTCCGCCGGCTTGAGCACGACCGTGCATCCCGCCGCCAGCGCCGGCGCCACCTTCCACGCGAGCATGAGCAGCGGGAAGTTCCACGGGATGATCTGGCCGGCCACGCCGGCCGCCGTGTACCCGGGGAACTCGGTGTCGAGCAGCTGCGCCCAGCCGGCGTGGTGGTAGAAGTGACGCGCCACGAGCGGGATGTCGAGGTCGCGCGTCTCGCGGATGCTTTTTCCGTTGTCCAGCGACTCGAGCACGGCGAGGAGCCGCGAGTTCCGCTGCACCGTGCGTGCAATCGCGTAGAGGTGTTTTGCGCGTCCGTGCGGGCCGAGTGCCTGCCATCCGGCGAGCGCCTTTCGTGCCGCGCGGACCGCGGAGTCAACGTCCGCCTCCGATCCCTGTGCCACCCGCGCGAGCACCTTGCCGGTGGACGGATCGATCACGTCGAACTGCTGCTTCGGCTTCGGCCTGGTGAACGTGCCGTCAATGGCGTGGCCGAACGATGCCTTGTGCCGCTCGAGCCACTCAAGCGCCGGCTTGTCGCTCTCCGGCGCGGGCCCGTATTCCATCGTCTCGAAGATCTCCGGAACGGTCGTTGCCATGGGGGCGCCCTATACCATCGGCTGGCGATAGGCCGCGGCGTACCGGCCGTTCGCAAAGTGGTCGAGCTGGCGCTCGATGTCGGTGAGCAGGCCTGACGCGCCAAACCGGAACAAGTCCGGCCGCATCCAGCGTTCGCCGAGTTCTTCCTTCATGAGGTAGAGGTATTCAAGGGCATTCTTCGCCGTGCGGATGCCGCCGGCGGGCTTGTACCCCACCGGGTGACCCGTGCGATCGTGATACTCGCGGATCATCCGCACCATGACGAGGGACACTGGCAGCGTCGCGTTCACCCCTTCCTTGCCCGTGCTCGTCTTGATGAAGTCTGCGCCGGCCATCATCGCGACCATCGACGCGCGACCGACGTTGGTCAGCGTGGCCAGGTCGCCGGTGCCGAGGATCGCCTTCATGTGGGCGT
>CAZLAU010000191.1:0-3277 GCA_964557615.1 uncultured Gemmatimonas sp.
CCGGCCCAGCTGTCGCCGGGCCACGTGACGGCGACAAAGGCGGTGCCTGCAAACGGATCCCCGCCGCTTCGCATCAGCGATCCGAACGCGTGCAGCTTTTCCTGGCCTGAGCTTCGGTCGACATTGAATCCGTGCACCAGGTACACGACCCGCGGGTAGAGGCTGAGCGTGAGCTCAGTCGCCGCGGGGTCGCCAAAGGGTGGCACCACGACGCGACCGGGGAGCACCGCGCCGCCCGAGTGCCGGTCGCGGAAGTCCGCGAAGAAGATCACGCCTTGCCGCGCATCGCCTTGCTCGCCGCCTGGATGCCCGACGCGACGTCCTTTGCGATCGGGGCGAGCGGGACGGCCGCGACGCCGACGAGCACCGCCGTGGCTGCCGGGATCTCCATGGCGTAGCCGACACCGAGCGCGATGCCGATCGCCACGAGCGACGACAGCACGCGCACCGTCCCGACGTACCGCGACTGGGCAATGGCGAGCGCGGCATCAATCCGCGCGTCGGCGGCGAGCTCGTACCGGCCAATGATTCCGCGCTCGGCGGGCGTGAGCTCGCCGTGCCGCTCCGCCGTCGTCACCGCCGCGGCAAGCGCTGCACCGTCGATCGACCCGAGGAACGCCGCGATGTCCGGCGCGGTCCGCGCGTTGAGTCCGACGCGCACGCCTTGACGCAAGGTGCGGACGAGCGTGCGCTGGTCGCCCCGATACTGCCCGCGCAGCACGTCGGCATATGCGGGGCCGTAGGCGACCTCGAGCGCGTCGGTCAGGCGCCCAAGGACGCGCAGCGCCGAGCCAAGGCCGGCCTCACCGACGAACCCGATCCACTTCGACGCCTCGACGATGCCGAACGCGGCCGTGCCGAGCGCGCCGACGGCCACCACGGTGGTGCCGAGGTTTTCAACAAGGGGCGAAACGACAGACTGCGGCATCTACGGAACGATTGGGCGGTCCTTGGAAAGGAACGGCACACCGTCGGTCATCCACTTTGGCGCCGGCGCGCCCTTGAGGTAGTGGTCGAAGAACTGCAGGTAGCGCTCGGTCAGGTCGCGACGGTTGGCCAGACCGCGAAGTCCGTGGCCTTCACCCGGGTAGGCGAGCATTACGGCGTCCTTGCCGTTGAACCGCAGCGCGTTGTAGAAGTTCATTCCCTCCGTGAACGACACCGTCGGATCGGCGGTGCCGTGCATGATCAGGAACGGCGCCTTGACCGCCGGTACGTGTGCGAGTGCGGACTCGAACCGGTAGGTCTCCGGCTTGTCCCACGGCGAGAAGCCCCAGCGGCCCTGCCCATACATATAGTACTGATTGCCGTTTTCGCCGCTCCCGCCCGTCACCTGATAGGTCCAGCCCCACGACTGGCTGAAATCGGAGTACAGGTCGGTGACGCCCGCGCCCATGCCCACCGCGGCGAAGAGCTTCGACCGCGTGCCGATGAACGCGGCGCCCTCACCGCCATAGCTGTGGCCGTGCACGGCGATCTTCGTCGGGTCCACGTATCCCATCTCGATGACCTTGCGCGTGGCCGCCTCGACGCACTCCAGCATGTCGCTATGCGACGACCCGGTGCGGAAATGAATGTCGGCGAGCATCGTGATGTAGCCCTTGCTCACCGCCTCGATCGGCAGTGACCCCATGCCCGTGAGGAACGACGGCGGCGTGTTGCGATTGAGGTTCTGCGAATTCTTCTCGTAGAAACTCACGATCATCGGGCGTTTCTCACCCGTCTTGTAGTCCTCGGGCAGGGTGAGGATGCCCTGCAGGCGCTTCCCGTCCTTGTTCTTGTAGTCGAACAGCACTCGGCGCCCCCACTTGTACTCGGCCTGCTGCGGGTTGGCGTTCGTGATCTTCTTGCCGTCCGTGATGCCGAGGCCTGACACGCGCAGGTCCGGGTACTCGAGGAACGTCTGCCGGGTGTAGAGGAACCGGTCGGCCTTGGCCGCGCGCACCGGCGTGCTGTACGCCGCGTCATCGTACACCAGCTCCGTGAGCCTCCCGCCCTCGAGGCGGGTGAATCCGGCCTTCTTGGTGTACTCGCCGTAGGTGGCAAACAGCACCGGCTTCGCAAGGTCGATCTCGCGCGCGACGCGCGCGGCGCGCGGATCCGTTTCGTCAACCGGATCGGACTTGAACCACCGATAGTGGGTCTCCGTTCGGGCACCGGCGCCCTGCGTGATGTTCCGGGCCGGCGACGAGCCATCGAGTGGCAGGAGCCAGAGGTCATAGCGGTGTTCGACGACCACTCCGCTGCCGTCGGGCGTCCACGCCACGACGCCGAACGCCGGCTTCGGGCCCGGGTGGTCGTACTCCGTGTCAACGAAGCTTGGCGCGCCTGCGCCGCCCAGCGGGCGACTGCTGCCCGCATCGAGGTCGTACGCGTGGTACTTGTGGTCCTTCCAATACAGGAACTGTCGGCCGTCGGGGGAGATGCCGGAGACGCCACCCGCTGCGGTGACGTGGCCCTTCAGCATCAGCGTTCGTTCACCGGTGGTGGTGTTCACGCGATAAAAGTCGGCAGCCGCCGGCTTGTAGTCCGAGAAATACGCCCGGTTGTCGCGCCCCACCGCCCAGCGTCCGTCGAGCGACAGCTCGATCTCGCGCATCGTCGTGTCGGCGATCCGCACAAATCGATTGCCCGCCACATCGAACGCCTGCCGGTAGGTGAAGTTCTGCTCCTGGGTGGCGCGGATCATCTGCGCCGACTGAATGCGCGTGTCGCTGGTGCGCCACACATCCACGTCGGCGATAGAGTCCGTACTGGCGCGGCGCGCAGTGTCCGGCGCCGGCTCCTGCATCTTGGCGCCGAAGAAGATCCGCTTGCGGTCCTCGCTCCAGGCGAGTGGGCCCCGCTCGCTCATGATCCACCCCTTCTCCCAGGTCGCTGCCTTCGTCGCGTCCAGCACGGCTGGCGTGAGTTCGGGGTTCTCGATGGCGGCGCGGACGTCCGGAAATGCAAGGAGCACATTGGTGCGCTCGCGCATTCGTTCCACCGGGGTCCCCTTGAGCACGGCGAGGCCGACCCCATCGGCGCTCCACTGCAGGCGCGAGTATCGCTTGGCGTCATTGTCGAGCGTGTGCTGACGCCCGCTCTTCAGGTCGATCACGAACAACCCGTTGGCGTCGTTGACCGCGGCATCCACGTCGTAGGCGAGCATTTCGCCCGTTCGGTTGAACTCGGCGTCGGCCACGCTTCCGAGCAGCTGGCTGCGGCCCGTGCCGAGATCGACGAGGATCACGTCCACCCCGCGCGGATTCGTGGCGCTCGCGTCGCTGCCGCCGCG
>CAZLAU010000192.1:0-3252 GCA_964557615.1 uncultured Gemmatimonas sp.
GACGTACACGGCGAGTGGACTCGGACGCGACCGCAGCTCGCGCACGACATCCGCCGCGTCGTCGTAGGCCACGATCGGAAGCACGGGACCAAACACCTCCTCGCGCATCGCCGGGTGGTCCCAGCCGGCGCGCGGCACGACGGTGGGCGGAGAGATCAGCTTCGCACGGTCGGGCGTGCCGAACCGAAGCACCCCATCGCCCGCGGCGAGCTGCTCCGCCCGGTCAAAATCGGCGGCGGCGATCATCCGCGCGTAGTCGCGTTCCAGGGTGGCCTGATCGGGATAGTACGCGCGGAGCGCCGCCGTCACCTCCACGACGAAGGCATCGTGGATGCTCGAGTGGACGCACACGAAATCGGGCGCCACGCACGTCTGCCCGGCGTTGAGGAACTTGCCCCACGCGATGCGGCGCGCGGCTGCCGCGACATTGGCCGACTGGTGGACAATGGCCGGCGACTTGCCGCCGAGTTCGAGCACGACCGGCGTCAGGTGGTCCGCCGCGGCACGCATCACGGCGCGCCCGGCGGCCGCTCCACCGGTGAAGAACACGAGGTCGAATCGCTCGGCGAGCAGCGCCTCGGCGGTCTCGCGCCCGCCCTCCACCACGCTGACGAGTTCGTCGCCGACGGCCTCGGCGAACAGGGCCTTGAGCGCCGCGGCGGTGGCGGGCGCACGCTCCGACGGCTTGAGCACCACGCGGTTCCCCGCGGCGATCGCCGCCAGCACGGGGCCGACCGCGAGCCGGACGGGGTAGTTCCAGGTGCCGATCACGAGCACGACGCCGCGCGGTTCCGGGAGGATCCGTTGGCGCGACGGAAAGGTGAAGAGGCTGCCACCCACGCTGCGGCCGCGCATCCAGCGCGCCACGCGGCGCCGCATATGGCGCGCCTCGTCGCGACAGAGGCGCACTTCGGTCAGGAGGGTCTCGACCTCCGGCTTGTTCAGGTCGGCGCGTTCGGCGGCAAACAGGTCATCCACGCGCCGGTGAAGCGCCCGCTCGATTGCCTGCAGTGCACCGCGGCGCGACTCCGCCGAGGGATGCGGATCGCGGTCGCGGGCGGCGCGCAGCCGCTCGACGATCCCGCGCTCAGGCCCCGGCAATCAGCTTGTCGATCGAATCGCAGATCGCGTGCTGGATGGCGAGCTGGATCTCCTGCGCACGATCCGTGCGGTCCGTGGGCACGACGATGCAGTGGTCGGCGGCCTCCGCGATCGGCCCGCCTCCCTTCGCCGAGAGCGCCAGCGTGGCCACGCTCTTCTCGCGCGCCACGTGGATCGCCGCGAGGAGGTTCGGCGACTTGCCGCTCGTGGTGTGGAGGACGAGCAGGTCGCCCGGCTTGCAGAGCGCCTCGACCTGGCGGGCGAAGATCTGGTCGAAGGAGTAGTCGTTGCCCGCCGCGGTGAGCAGCGACGTGTCGGTGGTCAGCGCGACGGCCGCGATGGCGCGGCGCTCACGCTGGTAGCGCACGACGTATTCCGTGGCGATGTGCTGTGCGTCGGCCGCGCTGCCGCCGTTGCCGCAGAAGAACAGCGTGCCGCCACGCTTCACGGTGGCCGTCACCATCGCGGCGGCCTTGTCGATCGCGGGTCCGAGCGACTCGGCCGACGCCGTCGCGGTCGCGGCCAGGTCGCGCAGGTGGCTGGTGAGGGCGTCGGTCACGGGTGCTCCTGGGAAAGGCGGGCAACGGCGAGGTCGGACACGGCGCGCATTGCCTCGTCCGCCGCCGATGTGATCGTCGTTGGATCGTCTGCCGCGGCCTCGAAGGCATAGGTCACGAACGCGTCGGCCGAGAGCAGGTCAAGCGCCACTTCGCGCGGCAGGCCGCCGGCATCGAGCACCCGCCCGAACGAGTCCAGGCACGCCCGGACAAGTGCGCTGGAGTGCGGCCCAGCGCTCGCTGTTCCCCCCAACTCGTTCTCCGCGAATCTCGCAGTCCCTTCCGCGTAATCCGCGGTTCCGAAAATATCGGCCATGTGCGCCGCAAGTTCGGACGGCGCCGGTGGCGTGCGCGATGCGACCCAGTCGGCCGTGTTCACGCGACGCCCGCGAGGTGCTGCGCCACGAATTCCCGGGCCTGTGCGATCGTGGCATCCATCTGGGCCGGGTCCACGCCCATCTGTGCGAGGTGCGGCTTGCCGCCGCCCCGCCCACCGGTCTTCGCGGCGAACCCCTTCACCAGGTCCCCCGCCGACACACCCTTGGCTCGCAATGCATCGCCCACGACGAACACGAGCGTCGCCTTGCCCTCGTCGAACACGCCGCCCACGACGCCAACACCGGCCGGCGCCTGTTCGCGAATCGAGTCGCCAAGCGCCTGCAGCTCCGCGAGGGCGCTCGCATCGGTGCGCCCCGCCAGGACCCGCCACGCGCCCACCTCGGTGGCCGACGCCAGGAGTCCCTGCACCGCCGACCCGCCGCCGCCGCGCATCGCCTCGTCGAGCTTCTTCTCGACCGCCTTCTTCTCGGCGACAAGCTGTTCGACCTTGCGCGCCACGGCCTCGGCGCCCGCCGCGTGGACGTTCACCTTGAGGCGCTCGCCGATGGCGGCGAGCGTGCGTTCGTGTTCGCGAAGCGTCTCGAACGCCTTTGCACCGGTGATCGCGACGATGCGGCGCACTCCAGCCGACACGCCCGTTTCGCCGGTGATGCGGAACATCAGGAT
This sequence comes from uncultured Gemmatimonas sp., assembly GCA_964557615.1. GTDB lineage: Bacteria > Gemmatimonadota > Gemmatimonadetes > Gemmatimonadales > Gemmatimonadaceae > Fen-1231. Next base: position 2,664 of record CAZLAU010000192.1, read on the forward strand.
CTGCCCCGTGTTGCGCACGTGCGTGCCACCGCAGAGTTCGACCGAGCGGTGCGGAATCTCGACCACGCGCACGACGTCTCCGTACTTCTCTCCGAAGAGGGCCATCGCCCCGCTCGCCACCGCCTCGGCGTACGGCTTTTCGGTGGTGCGGACTTCACTGTTCTGCCAGATGCCGGCGTTGACCCACCGCTCGACATTCTCTAGCTCGGTGTCGGTGAGCGGACCGTGATGCGTGTAGTCGAAGCGGAGCCGATCGGCCTCGACCACGCTGCCGGCCTGATGCACGTGATCGCCAAGCAGCTTGCGGAGCGCGGCGTGCAGCAGGTGCGTCGCCGTGTGGTTGCGCATGATGTCCCGGCGCCGGGCGGCCGTCACCCGCGCCGTGACCGGCTCGAACTTCATCTTCCCGGTCAGCGCGCCGATCGCCGCGATGCGGCCATCCACCTTGCGCACCTCGTCCACGTCAACGCGCCAGCCGCTGCCGACGATGTCGCCCGTGTCGGAGACCTGGCCGCCGGATTCGGCGTAGAACGGCGTGTCCGCCAGGATGACGGCGAGCCGGCCGCCCTCGATCGCGCGGGCCGCCGAC
>CAZLAU010000193.1:0-3209 GCA_964557615.1 uncultured Gemmatimonas sp.
CACCTTGTACCGGTCGAAGCCTTCGCACGCGTTGGCGACGAATTCCTTGTGGTACAGGCCCGCGCGGATGATCTCGCGCGCCATGGTGTTGGAGAGGGCGATGTCGCTGCCGACGTTGAGGCCCATCCAGACGTCGGCCCACTGCGCCGATTCCGAGCGGCGCGGGTCGATCACGTACAGGCGCGCGCCGTTGCGCACCCCCTTGAGGAGGTGATGGAACCAGATGGGATGCGCGTTGCGCGCGTTCGAACCCCAGAGGAGGATGAGATCGGTGTCCTCCACCTCCGCGTACGAACTCGTGCCGCCGCCTGCACCGAAGACCGTCGCCAGACCGACGACGCTAGGTGCGTGTCACGTCCGGTTGCAGCTGTCGATGTGGTGCGAGCCGAATGCGATGCGGGCGAGCTTCTGCGCGGCGAAGTTCACTTCGTTCGTGGACTTCGAGCACGAGAAGATGCCCGTCGAATTCGGACCGCGGGCCGCGAGGTTCCGGCGGAACCCCTCGGCCGCGACGTCGAGCGCGTGCTCCCACGTCGTGGCCTTGAGGACGCCGTTCTCGCGGACCATCGGCTCGGTGATCCGGACGTACTCCCGCTGTTTCTTGCGGCGCGCACCGGCGCCGTTGGTTCCCTGCTGCACGACTGGCCCCCTCTCTATAGATGGCCTGCACAACCATAGAGAGATTGGCGTCGGGGACGGAAATCTTCAAGCCGTGATCCGGCGCCGGTGCGTGGCCGGCCCTGGCCACCGAAACGGCCGCTAGCTCCGCTCCGCGACGAGTGCCGCCACCTCCCGCACCTTGGCGTCCACGACAGGCGACTCCGGCAGCACGTCGCGCACCACGTCGGTCGTCTTGAGCCCGTTGCCGGTGATGCAGAGCACCACCTCGTCGGCCGGGCCGAGGTGCTTCTCGCTGGCAAGCTTCAGCGCCGCGGCCACCGTCACGCCACCGGCGGTTTCCGTGAACACGCCCGTCGTCTCTGCCAGCAACCGGATGCCCGCCACGATCTCCGCGTCCGACACGTGCGCGCCCCATCCGCCGCTTTCCACCATCGCGAGCGCGGCGAACTTGCCGTCGGCGGGATTCCCGATCGCCACCGACCTCGCGATCGTGTTCGGCATTTCCGGCACCAGGGCGCCCCCGCCGCGCTCGACGAGCCGCACGATCGGGGCGCACCCGCTGGCCTGCGCGCCGTACAGTCGCGGCACGGGCCCGCTCACGAGCTCGGCGGCCTGGAACTCACCGAACGCCTTGCGGAGTTTTGTCAGGAGCGAGCCGCCCGCCATCGGCGCGACGACCGCGGTCGGAAATCGCCAGCCGAGCTGTTCGGCGATCTCGAAGCCCATCGTCTTGGAACCCTCGCCGTAGTAGCCGCGGAGGTTCACGTTCACGATGCCCCAGCCGAACCGGTCGGCGAGCTGCGCGCACAGGCGGTTCACGTCGTCGTAGTGACCGCGCACACGCACGAGGTTGGCGCCGAAGATCGCCGTGTTGATGATCTTCGCGGGCTCAAGATCCTCGGGGATGAAGATCCACGCCGGCAGGCCGGCGCGCGCTGCATGCGCGGCAACGGCGTTGGCCAGGTTGCCGGTGCTTGCACAGCCGACGACACCGATGCCGAGGGCGTGCGCCGCGTTGATCGCCGTGGTGACCACGCGGTCCTTGAAGGAGAGCGACGGCTGGGCGACGGCGTCGTTCTTCACCCAGGCGCGGGCGACGCCGAGCGTTGCCGCGAGGCGTGGCGCCTCGATGAGCGGCGTGAACCCGGTTTCGCGTGAGTAGACCGGCTCGCCGATGAACGGCAGCCACTCCTTGTACCGCCAGAGCGACGGCGCGCGCCGCGCGATGTCCTCACGGTCGGGGAGCACGCGATGCGCGGGATAATGCGGTTCCAGCGGGCCGAGGCACTCGGCACAAATGGCATTCGCGTCGGCCGGAAACTCGGTGCCGCAGAGCTTGCAGTGCTGGGGCAGGACGGCGAGCGCAGACGCAGCGCGCGCCGCCGGAAGGGCGGATGTGGTCATCGGTCGGCGCCGGTCAGTACTTCGGCTGCGACGGATCGACGTCGTCGATCCAGCGATGGATCCCGCCCGCGAGATTCCAGACGCGCGTGAACCCCGCGGCCTGCAACTGCTGCACCGCGCGGGCGCTGCGCACACCGGTGCGGCACGCCAGCACCAGGTCGCGGTCGCGCGGAAGCTCGGCCACACGATCGGCCAGCTTTCCGAGCGGGATCGCAATCACCTTCGGGTACTTGGCGATCGCCAGTTCGTGCGGTTCGCGCACGTCCACGATGTCGATCTCGCCCTTGTCGAGCCTGGCGGATGCTTCCAGCGGCGTGATTTCCGGGACGTTGCTCGTCACTTTGACCTCTCCTCCCACGTGCGATGAGCCGCAGAACTGTTCATAGTCTATCAGCTGGGTGAGCTCACGGGTGCCGCACGCCGGGCATCGCGGATCCTTGCGCAGCTTGACGCTCCGGAAATTCGCCCCGAGCGTGTCGATCAGCAGTAACCGCCCACTGAGTGACTCGCCGATGCCCAGGATCAGCTTGAGCGCCTCGGTGGCCTGGATCGTGCCGATGAGCCCCGGGAGCACGCCGAGCACGCCGCCCTCGGCGCAGCTGGGCACGAGTCCCGGCGGGGGCGGTTCCGGGTAAAGGCAGCGGTAGCACGGACCATCCTTCGTTCCGAACACCGACGCCTGGCCCTCGAACCGGTAGATGCTGCCGTACACGTTGGGAATGCCGAGCAGCACGCACGCGTCGTTCACGAGGTATCGCGTTGGGAAGTTGTCCGTGCCGTCCACCACGAGGTCGTAGCCGGCGAAGATCCCCAGCGCGTTCACCGACGTGAGCGGCTCTTCGTACGTCTTGAGCACGACGTGCGGATTCACGTCGGCGATGCGCTTGCGCGCCGACTCGAGCTTGGGCCGGCCCACGTCGCTCGTGCCGTGGAGCACCTGGCGCTGCAGGTTGGTCAGGTCCACGACGTCGAAGTCCACGAGCCCGATGGTGCCGACGCCGGCGGCCGCGAGATACAACGCGAGCGGCGATCCAAGCCCGCCAGCGCCGATCAGCAGCACGCGCGCGGCCTTGAGCTTGCGCTGTCCCTCCACGCCGACGTCGGGCAGGATGAGGTGCCGGCTGTACCGGAGGATCTCCTCGTGCGTGAGATCCGGCAGGTCGCGAGGTGCGCCGGTCACGGAC
>CAZLAU010000194.1:0-3173 GCA_964557615.1 uncultured Gemmatimonas sp.
CTCGTCCACGTACTCGAGCTTCTTCAGCGCCGGCCACCCCGCGTATCGCTTGCGCCACAGGGCACGCGGCTGCATCCACACCGCGAACGTCTCCGCAAAATCCTCGTCGGGGTGACTCTGGGCATAGTAGAGCCGCAGGTGCTGCACGAAGCGCCGGCTCGCCGGGTTGGGCCGGTACACCTCGGGATAGGGGGTCGATGACTTGCCGAAGTGCTCACGCCAGCTCTTCCGCCGGTGCAGCCGGTACGCGTGCTGGATCGCGTGACCGGTCTCGTGCCGCAGGATGCGCAGGCAGTCTTCACGCGTGCCACCCTCGACCTCGAGCATCTGCTGCCGCTCCAGCCGGATCAGCCGCGGGTGCGCGAGATAGAACGGGATCGCGATGCCGGGAATCCCATCCGGAGAAAACCAGTCGTGCGAGAGCCAGACGTGGGGCCGCACCCGGACGTCGCGCCGTTCGAGTTCTGCGTACAGCGCGTCAACCGTGCGTGCGAGCCAGGTGCCTTCGACCCGAACGCCAAGATCCTTGACGCGCAGGTCGAGCAGCCGCTCCTGCGACCAGCGCGACCAGCGGGCCCGCCGCGTCCCGCGCCCCGCCGACTTGCGGGGCATCAGGTCACCTCCCGGTCGCGCGCGGCGGCCTCGTCACGCGCCATCCTCGGCGCCGACTGATCGCCCGTGAGCAGCTCTGGCTCACTGTTGCCTGCGCCCGACGAGTACCGGTCGGCCAGCTGGGCGAGCTTGAGCGTTCCGGCCGCCGCCACGCTGCCGAAGATGAAGCCGAGCGCCCCGGTGCTCAGCAGCTTCGTGAACGGAAGCACGTCGTCGCCGCTCAGCGCGCGCAGCACGCTGATCAGCGTCGGGAGAAAAAAGAACGACACCACGCCGCCTCCGAGCCCGAAGCGCATCCAATGGAGGTCGTGCAGCTTGCGTCCGCGGAGCGCGAGCGTGATTGCGCCGGCGAATGCCATCCCCGCCCCGGTGAACAGGATCCCCCCGGGCACGGCCAGTTCCCACCCCTCGACGAGGAAACCGCGTCCTTCGATGACGTTGGCCGCCGTCGCCATCGTCATCACGCCGACAAACCACCCGCCGCCCCAGACGAGGCCATTCAGCGCAATTGCCCGGAGGCGGCGAATCAGGTCGGTTGCGGACATTGCTCGAATCTACGGTCCAGGGCGCTGCGTGACTCGCCCGCGTGCCGATGCGCCGAACGAAACATCACTGGCGGTCAGCGGCTGGCCAGCCGGGTCACTTGGCCACGCCACTCCTGGACGATCGTCGGCCACGGCTGCCGGAGGAGGCGCTCCAGTTCCGCCGTGAATGCGGCGGGCCCCGGGCCCGCCCGCAGAAATGCGCGAACCGCGGCGGCGCCGCCGGCATCGTTCACCATCTGTGCGAGCACACCACCGGCGGCATTCCGGATCTCCGATGCAACCGGCGCGCCGTTCACGATGGCGTCGAGCGTGACGCGAGGTTGTGCGCGCAGTGCCGAGTCGAGTTTTCGCACCGAGGCGCGGAAATCATCGCCTGCGGTTCCACCGAGCCACGTGGGCACGCCCTCCGACGCCAGCAACGTGGTCGCGGCGTCCCGCAGCACGGGGTACAGCACCACGTGCGCGATTTCGTGGCGATAGTCCTCGCCGAGCGCGGGAATCCCCGAGAACACCTGCCCGTTTACGGGTTTCGCGAAGCCCCCGGCAGCGCCATAGCGCTCCGCCGACTCGACACCGAGAATCGTCAGCGCCTGATCGACGCTCTCGGCGACGTAGTAGTCGATTTGCGGCGGCGGCACGTCGAACGCCGCCGCGAGCGAGTCCACGAAGGCGGCCGCCCGGAGTGCCTTGTTCGCATCAAACGAGAGGGCCGGCGCGATGTGGTACGAGATTCGCCCACGCGTTTCGCGCTGCCACGACGCAGTTCGTTGCGGCAGGGCGTTCGCGAGCACCCACCTCCCACGTTCACGCCGGGCGATGACCGTGATCGTGAACAACGCGCGCGATGCCGTGTCGCCGGGGACCGTGCCTCTCGGCCAAAACTGCGTGACGATCTCGTGTGGGCCGTCCGCCGCCGGCTTCAGCGGCGTCACCCTCACCACTTCGGGGACGGCGCCATTGGGGAGATAGAAACCGGCGAGGTCGTACATCGGCCACTTGGCCCGCTCGGCCGCGGACCACAGGGCGGACGGAGTGCCCGCGTGCGTGGCGAACCGGCCGTTCTTGGAACGCAGGTACTCGTCCCACAGCTGGCGGATCGCCTTCTCGGATGAGCCGGCGTCGCCGCGCGCGCACGCCGCGAGACATACCGCCGCGAGGGTCGCCGCGAATCCGCGTACCGACACCTATGAGCGTCTCCGCCCTATTCCCACTCCCACGAGCACACCGACCCCGGTCAGCGCGCAGCTCAGCACCGGAGTGACCGGCGTATGGAGGTTGAAGACCGCGATGGGCGCCGCGAGCGCGAAGCCGACCAACCCACCGAGAAAGCCCGCCATCCGGTCCGTGCGATCGATCCAGCGGAGCCGCGCGGCGATGGCAACGGCAATGTCGACGCCGGCGATGCCTCCTATGACGGCGCCGACCATCAGGCCCGTCTTGCCGAGCGCGTTGCCGAGGATCGACCCGGCCACGGCAGCCATCCCCGTGACCATCCACGTGAGGACCAGCGTTGAGCGAGCGCGCATGTCAGGGGGAGTGTGGGTGCGGGGTGCGCGTGTGCATCGTGCGCTCCGGGCAATCGGGTGCCATCGGCGTCAGCGTCCGCGCTTTGTTCGTGCGGGCCAGTACGGGAACTCGTCACGATGGCAGAGGGCGGCAAGGTCGGCCGCTCGTTCGTCGAAGAACGCCTTGGCGTCAGCGATGGCCTGGTTATAGATGGCCGGGCCAAGTTCCGCGAGCACGTAGTCGAGGACGAGCGTCGCTTTCAGGTCGCCGATCTCCTGGTCGAGTTCATCGGCAAAATACCGCTGGATCGAGGCAATGGCCTGCTTGCGTGCCTCTTCGGGCAAGGTGATCGGACGGTTACCGCGCATTGGGCTCTCGGGGGCAGGGAGTTGTGTGCACTTCGGAGATCAGGTACTTGCATGGCCCCCAGTGTGGGTCGCGGAATTCCCGATGCAGCCGAAACCCCGCCTTTTCGAAGCAACGGATGGCCGTCGTGTTTGCGGCGGACGT
>CAZLAU010000195.1:0-3105 GCA_964557615.1 uncultured Gemmatimonas sp.
CCAACGGAAAGCGGGTCACAGGCACAAAGATACTCCGCTGAAACCGCCGGGTTCGGCTCCCCGTACATGATCCGGGGAGGACCGGAATGGCCGCGGAACCGCTCAACCTGCTGCAGGGAACGCTCGACGTGCTGGTGCTCCGTGCCTTGGCCCTCGGGCCGATGCACGGATACGCCGTGTCCCGCTGGGTTCGAGAGCGAACCGGGGGGACGATCGCGATCGAGGATGCGCCGCTTTATCGCGCGCTGCACCGCCTCGAGCGGGACGGATCGGTCACGGCCGTGTGGGGCGTGTCAGAGAACAATCGTCGGGCGCGCTACTATCGGCTGAGTCCGGCCGGCCGGCAGCGCCTCAAGGCCGAAGCCGCGTCCTGGCACCGGTACGCGACCGCCGTGTCGCTCGTGCTCGCCCCCGAATGATTCGCGAACTGCTCACGCTCGTTCGACGCACGCCGCGCGGCATTGCCGACTCGGTGGATGCCGAGTTGCGGTTCCACCTCGATGAGCGCACCGACGCGCTGATCGCGCAGGGGCTGGACGCCACGGTGGCGCGCGCGCAGGCGCTCCGGGAGTTCGGCGACGTGGAGAGCGCCCGTCGTTCCATCAACGCGATAGACCTCGACATCGAATCCGCACGACGGAGGAAGGACTACGTGGCCGACCTGACCCAGGACGTCGTGTATGCAGTGCGCAAGCTGCGCGCTTCCCCGACCTTCGCGATCACCGCGATCCTGACGCTCGCAGTCGGAATTGGCGCGAACACGGCCGTGCTCAACCTGATCAACGCCGTGCTGCTCAAGCCGCCCGCCGTGGCAAGTCCGGCGACGCTCGCGTGGGTGACGCCCCGCGAGCCGGGAGGCCGCTACGGCCAGTGGAGCCTGCCCGACTACGTGGCGTTTCGCGCTGCAGCCGGGTCGTTCAGCGGAGTCGCGGCGTCGGGGACGATGGAATTGACGCTCGCCGGCGACGAGCCGGTGCGCGTCGCCGGCGAAGTCGTATCGGCGAACTATTTCGACGTTTTGGGCCTCCGGATCGCTCCCGGCCGGACGTTCATCGCGCGGGAAGACACCACGATCACGGGCACCACCCCCGCGATCATCGGGCATCGACTCTGGGTGAACCGCTTCAACGCGGACCCCGCGGTCATCGGCCGAACCGTCGTCGTCAACACCCATCCGGTGACGATCATCGGCGTCACGCCCGAGCAGTTCAATGGGATGCGCATCGGCAATGCACCGGATATGTACTTGCCGATGGGAGCCATCTCGACCGTGTACGCCAATCGGCAGCAGCTGTTCACGGGCGCCGGCTCCTACTGGCTGCGCGTGGTGGCGCGACTGACCCCTGAGGCATCGCATGAGACGGCCACCGCCGAGGCCGCGGTGCTTTCGGCGCGCCTGGAGCCGCGAGTCACCGAGGTCGGGAGACGCCGGACGGTCGGTGTGGCGCCGGTTCGGGGCGGGATCGACCCGACGTCCGGCAACAAGAACATCGCGTCCATCCTGCAGCTGGTGATGCTCGTGCCGTTGCTCGTGCTCGGCGTGGCGTGCGCCAACGTCGCCAACCTTTTCATGGCGCGCAGCGTGCAGCGCGAGAAGGAAATCGCGGTGCGCCGCGCGCTCGGCGCGTCGCGCGGCCGGCTCGTGCGGCAGTTGATCACCGAATGCATCGTGCTCGGCCTCACGGCCGGCGCTGCCGGAATGCTGGTCTCGTATGCGCTCACGGCCGTGATCGTACGCGTCGGCGCACTGCCGCCCGAAGTGTCGGCAATACTTTCCCCCGACCTGCGCGTCCTCGTGCTCACGGTGCTTCTGGCCATCGTCGCCGGCGTGCTGTTCGGACTCGTGCCGGCCCTCGCCGCGACGCGCAATGCCATCACCCCGTCCCTCAAGAACGACGGCATCGCGCAGGCCGCCGGTGGAGCGCGCCATCGACTCCGCAACGCGTTCGTCGTCAGCCAGGTGGCGCTGTCGCTCGCGCTCCTGATCACGGCCGGGCTGTTCGTCGGCAGCCTGCGCAAGGCGCTCACCGCCGAGCCGGGCTTCGACCCGCGCAACGGGATCAGTGTGGCGTTTGATCTTGCGGCGCAAGGATACGACACGACCCGGGCGCGGGCATTTGCCGCGCAGCTGGTAGCGCGGATCACTGCCGAGCCGGGAGTCGAGGCGGCTGCGATGGCCGACGTGCTGCCGCTCAGCGGGAGCGCGATCAGGACGAGCGTGGTTCGCGAAGATGCGCCGTCGGAAGGCCCCGGGGTCAACACGTTCTTCGCGACGGTTTCGGAGGGCTACTTCACGACGCTGCGGATCCCCCTCGCCAGGGGGCGCACGTTCGGCGCCGAGGACCACGGATCATCGGTTCGCATTGCGGTCGTGAACGAGCGATTCGGCGAAGTGCTCTGGCCCGGCGAAGATCCCCTCGGCAAACGCTTCCGCCCGCGCGGTGACAGCACGGTGTATGCGGTGGTCGGTGTGATGAAGAACGGCAAGTACCGCAACCTCACCGAGCAGTCCGATCCGCACTACTGGGTGCCCGCGGCGCAGCGGCCACCGGCAATGTGGAGCATGCTCGTCGTGCGTTCGCGTGGCGGCACGGAAGCCGCCGTGCAGGCCGCTCGGCGCGTGATCCCAGCGCTCGATCCCGCCATACCCTTGTTCCGGATGGCGACGCTCGAGAGCGCCGTCGCGGCGACCGTGGACGGCCAGCGTGCCGGCGCCGGCATGCTGGGCGTGTTCGGTGTCCTCGCACTCGCGCTCGCGGCGCTCGGCATCTTTGGCGTGATTTCGCACGGAGTGACGACGCGCACGCGCGAAATCGGGATCAGGATGTCGCTCGGCGCGCAGGCCGGTGACGTCGTGCGCTCGTTCGTGCGCGAAGGACTCGGGCTCACGCTCATCGGCGCCGTGATCGGCGCCGCGATCAGCGTCGCCGCGTCGAAACTCCTCGCCAGCCTTCTTTTCGGGCTCTCGGCAACCGACGCGCTGACGTTTGTGGCCGCGGGTGTCGTGCTCTCGGCCGTTGCGACGGTTGCGAGCGTCGTTCCGGCGCGCCGCGCGGCGCGCGTGGACCCGCTGATCGCGCTGCGGAGCGACTGAGCCGACGCGCG
>CAZLAU010000196.1:0-3034 GCA_964557615.1 uncultured Gemmatimonas sp.
CCAATGTGGCGGCGGCGCTCTTGCTCGAGCACGGCTGCGAAAAGGTGCCCAACGACACGATGCGGCGGCACTTTGAATCCGCGGGATTGCCGCTCGACCGGTTTGGCTGGGCCAGCGTGCAGCTCGACGGAGGCATCGAAAAGGTGTTGGGCAACATTGAATCCTGGTTCACCCACCGGCCCGACCCCGGCGCTGCGGCCGGCCGGAGCGCGGTCGGCCCGGGTGCGCTAACGCTGGGAATCATGAGTGCCGGTCCGGTCGGCGGCGCCGCTCCCATCACCGGCGCCACATCCACGCCGAAGAGCAGTGGCAGCGTGTGCGCGGTCACATCGTACGGCCGCTTGGGCGGCCCGCCCGGATAGTCAAAGAGGTTGGGATACTTCTGCCGCTCGAGCAGCGACTTCGCGTACGCACCGAACGGCTGCTGGGTGAGCACGACGTACGAGCCGGCGGGATACGTCTTGCCTTCCGCCGTCACCGGGGTGGTGCTCTCGCGGAACTCCACCTGCCCATGCTGCAGGGTCCACACCAGGCGTTGCAGGCTCGTGGCGCTGGCCTGCGCCTTCGGGATCACGAAGGCACTCGGCCACGCCTCGGTGCCCCATGGGGGCAACGCGCCCAGCGCGCGCTCACCCATGGCGGCGTAGCCCTCGAGCCACGCGCGCCGGTCACGCGCGGCGTGCACGAACAACGCCCACGACGCGCTCACCTGGTAGTCCACGATGTTGGCGTACGACCAGGTGCCTCCCTTCCACACGGCGGGGAAGTTCCACGCCGCCGTCTTCGGGTCGTACCCGCGCCCGGCGGTGAGGCGCTCGAACGGCAGTTCCACGGGCGACGCCAGCCGCGCGCTCGCCGTCTCGGTGAGGATCCGGGCGCCACGGTGGTTGAGCGAGTACTGCCGGGCCGGGCTCCACTGGTCGTACATCGCGTTGTTGACGATGCCGGTCTTGCCATCCGCCACCATGCGCCAGGTCATCTGCAGGCCGAGCGCATTGGTGCTCGCGGTGAGGATCGGGTCGATGTTCGGCTCGACCGGGTCCATGTACGGCGGCACGAAGATGCGCGCCGCGCCGCCACCCATCTGGTGCACGTCGTTCACGATCTGCGGGTCCCAGGGCGTGTACAGCGAGTCCACCGTCGCCCGCGTCTCGGGCTGCGTGAAGGTGTACCAGTCGCGGTTGTTGTCGTGCCCGGTGTAGAAGTGGTAGAGCTCTGGGGGCACGGTCCCTTCGCTCGGCGTGCCGAGCGTGGCGCGATACCAGTTGCCCACGATGTCCACGCCGTCGGGGTTCTGGCTCGGCACGAGCATGATGATCGTGTTGGCGAGGACCAGGCGCGCCTCGTCATCGGCCGCGCGCGCGAGCCGGTCGGCGAGGACGAGGGGCGTGGTGTATCCGCCCACTTCGTTGGCATGGATCGCCGACGTCACGAGGATGACGTTCTTCCCCTCGGCGAGGAGGCGTTCCCTGGAGTCGCCTGCCGTGCGGGTCCGCGGGTCCATCAGCTTGCGCTGGATGGTGCGGTAGCGCTCAAGGTTGGCGAGGGTGGACGAGTCGGCGATGAACGCGACGATGAACGGCCGTCCCTGCACCGTCCGGCCGATCGTGCGCACCGAGACGCGAGGCGACGCGCGATCGAGAGCGGCGAAGTAGTCGGTCACCTGCTTCCAGCTCGGGAGCCTGCGGTCGGCACCGGGCTTGAAGCCGAGGTGCTGCTCGAGATTCGGGATGCCCTGCGCGGAGGCAAGGGCGGCGGTCAGCGCGATCGCTGTCGGGACGCGGAGGAATCGCATCGTGGCCAGGGAAGAAATGGGTTGAGCGAACATTCGGAATCGGCTGGCGGCGAGTCAAGCGGATCTAATGATTGCTGGCCGGGCGATTCGACTGCGCGTACGTTCCTGACCGACGGCCCGATGACCGACCTTCGCGCGCAGCTCCAGGCGACCCTCGGCGACGCCTACACCATCGAGCGCGAGCTCGGCGGCGGCGGGATGTCGCGGGTCTTCCTGGCGAGCGAGCACGCCCTCCGGCGCAAGGTCGTGATCAAGGTGCTGCCGTCGGAAGCGACGGCCGCGCTCAGCGTCGAGCGATTCAAGCGCGAGATCCGGTTCGCCGCGACGCTGCAGCAGGCCAACATCGTGCCCGTGCTCAACGCCGGCGAAGCCGGCGGGGTGCCCTTCTACACGATGCCGTACGTCGAGGGGGAATCGCTGCGCGCCCGGCTCGCGGCGGGCGGGCAGTTTCCGGTTCCGGAAGCCGTCGGGTTGCTCAAGGAGATTGCGCGCGCCCTCTCGCACGCGCACAGCAAGGGCGTGGTGCACCGGGACATCAAACCCGACAACGTGCTCCTGTCCGGCGGTTCGGCGATGGTCACGGACTTCGGGATCGCCAAGGCGCTGCAGGAGTCGACCGCGACGCCTGGCGGGACGCTGACCGGCACCGGCACCACGCTCGGCACGCCCGCGTACATGGCGCCCGAGCAGGCGAGCGGCGAAGCCGACATCGACCACCGGGCCGACATCTACGCGTTCGGCTGCCTGGCGTACGAGATGCTCACCGGCGCGCCGCCGTTCACGGGTCCGTCAATCCAGGCCGTCATCGCGGCGCACCTCACGAAGGACCCTGCGCCGATCGCGAGCCGGCGCGACAAGCTGCCGAAGGCGCTCGGTTCCCTGGTTTCGCGCTGCCTGGCGAAGGATCCGGCCGCGCGGCCGCAGTCGGCGATCGAGCTGGTGTATGCGCTCGATGAGCTGGCGGCTCCGACACCGCAGAACGTGCCGTTCTCGGCGGCGCGGTTGCAGCGGGGGCCGATGGTGGCGGCGGCCTTCGTCATCGTATTCGTACTCGTGGCCGCAATCGGCGGTCTTGCCATGTACGCAGTGCGTCCGCCGGCCGCATACGCAACTGGGCGCTCAACGGCTGTCGTCTCGACGGCAGAAACGATCGAGCTGGAGCCGGCAATCTCGCCCGACGGAAAGTTCGTCGCGTACGTCGTGGGTACCGTGCCAACCCGACGGATCGAGGTTCGCCAG
>CAZLAU010000197.1:0-2989 GCA_964557615.1 uncultured Gemmatimonas sp.
CGCGGGTCAATGGCGGCGGCGCCACACGCGCCCCGCACATCCTCAACGTCACGGTGCCCGGCGTGGACGGTGAGGCAATGCTGATGGCGCTCGACCTGCACGGCATTGCCTGCTCCGGCGGGTCGGCGTGCCAGAGCGGGAGCTCGAGTCCGTCGCACGTGCTCGCCGCGATCGGTGCGACGCGCACACCCGGCGCATCCATCCGGATGAGCGTCGGTGCGCTCACCGACGACGCAGCGATTGACCGCGCGATCGAGGTGTTCACCAAGCTGGCGCTCCGCGCGCGGGGGATGGTCGCGGCCTGAGGCCACCCATGGCGAGCAAGCCCCGCGTCCTGGTCGCCATGTCGGGCGGCGTTGACTCGTCGGTCGCGGCGGCGCTGCTGGTGCGCGAGGGGTACGATTGCGTCGGCGTCACGATGAAGCTGTTCGAGGACGGCGCCGAGCTTCCCGACCGGCCGTGCTGCTCGCTCGACTCCACGAGTGACGCGCGGCGCGTGGCGCAGAAGCTCGGGATGCCGCACTACGTGCTCAATATGGTGGACCACTTCGGGCGCGACGTGATCGCCGATTTCGTGGCCGAGTACGCGGCGGGCCGCACGCCGATTCCGTGCGTGCGGTGCAACACCTTCACCAAGTTCAGCGATCTCGTGACCAAGGCCGACGCCATCGAGGCGCCGTTCGTCGCCACCGGCCACTACGCGCGCGTGGAGGGCGGCCGGCTGCTGCGTGGCGCCGATGCCGGCAAGGACCAGACGTACTTTCTGTGGGGCATCGACCGGGCCGTCGTGCCGCGCCTGATGCTCCCCGTGGGCGGGATCACCAAGGACGAGACTCGGCGGATCGCCCGCGAACTCGACCTTCCGCGCGTGGCCGACAAGCAGGAGAGCCAGGAGATCTGCTTCGTGCCCGACGGCGACTACGTGTCGGTGCTGCGCAGGGAGCTGCCCGTGGCCGCGCCCGCGCTCTCGCCCGGGCCGTTCGTGCTCTCCGACGGGACCGAGGTCGGCGAGCACAGCGGGTTCGCGCAGTTCACGATCGGCCAGCGCAAGGGGCTCCCCGGCGGATTTGCCGACCCGATGTTCGTCGTGGCGATCGACGCCCCCCGGCGCGCCGTGGTGATCGGCCCGCGGTCGGAGCTGCTCGGCGCCGGGCTCGTGGCCACCGGCACGAGCTGGCTCGGCGAGGCGCCGCGCGTGGGAGACAAGGTCGGCGTGCGCGTGCGCCATCGCGCGCCGATCGCGCCGGCCGAAGTGATCCGGGTGGACGCCGGGGAGATCGAGGTGGCACTCGACACTCCCGTTGCAGCGATTGCGCCGGGCCAGTCAGCGGTGTTCTACGACGGCGAGTACGTGCTCGGCGGCGGGTTCATCGCGTCGGCGCGGCCCGTGGCGTCGCCGGTGCCCTAGGCCCCAGCGACGTCCGGGCACGCGGCACGAAGCGCGCCCGCGACCGTTGCCGAATCCGCGAGGCCGCGCAGCGCCTCGGTGGCGTCGTCCGCGAGCCGGCGGCGCACCCGCAGCGAGTCCTCCCCGGCGCGAAGGCGCGCGGCGGCCCCGGCACAATAGGCCGGCGCTTCCAGCGAGAGCCGGCCACCGGACCTGAGGTTCGTCCACCGATACTTCCACGGCCCGAGTTCGCGACACTGCGCGGCGTGCACTGCCTCGTGCGCGCGGACGGGTTCGAGGTCCGCCGGTGTCACGTGGGGTGAGAGCGTGACGCGCGGTTCGCCGGTGAACGGGCATCGCGTGGTAGCGAGCACCAGAGTGTCGCGCCGGGCGCGTTGCAGCGATGATCCGACCGCCCAGGCCGTCACGAGCAGGAGTGCGAGCACGAGCGCGACGCGGATCCCGACACGCTGCATCGTCAGGCGAATGTGTCTACCAAAGTGGGTGAAGATCCCGCGTCAGCAGCAATTCATTGGTTAGGCGACTTGGCGGCGACGGGTTCTCGTAGTCACGCTTACCTCGATGCCGGCGTGTCCGAGCATTTCGATCAAGGTGTCCACGCTGAACCGGCCGATCTTGCCTCGCGTGAGGTCGCTCACACGCGGCTGACTGACGCCGAAGAGCTGCGCTGCCCGCGCCTGTGTGAGGCCGTGGCTCTCAATGACTCGACGGAGACGATGCATAAGATCGGCCCTCACCTTCAGGTTCTCAGCCTCCGCCGGCGAGAACCCGATATCCGCGAACACGTTGCCGACTGTCCGGCGCATCTTGGTAGCCATCTCCCTCACCCTCCTCGTCGTCTGATCATCGCATAACGGCGACGGCCCATCTCAATGTCACGTTGGGCCGTCTTCCCGGACTTCTTCGTAAACGCGTGCAGCACATACACCGCCTCGGCGAACTTGGCGACGTACAGCACCCGAAACTGCCCTTCTGCTTGAACTCGGATCTCATTCACGCCGGCGCCGACCGTGGCCATCGGCTTCCAGTCGGGCGGTTCAGCCCCCTGCTGCATGAGATCGAGCGCGAAACCGGCGTCTTGCCGTGCTTCCTTGGGAAACGCACGCAGGTCGGCGAGACTGGACCCCAGCCAAGCGATCGGCTTCTCGGACATGGCGCAATATATACGTATTTATATGTCCCGCAAGTCGCCTAACGCCCGGAGTTTAGCTGCAGCGCCATGAAACAATCTGCAACTGGCGAGCATCGCGAGCCAGTTGCATTCCGAAAGAAGGCGCTGGCAGCTAAAACTCCTCGTTAAGCGGCGCCCACGCGAATGTGAACGAGAAAGCGCCGACCGTCCTCGTCCAAGTCGATGGCGGATACGGTGAGGCCCGCCACGGATCCGATCAGGGACAGCAGATCGTTCTTTGTAGTGGCGAACAATCTCGCGTGGTACACCACCGGGCAGGAGTCGACTTCGCCTTTGTACTCAATATGGTACTGGTTGGGTGAGTAGAGAGAACGGACCCGGAGCTTAGTACGACCTGCGGAGAGGAGTTCGGTCGGAACATTGTGAGGGAAGAGTCGGCGACTCACTGT
>CAZLAU010000198.1:0-2892 GCA_964557615.1 uncultured Gemmatimonas sp.
ACGTACTGCTGGTCCTCGCGCGTGATCATCCCGGGCACTTCGCGTTCGCCGAGCGCCGCCAGGTCGCCGATCTTGACCGGCGAACCGGATGACGTGGGGAGGATGGCCATCGAGAGCTCGTCGAGGCTTCGCTCACGGGCGCCCTTCGTCTTCACGGACACGGGGATCTCCTCGCCGCCGATCTCGAGCCGCTGCCCACCGGTCTGGCCACGAACTTCGCGCTGGACGGCCGACGCGAGGTCTCCGGACGTGAGTCCGTAGCGCGCCAGTGCCCCGCGGTCGGGTTCCAGCGTGACGGCGAAGGCGCGGTCGGAGCCGAAGAACGACCCGGCATTCGTGTTCACGTTGCGAACGCGAGCGATTCGTTCGAGTCGCTCCTTCATGTCGCCCGCAAACCGCGTCACGCCGTCGTACGAGTAGCCCTTCACGCGAATCCGGTAGTTCCCGCTCGACACGCTCCCCATGCCCGACGAGAATGCGGGCCCCTGCCCGCTCACGTTCACGCTCGCACCCCCGATGAAGACGGCGCGCTGGGTGAGGTCCTCCTGCATCTGCAGGGGCAGCGCGGTGCGCCCCGCCTCGAGCGTGTAGAACACGACCATCTGCGCGGCCGAGAGCCCGCGCGACTGCGTGACCACCTGCTCGACGCCCTCCTGCCCCACGGCGATCGCCTCGAGCTCGCGCATCGCCCGGTCGAGGCTCTCGGCGTCGGAGCCGCGCGGGAAGGTGAGCCCCGCGGACACGGTCGTGCGTTGCTGTGCGCCGAACCCACCGAACGCGAAACGCCGCACCTTCTTGGTGAACCCCCACGTGAGCACCGCGAGCACCGACACCGTCACGAGCAGCGTTGCCCACCGCCAGCGCAGCGTCTTCTTCACGATCCACGCGTACACTTTCTGCGAACGTTCCCAGCGCGCCGCCTGCCCGTGCCCCGCGGCAAGCGCCGGCACCATCACCAGCGATGCCACCACCGACCAAGCCATTGCCATCACGAACGCCGTCGCAAAGGGCGCGAACGCGGCCCGCGCGTCGCCCTGCAGGTAGAGGAACGGAAAGAGCACCACCGCGGTCGTGAGCGTCGCGCCGACGACGGCCGCGGTCATCCGCTCGCCGCCACGCGCGCGCCCCTCGGCGGTATCGGGTTCCTCGCGCAGGCGCTCCACGACGATGATCCCGTTCTGCACGAGAATGCCGATGCCCATCCCGAGGCCGGCGAGCGTCAGCATGTTGGCCGGCACGTCGAACAGGTAGAGCCCGAGCGCCGTCCCCGCGATCGAGACGGCCGCCGTCCCCATCACCAGCGCCACGGACCGCGCGTTCCGCGTCGCGACGGCGATCACGACCATCACCGCCGCGAATGCAATGGCGCCGCGCTTGACGAGATCCTTGAGCTGCTTCGCGAGCTCGACGCTGTCGTCGGCGACGATCCGGAACCCGACGCCGGTGGGCAGCGACGGCTTGATCGCATCGAGCGTCGCGCGCACGGCCGACGCGGTCCGGATCGCATCGGCGTGGGCGCCGCGCGTCACGTCGAACGCGATGGCCGGCTGGCCGTTGATGCGGAAGAACTGGCCGCGCGTATCCTCATCGCCGCGCACGTTGGCAATCTCGCCGAGCCGGAACACGCGGCCCCCGCGCCCGCGAATGGCGAGGTTCTCGAGATCCTGCAGGGCGTTCGGCTGGTCCTTGAGCACGACGGCGCGCCGCGATGCCCCGAACTGCTCCTCCCCGAGCGCGCGCACCACGCGGGCATCGCGCACGGCCGCCGTGAGCGCGCCCGGCGAAATGCCCAGCTGCCGGAGCAGCGCGGGGTCATACGAAACGCTCGCGCCGAAGTCGGTGCCTCCCATCGTGCGCATGCCGGCCACGCCGCTCACGGCCGAGACGCGCGGTTCGATCACCTCGTTTGCCAGTTTCTGGAGCGCGCCGGGCGTGTACGGCCCGGTCATCGTGACCCGAAGCAGTGGGGCTTCCTGAAGGTCGTCGGGCACGAAGTTCGAGACGCGCGGCTGGCCCGCGCCCACCGGAAATCCCTTCCAGACGACCTCGAGCCGTTCCAGGATCGCGAGTCGCGTGACCTGCGGGTCCACGTGCGACTGCAGCTGGATCGTGAGGTTTGCCGCACCTTCCTGTGACCGGCTGTCCACGCGCTTCACGCCGCGCACGCCCTGCACCGCTGCCTCGACCGGCGACGTCAGGTACGTCTCCATCAGCTCCGCGGACGCGCCCGGCCACGAAAGCGACACCTGCAGCCGCGGCAACTCGACCGTGGTCTTCGTGGCCAGCGAGAGTTTCGTGAACGCCACGCCGCCCGAGAGCAGGATCGTGGTGATCGTCGCCCACACGACCGCCGGCCGCGATACCGCCCAGCGGATCATCCGGCGCCCCTGGCCCCGGCGCGGGCCGCCTTGGCGTCGGCTCGGCGCTCGAGGATTTCATAGACGACCGGCAACACGAAGAACGTCGCCGCGAGTGCCGTGACGGATCCGCCGATCACGCCTGCTGCCAGCGGCTGGTAGAGCGCGCCGCCCGCGCCCCAGTTGAACAGGAGCGGCAGCACGCCGGTGATGGTCGTCACGGACGTCATCGCAATGGCGCGCAGCCGCACGCGCCCGCCGAGGATGATCGCGTCGCGCAGCGGATGGCCGGCCTCGCGGTACCGGCGGATCGCGTCGAGCTTGACGACGGCCTCGTTGTCGGCCATGCCGATCATCACGACGATGCCGATCAGGGCGACGGCATTGATGCTCTGCCCCGTCACGTACAGGAACAGGATGCCGCCGATGGACGCGAGCGGCACCGTCAGCATCACCACAAAGGGGATCGTGAACGAGGCAAACTCGCCGGCGAGCACGAGGAACATCAGGGCCGCCGAGAGCAACGCCACGAGCG
>CAZLAU010000199.1:0-2853 GCA_964557615.1 uncultured Gemmatimonas sp.
GCGGAAACTTGGGCGCGCCGCCGAGCCCCTCGAACCGCGGCTCACGCATTCGCACAATTCCGGCGAACGCTGCCGTGAGCGCCGCAGCATCGGGCCCCGAGCCCGCGCGCCGCACCACCGATTCCGCCGCGTACATCTTCCGTAGCGCCTCGGCGCTCTCGTCTATCTGCCCGCGCCGCGTGCGCCACGCCTCGGCCACCGACGCCAGCACGCGCCGGAAACTCGGCATCCCGTGCCGGTCGTCCGGCGGGAAATACGTGCCCCCGAAGAACGGCACACCGTCCGGCGTGAGGAACACCGTCATCGGCCAGCCGCCGTGCCCGGTCATCGCCTGGACCGCCTGCATGTAGATGCCGTCCAGGTCGGGCCGCTCCTCGCGATCCACCTTGATGTTCACGAAGTGGGCGTTCATCTGTGCCGCCGTCTCCGCGTTCTCGAACGACTCGTGCGCCATCACGTGGCACCAGTGGCACGCGGCGTACCCGATGGACAGCAGGATCGGCTTGTCCTCGGCGCGCGCACGGGCCAGCGCGTCGGCGCTCCACGGCACCCAGTCCACGGGGTTCTCCGCGTGCTGCCGCAGGTAGGGGCTCGATTCGTTCGCGAGTCGGTTACTCATATAGTAGTGGCGATGATGTGCGCGCCTGAGCCAGTTTACACCTCCCGCGCGCCCGTGCGCTCGTTCGGCGCGCGATCCCCGACGGCACCGTGCTGAAAGTTCTCTCGCTCGCCCTCGAACCCGCGGAGTTTCGCGCCGGCCCGAATCCGGCGGCGTGGACGCACGCCAATTGGATCGTCCTTGGTGCCGCCCTGGTGCGCCTCGCGCTGGGCGCCGTCGTGCCGCTCTTTCCGGACGAGACGTACTACTGGGAGTGGTCGCGCAACCTCGCGCTGGGATACTTCGACCACCCACCTGCGATCGCCTGGGTGGTCCGGTTCGGCACGCTGATTTTCGGCGACACGCCGTTCGGCGTCCGGTTCGGCCCGATCCTCGCCGGCACGGGCTGCGCGTGGGCCGTCGTCGCGATGGCGCGTTCGGTCGGCGGCGACGCCCCGGCGCGCCTGGCCGCCATCCTGATCACCGTGATGCCGCTCGTGGCCGTGGGTTCGGTCCTCGCGACGCCCGACATGCCGATGCTCTGCGCCGCCGCGTGGGCGCTGTACGCCGTGCTGCGCGCGCTGGGCATGCCGGCGCGCGCCGACCAGGACGACGGGCCCGCCGACGGGCGCGGCGCCCTGATGTGGTGGGCTATCGCCGGCGCCGCCATCGGCGTCGCGATGGGCGCGAAGTTCACGAGCGTGTTGCTTCCCATCTCGATCGCTGCGGCGTTCGTGATGCACGCCAAGCTCCAGAACCGGTTCGCGCAACCGGGGCCGTACGCCGCCGTCGCGATTGCGTCGCTGGTGCTTGCGCCGGTGCTGTTCTGGAACGCGATGAACGACTGGATCTCGTTCCGGTTCCAGTTCGCTCACGGCCTTGGCGCACCGCGCGGTGGAGCGCTCGGCGCCGTCAACCGCGAGCTGGAGCTGATCGGCGGCCAGATCGGGCTCGTGTCGCCGATCCTCTTCTTCTTTGTCGCGCGCGCCGTCCGCGACGGGTTGCGCTACTCCGAAGAGGGGATCCGCCTCGTCCTCGCGATGACCGCGGTGCTCCCGCTGGCCTTCTTCGTGTACAGCGCCACCCGGCGGTCGGTCGAGGCCAACTGGCCGGCCATCGCGTGGATCGGCGCCGTCGTGCTCCTCGCCAGCGACCTGCCGCACTCGCCGCGAATGCGCGCGTGGCTCAAGCGCGGCATCGTGCTGGCGGCCGCCCTCACCGGCATCGTGTACGTCCACGTCGTGGTGCCCGTCATCCCGCTGCCCGCGCCACGCGACCAGGTGGCCAAGGCGTTCGGCTGGGACCTGGTCGCGGCGACCGTCGAGCGGAAGCGGACCGCCGCCCGGCCCGGCCGGGGCGCGCCGCAGAACGAGGTTCCGTTCATCGCCGCAGAGCGCTATCAGGACGCCTCGCAGCTTGCTTTCCACCTTCCCGATCATCCGCGGGTCTTTGCCCTCAACCTCACGGGCCGCGCCAACCAGTATGACCTGTGGGAACAGTTTCGCGACGTCGCCCCGCTGGGGGCGACGCTCATCCTGGTGCTCGACGACCAGCGCGAGGAGCCGCGCGTCATTCGCAAGCTGTCGTGCTGCTTCGCGCGCATTGATGAGAGCGAGGGCGTCTCGCTGATGCGCGGCGACGCCGTCGTGCAACGCAAGCGCATCTGGATCCTCTCTGGCAGGAACGATGCCTGGCCGAGTCGCGACCAGCCGTTCCCGCCACCGTAGGACGCGTCACCGCAGGACCCCCGTCCGGTCACCTTCGCACGGAGCGTACCACGTGCCGACAACCCCATCACCGATTCCCACCGACCTCGACGGCTGGCTCACCGCCAACGACAAGGCCGGCATGGCCGAGCTGTTCGAGTTCCTCCGCATCCCGAGCGTCAGCGCTCGCAGCGAGCACAACGCCGATACTGCGCGAGCCGCTGCGTGGCTCAAGGCGGCGCTCACGAAGATCGGGTTCACCGTGAAGGTGACGCCCACGCGGGGCCACCCCGTTGTCGTCGGCGAGTGGCGCAAGGCGCCGGCCGGCGCGCCGACCGTGCTCATCTACGGGCACTACGACGTGCAGCCGCCCGAGCCGCTCGACCTCTGGACCTCGCCGCCGTTCGAGCCCGCCGTCCGCGACGGCAAGCTGTTCGCCCGCGGATCGGTGGACGACAAGGGCCAGCTCTGGGTGCACGTGATGGCGCTCGCCGCGCACCTCGGCGCGCGCGGCACGCTGCCCGTGAACGTGATCGTGCTCGCCGAGGG
>CAZLAU010000200.1:0-2826 GCA_964557615.1 uncultured Gemmatimonas sp.
CGGGGCGACGATCCTCGAGAACCGGCACGGCTCGGCGCCGGGGATCTGGCTGGAAGACGACGGCGGCCAGTGGGTGGCGATGCTGCCGGGCGTTCCGCGCGAGATGAAGGGGATGTTCACCGAGGAGCTGTTGCCGCTCGTGGTCGCACGGCTCGAGCGCGTCGCCGCCGCGCGTGGCGGCGCCGCCTCAGGCGCGTCCGATGCCGAACTCCCGGTGGTGGCGTCGCGCACGGTTCGAACGACGGGCATTTCAGAGTCGGCGCTCGCCGACCGGCTGAATCCGCTCCCGCCGCCGCTGGCCGAGTTGGCGTTTGCGTTCCTTCCCGGCTGGGCGGGTGTTGACCTTCGGGTCACGTCGCGGGGCCGCTCGGCACGTGAATCGGCGCGCGTGCTCGACGACGCCGAGGCCCTCCTGCGCGCCACGCTCGGCCCGGTCGTGTACGGCACCGAGTCCGACGACCTCGCCGCCGTCGTGCTCGACCAGTGCCGCGCACTCGGCTACACGATCGCCGTCGCCGAGAGCTGCACCGGCGGCCTGCTTGGCGGCCGCATCACGGCGATTCCGGGGTCGAGCCATTTCTTTGTCGGCGGAGTGATCGCGTATTCCAACGAGGTCAAGGCCACGCACCTGGGCGTCGGTGACGACACGCTGATCAAGTACGGCGCGGTCAGCGAGGAGACCGCGCGCGAAATGGCGTCTGGTGTGCGGGCACGCTACCGCGCCGACGTGGCGATGGCGATCACCGGAATTGCCGGGCCCGATGGCGGAACCCCCGGGAAGCCCGTCGGCACCGTGTGCATCGCCGTGGACGTGCGCGGGACCGTTTCGTCCGTGCGCCGGCAGATGGTGGGTGATCGCGATGAGGTGCGCCAGCGGTCGGCCCAGTGGGCGCTGGACGTGGTGAGGCGCCGCCTCGGCGTGCCGAAAGGCGCCGAAACGACCGCCGGTCCCGCCTCGTAAGGAGCACGGGCCGACGAATCGGCAGGACATTCGCGGCACGTTGGTTGCACCAGCAGTGCGCGAACGGCGAAATTCCACACACCAGCCATGTCCAAACGACCCACAGACCGCGACGCCGAGCCCGGCGACGAGCTCGACTCCCAGGACGAGACGGCCGACGTCAGCGAAGACGCGACTGATACCGTCTCCGGTGCCGAGGCGCCGGAGCAGGACGCGCCTGCTGGTCGGGGTGGCTCCGATTCCGTGCTCCGGTCCCTGTTCGGATCCGACGCCGGTGCCGACCAGGAGATCAACGCGCTCGCGAAGGAACTTGGCGCGCAGAAGGACAAGTACCTCCGCCTCTACGCGGAGTACGACAACTTCCGGAAGCGGTCGGCGCGCGAGCGGCAGGAAGCCGAGCTCAAGGGGATGGGTCACCTGATCAAGGGCATTCTCGACACGCTCGACGACCTCGGGCGCTTTGCCCACCTCGATCCCGCCAGCACCGACGCGAAGACTGTGGTTGAGGGCGTCGAGCTCGTCGAGCGAAAACTCCTCAAGTCACTGGCCGGCCACGGACTCGAACTCGTGAATCCCGTTGACCAGCCGTTTGACCCGGCGTTCCAGGAGGCGCTGACCACGGTGCCCGCGGCGACGGAGGAGGAGGATCATTTCGTCGCCCAGGTGTACCAGGTGGGCTACGTGTTCAACGGGCAGCTGCTGCGCCCTGCGCGCGTGGTGGTGAAGCAGTGGAAGGGTGGCGACGCCGACGGCAGCAACTAGTTCGTCGAGCAACCGCCCATGGCGAAGAAAGACTTCTACGGCATCCTTGGCGTGAGTGAGAAGGCGACCGCCGAGGAGATCAAGAAGCAGTACCGCCGGCTCGCCAAGCAGCACCACCCCGACGCCAACAAGAGCGACCCCAAGTCCGCCGATCGCTTCAAGGAGATTTCCGAGGCGTATCAGGTGCTCGGCGACGCGACCAAGCGCAAGCAGTACGACGAGATGCGTCGGTACGGCGCGTTCGAGGGATTCGCTTCGCGTGGGGGCAGCTCGGGCGCCTCGAGCGGGTCACGCTCGTCCGGTGCGCGTCCCGGAGGCGGCGGGGGCGGGGGAAGCACCAGGTTCGAGGAGTTCGACATCGGCGGACTCGGCGGGCTCGGCGACCTCTTCAGTTCGATGTTCGGCGGCGGCGGGCGTCAGCGGCAGACCGAGCCCGAGCCCGGGCAGAGCGTCGAGACCACGCTCGAAATCCCGTTCCGCGTTGCCGTCACCGGCGGCAAGGTGCCCATCGAGCTCGAGGTGAACGAGGAGTGCGGCACGTGCCGCGGGACCGGCGCTGCGAAGGGGGCGCGCGTGCAGACGTGTCCCGAGTGCAACGGGCGCGGCGCCATCTCGTTCGGGCAGGGGAGTTTTGCCGTCAACCGGCCGTGCCCCATGTGCCTCGGCAAGGGGAGCGTGCCCAGCGAGAAGTGCGGCACGTGCGGCGGCGCCGGCGACCAGCGCGTGCGGCGCAAGATCAACATTACCGTGCCGCCGGGCACCGACACCGGTACGAAGATCCGGCTCAAGGGGCAGGGTGGGCGCGGCCTGCGCGGCGGTCCGCCCGGTGACGTCGTGCTCACGTTCCAGGTGAAGGACGACGCCGACTGGCAGCGTGAGGGCACCGACCTGGTTGCGCGCGTGGACGTCAACATCGCACAGGCCACGCTCGGCTCGAAGGTCACGGTGGAGACGCTCGACGCGAAGACGGTGTCGATCCGGATTCCCGCGGGGACGCCGAGCGGCAAGCGGTTTCGCGTGCGCGGGCAGGGCGAGGAGAAGGACGGCAAGCGCGGCGACCTGCTCGTCGAGGTGTCGGTGGTGGTGCCGGAGAAGCTCACGGC
>CAZLAU010000201.1:0-2803 GCA_964557615.1 uncultured Gemmatimonas sp.
CCGGCGTCGTCGCAGATCAGCGTGATCACCAACTGGCAGTCGTTGTTCAAGACCGGGGCGGCGCCGGTGACGAGGCCGTGACCGACTCGGACAAGCGCCCGCGCGCCACCCTCGACGACGCGCTCGCCATCATGCGCGACCTGCGCACGCGCGACGCCTGGGACAAGGCACAAACACACGACTCGCTGCGCCCGTACCTGAACGAGGAAGCCCACGAACTCGACGACGCGCTGCGTGCTGCGAACGATGCGGACATCAAGAGCGAACTCGGCGACGTGCTGCTGCAGGTGCTCTTCCACGCGCTGATTGCCGAAGAGCGAGGGGCGTTCGACATCAACGACGTGGCCGGCTCGCTCGTCCGGAAGATGAAGACGCGCCATCCGTGGCTCTATGGCGACGACGAAGCCCGGTCCAAGCCGGGCGGCAAGGAGCCGTGGGAGAAGATGAAGGCCAAGGGGCGGAGCACCCTCGCCGAGGGGCTCCCCGCCGGGCTTCCTTCCCTGCACCGTGCGCATCGGCTGCAAGAGCGCGCGGCGGGCGTGGGGTTCGACTGGCCCGACGTTACCGGTCCGGCCGAGAAGGTCCGGGAGGAAACCGCCGAGGTCGAGGCCGTGATCGCGAAACACGGCGCAAAGTTCGACACCCACGGGGTGCCGAGCGCGGACGCCCGGCATGCCAGGCTGGAAGACGAACTCGGCGACCTCCTGTTCGCGGTGGTGAACCTCTGCCGCAAGGCCGACGTGCACCCCGCCCTCGCGCTCGACAAGGCGAACGCCAAGTTCCAGCGCCGGTTCGAGGGCATCGAAAAGCTGGCCGCGGAGCGCGGGATTGACGTGCGCACGGCCGGGCTCGACAAGCTCGACGCCCTTTGGGACGAAGTGAAACGCGCGGAGCGAGCCGACGGCTGACGCCGCGGTCCGCCCGAGGCCTACCTTTCTCCCAATGAAGATCACGCGCATTCTCGCCTACCGCGTCGAGCTCCCGCTTCACGAGACGACCTATAAGTGGAGCGGCGGCAAGTCCGTCACCGTGTTCGACAGCACGATCGTGCGTGTCGAGACGGACGCCGGCATCGTGGGGCACGGCGAGGTGTGCCCGCTTGGCCCGTTCTACCTCCCCGCCTACGCGGAAGGCGTGCGCGCCGGCATTCGCGAACTTGGCCCGCACCTGATCGGCGCCGACCCGCGTGAACTCACGAAGCTCAATCGCCTGATGGATGCCGCGCTCAAGGGGCATCCGTACGTGAAGAGCGGGATCGACATCGCGTGCTGGGACATCCTCGGCCAGGCCACGGGGCTCCCGGTGTGCGAGCTGCTCGGCGGCCGGTACGGCGACGACGTGCACCTCTACCGGGCGATCTCGCAGGAGTCACCGGACGCCATGGCCGCAAAGGTGGCCGGCTATCGCGCCGAAGGGTACCGCCGCTTCCAGCTCAAGGTGGGCGGCGACCCCGACGTGGACATCGAGCGCATCCGCGCCGTGGCCGCAAAGCTCGAAACGGGCGACCGCCTCATTGCCGACGCGAACACCGGCTGGGTGCAGCACGAGGCCGTGCGCGTGGCCAAGGCCGTGCGCGACGTGGACGTGTACATCGAGCAGCCGTGCCTCACGTACGAGGAATGCCTCGCCGTGCGGCGTCAGACGCCACACCCGTTCGTGCTGGACGAGACGATTGACGACATCGGCGTGCTGCTGCGGGCACGCGCCGACCTGGCGATGGACGCCGTCAACCTCAAGATCAGCAAGTTCGGCGGGCTCACGAAGATCCGTCAGGCACGCGACCTCTGCGTGAGCATGGGCATCGGCATGACGATCGAGGATTCGTGGGGCGGCGACATCGCCACGGCGGCCATCGCCCACCTCGCCCAGAGCACGCCCACTGAGTTCCTCTTCACGACCACCGACTTCAACAGCTACGTGACCGTGAGCACCGCCGACGGCGCTCCGCAACGGAAGGACGGACGGATGGCGGCGTCGCGCGCGCCGGGCCTGGGTGTGGCGCCGAAGATGGCCGTGCTCGGTGCACCCGTGGTGACGGTCGAATAGTTTCCCGCACTGCGAACTCGCCAGCAATCGTTCGCGCAGCGCTCATCAACAGATTGGCTCGTCCATGACATCCACCGGAAACTCCCGTTGAGCGACACGACCGGAACGCCGATGCCCCTGGGCCGGCGCCGACCGCATGCCATCCGCCGGCTCTACGACTGGACGGTCGGCTGGTCCGAACGCCCGGGCGGCAAGCGGGCGCTGTTTGGCATCGCGTTCATGGAGTCGTCGTTCTTCCCGGTGCCGCCGGACGTGCTCCTCCTGGCCCTCTGCGTGGGGGCGCCGAAGAAGTCGTTCCAGTTTGCGCTCATCTGCGCCGCGGGGTCGGTGCTCGGCGGCATGGCCGGGTACCTGATCGGGTACGCCGTCTGGCAGTCCGTCGAAGGGCTGTTCATTCCGTTCGTGTTTTCGCAGGAACTGTTCGACCGCGTGCAGGTCCTGTACCAGGGCAACGCGTTCCTCGCGATCCTCACGGCCGCGTTCACGCCGATTCCCTACAAAGTGTTCACCATCGCGGCCGGCGTGTTCGAGGTCAGCTTCGTGACGCTCGTCGCCGCGTCGGCGGTGGGCCGGTCGGCGCGGTTCTTCCTCGTGGCGGGCGTGCTCTACTTCTTCGGCGCGCCGGTCAAGGCGCTGATCGAGAAGTACTTCGACTGGTTCGCGTGGGCGCTGCTCGTGCTCGGCGTGGCCGGCTTTGCGGCGGTGAAGTACCTCGGATAGCTACGGCTTGAGCCGGTGCATCATCCGCGGGAAGGCG
>CAZLAU010000202.1:0-2762 GCA_964557615.1 uncultured Gemmatimonas sp.
TCGGCCGCTTCGGTGAAGTTCGAATCGGCATTCGCCGCGCTGATCATCTTGTAGTAGTAGCTCGTGTCGGCCGTGGACGTATCCATCGCGGCCATCTTCTTGCCGACGTCGATGGCGAGCTTGTAATCCTTGAGCGTCATCACGATGAGCCAGTACGGGCGCACGATCGAGATCTCGCCCGGATACTCCGCGACGGCCTTCTCGGCGATCGGGCGCGCTTCGGCGAACTTCCCGTCCTTGGCGTACTCGTTGATGATGTCGGCAATCAGCTTCGTGTCGGTCGGGTCGGCCGCGAGCAGGGCCTGCAGCGTCGCCAGCTTCTTGGCGCTATTCCCTTCGGTGTCGTAGATGATGACGAGGTCGCGCAGCGCGGCCTTGTTGGCCGGATCGGACTTCACGATCTCCTCGAGCACGGCCGCGACTTCTGCGCCCGGCGCCTTGCGATCCTTCAGCAGCGCCAGCTTGCAGTGGCGGAGCCACATGCTCTCGGGGAAGTCCTTCATCCCGTCGGCAACCGCCTTGTTGGCCTCGTCGTACTTCCGCTCGCGCTCGCGCGTGAAGCAATCCTTCTGCTTGTCGTAGGTCTTGTTGAACACGTCCTGAAACGCCTTCGAGATCTGGGACGAGACCGTCTCGATCCGGGCGTGGTCGAACGTGCCGAGGGGCTGCTTCATGTTCGCGTCACGGGCGAGCACTACGGCTGCCGTGATCTTGTAGCCGGCGCCGGCCTTCTCGACCATTGCGTCGACGTACATATCGGCGTGGAGCTGCTTCGCGAGCGCAATCGCGTCGCCCGACGCCAGCGCGATCGCCGGGTCGTAGCCGGACGCCGTGAGCGTGTTCTCGACATCGGCCTTCGACATCACCAGCAGGTTCCGGAACGACACGTCACCTTCGATCTGGCTCCGGATCTTGTCCGCGCAGAGCGTGGCAAGGACCTTGTCGCCGGCCGACTTGCAGGCGCTGACCATCAGTTTCGGCGCGTCCGGGTTCGGGCCGCGATTCATGCGTGGCTGCGCCAGTGCCAGTGACGCGCTTCCCGCGCCAATCACCGCTGCCAGCGCCACGTTGCGTGCGAAATTCCGAGCCATCACGATCCGCCCTCCGAGTAGTAATCGATTACGCTGCGTCCCGAATCTTCTGAAGTGGGCGAAGAGGGACTCGAACCCCCGACACCCTGCGTGTAAGGCAGGTGCTCTAACCAACTGAGCTATTCGCCCAGAACTCGCCTCGCACGCGCATTTACGACAGAATGGCCAGTGGAACCAGGACACAGTATCCAACGACGAGCAGGATCGGGGCCACCGTCTCCCCTCCCCGTGCAAGGTCCGCATAGCCAAGCGCGATCACAAAACCTGCGATCGCCCAGCGGACCGAGGCCCGTTTTGCCAATGGAAGCGCCGCTTCAGTCATAAGGCGGGGATTCTACGGCGCGTCTATGGTAGTGTCAAGCAATGACATAAGCATTTCACGCCTCCTTAATGTGATCGTCATTCCGGTCTTATTTGTTCCCCGGGGGGCCGATCCGGCGGCGACTCCTCTCCCAGCAGCGCCGCAAGGGCGCTCTCCCGCTCGCGGCGCTCCGCAAGCACGTCGGCCGCCTTCATCGCGGCGAGCCGCGCGCGGTCACGGCGGCGCCGGGAGAGCCAAAGCGGCGCGGCGATCAGGAAGAGCACGATCGTGGCGAAGCCGAGGTCGGCGAGAATGGCTAATGCACCATAACGCCGGCGGGTCGTTTGGCGCCACTGCGCCTCGAATCCCCCGAGCGTGATGCCGTAGGCGCGCCGGACCGCGCCATCCAGCGAACGCGTTTCGGGCCAGTACGCAAACAACAGCGACAGGCCCCGAACCGGGTCGAGCGCGGCGAGGTCGGCGACGGCCCGGTGGGCGAGCGCGTACCCCTGCTCCGCGCGCGACGAACCGCCGTTGATGAGGGTGTCGAGCGCGGCCAGGCGTGGTACCCCGCGGAAGGCGAGGACGAAATTCGACGACAGCACCTCGTCGCGCCCCCACTCCCGGGCCGCAAACGAGGCGAATCCTTCGTCGAACCATCGGGGCGGCAGCGGGCCAAGCGCCTCGTGCAGCGCGAGGTGGGCGAGTTCGTGCCGCAGGGTCACGCGCGGATCGCCGGCGCGCGAGTTCGCGCGGTGGCCGTGCATCACGATCAGGTGCTCGGCCGGGAAGGCGACGGCGATGCCCCATTCCGGAAACCCGACGCCGATCCATTCTCGGAAGGCGGCGTCATTCGGCGCCACCATTATCCGGGCGGCGCGCCGTGGGCGCGGCAGCCCCGGAAAGGTGTCGCTGGCGATGGCGTCGGCCAGGAGGTTGCGGGCCAGCCCCACGTCGCCGGGCATTGCGACGAAGGTGAATCGTCCCCCGCGCACCACCTCAGCTCCGGGCGGAACCGCCGGCTCCTGCGCGCGCGACTGGCTGCTGCCCGCCAAGAGCAGCGTAAGAGAGATCAGCGCGAGCCGACGCATTCGTGTCAAACTAGCGACGGCGGAACCGCGGAACCGCGGTTCCGTGGTTCTATTTGGGCGGCTGCCCGCCGCCCTCAACCGTCGCGAGCACCTCGGCGCACCGCTTGCCCCACGGATTGAACTTGTTGGTCGAGTGACCCGTCTTCCACGCCTCGATCGCCTCGGCCGTCTGCTCGTTGAACCAGAAGGCGCGGCCGAGTTCGTAATACGCCTCGATCAGGTTCGGCCCGAGCACGAGCGTCTTCTGGAAGAAGACCTGGGCGTCCTCGTACATCTCGC
>CAZLAU010000203.1:0-2742 GCA_964557615.1 uncultured Gemmatimonas sp.
CGCGTGTCGAAATCCGGGCTGAACTCGACGTCCTTCGGCTCGCGGTCGATCTCGAAGTACCGCTCCAGGCGAATCCAGGCCATTTCACGGTTGCGCGTGACGTTCGCGCCGAACCCGGTGCGGTCGGGCCAGAACTGCGGACCCTGCCACGGTGCGCCGACCGTCGGGATGTTGTTCTCGGCGTAGCAAGCCGTGACGCACGCCGAGCAGCCCGTGCAGCGCGCCAAGTCCACGACCATGGCCCAGCGGCGCTTGGCGGCGCCGCTCCAATGCTCCATGTCGTACTGGCCCTTCTGCGCCGACTTCGGATCGCCGAGGTCGCCCTGCGCATCGTTCGCCACCGGTGCGCGGAGCCCGGGCAGGAACTCGGTGTTCGCCTGTCCGGGGAAGACGTGCGGATGCTTGACGCCTTCGCCCGTGCGCAGCTGCTCGAGGGTCACCGCCTGCGCGATGCCGCGGTCGTGCTGCCGCGCGGAGCCTTCGGTCGTGACCAGTCGCGCGGTTCCGGTCGCTTTCGCGATTCCTGCGCGGCCGCCTGACAGGACGAACTGGCCGGAGCGCGGATCTTCGGCCACGCCAAGGAGCCCCATGGCGTTCGCGCCGCACCCGCTCGCGTAGCGTCCATACGACGTGTGGCCGCGGCCGGTGGCGACGCCGATCGTGTCGGGGCGAATGCCGATATAGAGGTAGACTGGTGCCGTGATCTCGCCGCCCGCTGACGTCACGGTGACGTGGTCGCCGGCCTCGATGGACAGCTTGCGCGCAGTCTCCGGATGCAGCTCGACGACCGTCTGCCAGGCAATCTTGGTGACCGGGTCGGGAAGCTCCTGCAGCCACGGCTTGTTGGCACCCCGTCCGTCACCGACCACTGGCGACTGATACACGTGGAGGAAGTAGTCTCCCGTGCCGGCCGCGCCGGCACCCCGCGACGGGACCGCCTTCGGCGACGGCGCCGCGAGCGCCGTTCCCCGGGTGACGGCC
Organism: uncultured Gemmatimonas sp.; assembly: GCA_964557615.1. GTDB lineage: Bacteria > Gemmatimonadota > Gemmatimonadetes > Gemmatimonadales > Gemmatimonadaceae > Fen-1231. The sequence goes on from CAZLAU010000203.1 coordinate 982, forward strand.
GTGGGCAGCGCTGCCGTCAGCGCGGCCACGCCACCGACGCGCCCGACGATGAACGCCCGGTAGTCCGTCGGCAGGCGGCCCGCCATCTGTGCGTTGGCCTTGGCGACGGCGATGAGCACGTCGGCCGTGGACCGCGTGTTGAACACGGGATCCATGGCCGGCTGCTGGAGCGACAGCGTGCCGCGCATCGGCTCGGCGTCTCCCCAGCTCTCGAGCGAATGGTTGTCCGGAAGGACGAGATCGCAGAGATCGGTCGTCGCGTCGGGGTAGCTGGAGAACGAGACCTTGAGCGGCACCTTTGCAAACGCCTCGGCGAACTTCGCCGCGCCCGGCATCGAATGCGCCGGATTCGCACCGCGGACGAACGCCACCGACACCCGACCCGCGTCCATGCGCTCCGTGGCATCGCGCAGGGCACTGTGCGAGCTCAGGCCGTCGTATGCCTGCGATCCCTCAGCCGGCTTGATCGTCGCCCCGACGTTGCCGAGGGCGCGGTTGAGTTCGTTCACGGCCGTCGCGGTCGCCGTGGCATTCGCATCGGTTCCGCCCGCCAGGAGGAGGCTGGGCTTGGCCGACTTGAGTTCCGCCACGAGGCTCTCGAGCGATTCCACGGAAACGCCGGCCTGCTCTGCGGCGTTGGCGAGCGACGCGTTGCCGCGTCCCGTCACGGCGGCACCGATCGCTTCGGCGACGGCCAGCATCGTGCCGGGCCGCGCGGGAATCCACGTGTCGGCGTTGAGCCCGGTGAGCGAGCGCCGCGCACCGATGTACACGACGCGCGGCGCGCCTTCGATCTTGGCGCGGGCGTCGGCAAACGCGAGCTGCTGCGGGACAGACAGGCCCCAACCATCAAGGAAGTCGGCGTCGAACGACACAATCAGCTTCGCGGCGCCGAAATCGTGGCCGGGCCAGGCGCTGCCAAATACCTGACGATTGGCGGCAATGGCGGACAGCGGCGCTTCCGCGTCGACCGACAGGTGACCCGGCATGCCGAACGCGGCCAGCCACTGGTCGAGGAACGCCGGGAACGATCCCTGCTCGTGCTGATTGATGAACACGGCGCTGCCAGCCGTTCCACCGCTCCGAACGCCGGCGAGCCCCGTGGCAAGCAGCGTGATCGCATCGTCCCAGGTGGTCGGCACGAGCGCGTTGCCCTGGCGCTTCATCGGGCCGCGGAAGCGGTCGGGATTGTACAGGCCCTGCAGTGCGGCCTGGCCGCGCGCGCACAGCGCCCCCTTGTTGACGGGGTGGTCCGGGTTGCCTTCGACCTTGATGGCGCGCCCGTCGCGGGTCTCCACGATGATTCCGCAACCGACCGCGCATTCGCGGCACGTCGATGCGTAGTACGTGGAAACGCCGGGGACCGTGTTGTCCGGGGACGACACGTACGGGATCAGCTTTTCGACCTGGTCGCTATAGCAGCCCACGGTAGCCGCGGCGGCGCCGCCAACGCCGAGGACCTTGAGGAAGTCACGGCGCTGGACCGGTTCCTGCACGAGGTCCGCGACGGCGAGATCTCTGGATTCAGTGCTCATCGGCGGCCTAGATGTGGCAGTTGGAACAGTCGTACGCGGCGCGCTTGCGCGGCGCGGCGAGCGCGGCGGAGTCGGGCGTAAATCCGGCGGCGCGCATTCCTTCGGCGGGCGAATACCCCTTCACGTGGCAACTCACGCACCAGCCCATGTTCAACGACGCGTACTGGAACACCTTCTCCATGTTGTTGACCTGTCCGTGACAGCTCTGGCAGGTGACGCCGGCGTT
>CAZLAU010000204.1:0-2665 GCA_964557615.1 uncultured Gemmatimonas sp.
AATCGACGTCGATGTCCCGGCCGGACTGCGTCTCGTACATCTTCATCACGCCGTTGTGATTGTACGACACCGAGCCGAGGTAGCCGGGCGACCAGCCATCCATGAACGCGTTGGTGTAGACGCCCGGCATTCCCCACTTGGTCATCTGCGCCATTTCGTAGTTCGCGAACCACGGCAGCTCGGCGAACAGCAACAGGTCGAGGTTCGGATTCTGCGGCATGCCGCCGCTGTACGTGTACAGCAGCGGAAGCGACTCGTGCAGGTCGTGCATGATCGGCGGATGCGCCGTGAAGTACCAATCCACGATCGCGCGCATCTGCACGAGCTTGATGTTGATGTCCCGGTTGTTGTCGTGGAATGCGTACTTGCCCCAGTACGGCAGCGCGCCAATCACCGAGCCACCGCGTCCTCCGCGTCCGCCACCGGCGCCCGGCCCGCCTTCGGCCGCACCGGCGGCTGAATCGGCAGCAGCTCCCCGGCCGCCCGCGCCACGTCCGCCGCGCCCTGCCGCGGGCGCCGCGGCGGCCGCGCTCGCCGCCTCGGCTTCGGCCACTTCGAGCCCGCGATAGAACCAGTCCACGTTGCGGTCGCGCCCGTCGGCATCGGCCACCGGCGTGACCGACACATACACGTTGTTGCGGATCTGCGTGATGATCGGCGATGTCTCGGTCGCGAGCCGATACACCAGCTCCATCAGCATCTCGGAGGGGCCGGTCTCGCCACTGTGCAATCCGCCCATCAGGTGGTAGTGCGGCTTCGTGTTCGCGATGAGTGTGTGCACCTGCGATTCGGACATGCCGCGCGGGTCGGCGATCTTGGCCAGGTTCGCGCGGTTCTTGTCGAGCGCGGCGATGTTTGCGTCGGACGACACCCAGACGACCACCAGTTCCCGCCCTTCGTCCGAGCGTCCGATGGTCTCGATCTTCACGCGCGGCGTCGCCTTGGCAAGCGCGCGATAGTATTTCAGCTGGTCGGCGTAGTACGTGAGCGTCTTCGGCGCTCCGATGTGCTTGCCGAGGATGTCGCGCGGCGTCGGAATGCCGGGCACCAGCGGCAGGTGGTCAACCAGCGGACTGCCATGTTTGGGATTCGCCAGCCAGGCCTTGTAGTCACGCTCAAAGGTCGGGTCCATACGCTGCTTCGCGTCGCGGGTCTCGACGGTGAACTGCTGGGCGCCGGCAGCGCCCGCGGCGAGGGCGAGGAACGCCGTGATGGCAAGGGCGCGGCCTGCGTTGGAACGGAGCGGGGAGCGCGCGATTGGGCGGCCGGAAATGGAGTGCATGCGAGCGGAGGCTGGGGTTTCGACACGAACGTCAACCCAATCTACGCGGGCACCCCTTCACCCGCTGCGCACGCGGCAGCGGGTGTGTGATGCGTGTGGTCCGGCCGGCGGGACCGGCCTAGTTCATCTTCGTGCCGTCGGTGTTGAAGTAGATCACCGTGTCGCCGGCCGCGCGCTTGTACGTGGCCGTGATTCTGCCGGAGAGTCGGCCATCGCTCATGCGCAGCACGCTCCGGCTCGTCACCTGCACGCCCTTCTGCAGCACGCTCTCGTAGGGGCCGACCTCGGTGACCACGCTGTCGGCCATCGCCGTGACCTTGAGCGGCATCGGCTTTCGGTCGGGAAGCTCGATCATCCACCCGACGGAATCCGCCGTGGCGATGACACGATAGAAGAGCACCGTGGAATCGGTTGTGGCGTCGCGCGCGCCGAACGCCCACGTGCCGGCGAGGTCGGCAAGGTTGATCGGCGCGGGGGGCGGCGGTGCCTCCGCCGGTTTCTCGGCCGGCGCGCATCCCATCGCGAGAAGGCCGAATGCCGCAACAAGGGCTCGCATCTGTTCCTCCGTCGATTGAGAAGCGGGAGGCGCAGCAGATCCGGGGGGCGTCTCCCGTCTTCGCAACCTAACGTTTACCTGGGGCCGGCGCCTCCCACCGACAGCGTGATCAGTTCCGCCGGCATCGTTCCCTGGCGGCCGACCCAGAGGGCGATGTACTGCTTGCCGTTCACGGAGTACGTCATCGGCGAGCCACCGACCGAGCCGGGAAGGGGAATGTCCGCCACGCGGGCACCCGTGCGCTTGTCGTGCACGTGCAGCACCGCCTTGCTCCCCCATCCCTCGGTGGCGAAGAGCAGGGTCTTCGTGGCCATCACCGCTGGACGCGTGCGGGCCCCGGTTGTTGGAATGTCGAGCCCCTGAAGCGCCGGGTTGTTCCGGATCGCGTCCGGCGTGTCGCCACCCGGCACGGTCCAGAGAATCTCGCCGCGATTCATGTCGATTGCGGTGATCCGGTTGTACGGCGGCTTCAGGATGGGAAGCCCGCTCACCGTCGGCACGCGGCCGGCCTGACCGACGTACCGCATGTCGGACCGTACCGAATCGCGGTCGAGCCCGAAGTTGGTGGTGCTCGTGAACGAACCCACGTACAGCACGCCGGTCTCCCGGTCAAACGAGCCGTGCTCCCAGTTCGCGCCGCCGACGGCGCCAGGCACGGACAGCGTGCCGCGCGTGCCGTCCGGCGCATTCACCAGAGAAGGCGGTGTGTTGAGCTGTCCCAGCCGGAACGGCTTGATCGCTTCGATCGCGGCCGCGCGCAGCGCCGGAGTGAAGTCAATCAGGTCGTTCACCGTGATTCCCTGCACGTCGAAAGGCGGAGGTTTCGT
>CAZLAU010000205.1:0-2660 GCA_964557615.1 uncultured Gemmatimonas sp.
GGCGAACGCTGGGGCATCGTGGGGCGGAACGGATCCGGCAAGACGTCGCTCTTCAAGGTCATCACCGGCGCCATCCGCCCGTCGCGCGGCGCCGTGGCGCGCGACCCGGGGCTGCGCGTGTCGCTGCTCGACCAGCATCGGGACTTCGGCGCCGCCAGGACGGTGTGGGATGCGGCGGCGCTTCCGTGGGCCGAACTGCTCGACCTCGAGGCATCGCTCGCCGTGCAGGCCGCCGCGCTCGCCGACCACGGCGACAACGTGCCGCAGGCGGTGCTCGACAAGTACGGGCACGACATGGAGCGCTTCGCGCACGCGGGCGGTTACACCTTCCACGCCCGCGTGGACGCCGTGCTGCAGGGCCTCGGCTTCGACGCCGACGAGTCGAAGACGCGGCTGGTTGCCACGCTGAGTGGCGGTGAACGCGGCCGCGTCGGGCTCGCCGGCCAGATCGCCGCGCCCGCCGACGTCCTGCTCCTCGACGAACCGACGAACCATCTCGACCTCGAAACCACGGAGTGGCTCCAGAAGTACCTCCGCGAACTCGACGAAACCGTGCTCGTGATCAGCCACGACCGCGCCTTTCTCGACGAAGTCGCCGATCACGTGCTTCACCTCGAGGCCGGCACCGGTGTGGCCTATCGCGGCGGCTATTCGAGTTTCGTGCAGCAGCGGGCGGAAGCCAGGCTCACGCTGGAACGGCAGCACGCGAAGCAGCAGACGATGATCGCCAAGGAAGAGGACTACATCCGGCGCAACATCGCCGGCCAGAACTCGGCGCAGGCCAAGGGACGCCGCAAGCGGCTCGATCGCCTGCCGCGCCTCACGCCGCCGCCGGGCGCCGAGGGCGCGATGGTGCTGCGGCTCGAGGCGTCCGAACGCGGCGGCGACCGCGTAATCGTGGCCGAGAAGCTCACCGTGGCCATCGGCGACCGTACGCTGCTGCGGGACTTCACCGCGACCGTCAACCGCGGCGACGTCATCGCGCTCGTCGGGCCGAACGGAGCGGGGAAGACGACGCTCATCGCCACCCTCATCGGCGAGCGCGCGCCGCAGGGCGGCGAGGCGAAGATCGGCGGATCGGTGATCCCCGCCTACTTCCGGCAGAATCTCGACCATTTGCCGCTCGACCAGTCGCTCTACGACACGATTGCCGACGTGCGCCCGCTCTGGACCCGTGGCGCGATCCAGAACCACCTGGGGTGCTTCGGGTTCTCCGGCGAGGAAGTGTTCCGCAACACGCGGTCACTCTCGGGTGGCGAGCGTGCGCGCCTCGCGCTCGCCCTCATCGTGCTGCAGAAGGCGAACCTCCTCATTCTCGACGAGCCCACGAACCATCTCGACGTCGAGTCCATCGAGGCCATCGAGGACGCCATCGAGGAGTACGACGGCACCGTGCTGCTCGTGAGCCACGACCGCGCGCTGCTCCGCGAACTTGCCACCCGCGTCTGGGCGTACGACGGCGACCGGCTCCGGGACTATGGCGGGACGTTCGTCGAGTGGGAGCAGTCAAAGAAGGACGCCGCGCAGGCGAAGCGCGCCGCCGACGCGCTGGCCGCCGACGAACGGCGCGACCGCGACCGCGCGCGCGCCAAGGCGAACGCGGCGGCCGAGTCGGGCGACCAGTCCGCGCGAAAGGAGCGCAAGAAGGTGCTCGCCGACGCCGAGCGCGCCGTGCAGGACGCCGAACGCCGGTTGGCCGACCTCAAGCGGCAGCTCGCCGACCCCTCGCTCTACGACGGATCGGCGGCGAAGGCAAAATTCGCCGGCGAACTCGACAAGGAGCGCGTCGCCGCAGAGCGGGCATTGGATGCGGCGATGAGCCGTTGGAGCGAACTGGACGGGGACTGAATCAGGCCGCCGGGGCGCCAGCACGGCGGGCCTGTGGGGCAGGGCTTATCTGCAATCGGCCGACCGCCCACCTTTAGTGAATGGCAGATGCTCCGCTCGACCGGCGCGGATTCTTCAATGAAGGGATGCGTCGCTTCTTCGGGAAGGCGATGGAGGCCGTCGAACGCAAGGTGGCGCCCGGTCAGTACGTGCGCCCGCCGGGCGCACTCCCCGAGGCGGCGTTTCTCGGCGCCTGCACCCGGTGCGGCGAATGCACGGTGCGTTGCCCCGTCCACGCGATTCGGCCGCTCGGCCCCGAACGGGGGCTCGCGTCGGGCACCCCGGCGCTCTCGCCGGACTTGACCGCGTGCGTGATGTGCCTCGACATGCCGTGCGCCACGTACTGCCCGACCGACGCGCTCGCCGTGCCCGACGACGGCTGGCGCCACGTGAAGATGGCGCGGGTGGAAATCGACACCGCCACGTGCGTCACGTACAATGGCAGCGAGTGCGGCATTTGCGCGCAGGTGTGCCCGGCCGGCAGCGAGGCGATCTTCCTGAACGAGTTCGGTCAGCCCCAGCTGGCCGACCGGTGCACCGGGTGCGGGACGTGCGTGGTCGCCTGCATCACGACGCCAAAGAGTATCTTGCTCACTCCAATCGGAGCGTGAATTGAGCGGACGCGTGGACGTGAAGGTCGTGCCGAAGCCGTGGGGCCACGAAGTGATCTGGGCCCACACCGACCAGTACGTGGGGAAGGTCCTGCACATCAAGGCCGGGCACTCGCTCTCCGTGCAGTACCACAACCTGAAGGACGAGACGGTGCACCTGCT
>CAZLAU010000206.1:0-2559 GCA_964557615.1 uncultured Gemmatimonas sp.
GGGCGACCGCGATCCGGACGAACATCACGCTGCCGATGCGCTGACCCGTGCTGTCAAAGCGCTTCAAGGCGTGGCACCTGGTGCCGTTCGCCATCCGATATGCGAAGCTCCGGGCGACGAAGCGGCCGGTGCTGGTGCACTTCGAGGTCACGATGCGCTGCAACGCGCGCTGCGACTTCTGCGACTACTGGAAGACCGACGCCTCGACCCGCGACGCCGAGCTCAAGTCGTTCGCCGATGCGGCGCGCCACTTCCGGCCCATGATGATCACGTTCACCGGCGGTGAGCCGTTGCTGCGGCCCGACCTCGAGCGCATCGTGGCCGAAGTCGGCCGCGCGGCGCCCATCACCTGGATGTCGGTGATCACGCACGGAGCGATGCTGACGGTCGAGCGGGCGCAGTCGCTGTGGGACGCCGGGATGGCGCAGTTCTGCGTTTCGCTCGACTTCCTGGACGAGCGGCACGACGTGGCCCGCGGCATCCCGGGGCTCGCCGCAAAGATCCTGCGCACCGTCCCGGATCTCGTCGCGCGCGGCATGACCGTTCGGTTCAACACGGTGATCAAGCGCGAGAACATCGATGAGATCCTGCCGATTGTGCGGCGGGCACAGGCCGTCGGCGCCGGCGTGAACCTCTCCGTGTACACGGACTTCAAGAACGGCAACCGTGATCACCTGCTTGGGGCTGCAGAGCTGGGAAGAGTGGATGCGCTGGTCGGCGAACTCCTCGAGTTCAAGCGCCTGAACCGCGGCGTGATCAGCAACTCCGACTGGTACATCGCGCAGCTTCCCGCCTACCTGCGCGGGACGCTCGCCGGCGACTGTCGCTCCGGAGAGACGACGATTCACATCGACCCGCTCGGGATGGTGCGCCGGTGCCCGGATTTTCCCGCCGACAAGCATTGGTCGGAATACGACGGGTACGCACCGATCAGCTGCAACGCCTGTTACTACGCGTGCCGCGGTGAGGCGCAGGCTCCGTTGACGATTTCGCGCTTCCGCGACCTCGCCGGGTCGACCAGCCGCGTGGAATGCGGCGCGCCCGTCGCCGAAACAGTTCCCGCGGCCACAGCGTAGGATGGGCATGCACACGGCCACCGGCGCCGCTTCCGCACCCGACGTTCAGGCGACATCGCCCGCTCAGGCGCCGGCACCTGTCACCGTGCAAGGCACGCAGGGAGCGCCGGCAACGCTTGCCGGCCCGACCGACCTGATCCAGCTCAAGGAACTGCGCGCGCGCCGCTCGGAGATCAGCAGCCAGATCGGCAACGTCACGAGTCGTCGTGATGACATCGCTTCGCAGCTGAGGAATGCGGCACCGGGCGCCGATCGTGCCGGCCTGGAAAGCCGATTGGCGACACTCGACGCGCGCATCGTCGAACTCGAGAACGAGCTGAATGTCACGGGCCGCCAGCTGGCGAACGCTCGCGGGGTCGCGGCGACCGTTCAGGACCCGCCCTCTCCACCGGAGTCCACCACATTGAACTCTGACCAGACCACCGGCATCATCGTCGTGTTCACGCTCGCCGTGCTGATGCCGCTGTCGATCGCGTGGGCGCGTGCCATCTTCCGTCGCGCCAAGCACGCCACCGAGCAGCCGTCGCGCGAGCTGACCGCGCGGCTTGACCGAATGGAAGAAGGCATCGAAGCAATCGCGATCGAGGTCGAGCGCATCTCCGAAGGCCAACGCTTCGTGACCAAGGTGATCGGCGCCGGCGCGGCCGAACCGGTCGCCGTGGCCCGCGGCGAATCCGTCAAGCTGGATCGGGGCGCGTAGCGGTACTGGCGAGCGCGCGACGGCTCGGCGCGTAGATTTTGCACCGATGCCGACCCTCTTTGTGAACGCCAGCCAGGTCGTGACGTGCGCCGGACCGGCGCGCGCGCGCCGCGGCGCAGAGATGCGCGATCTCGAAGTGCGCACGGGCGTCGGCGTTGCCGTCAGCGACGGCATTGTGGCGGCCGTGGGCCCGCCTGCTGAGCTCGCCCGTGCGTTCCGCGGCGCCGACGAGTTCGACTGCCACGGTGGCGTCCTCACGCCCGGGCTCGTCGATTCCCACACCCACGGGATCTTCGGGAAGCCGAGGCACGAGGAGCAGGAATTGCGGGCGTCGGGCGTCGCCTACATGGAGATCGCGCGCCAGGGCGGGGGCATTCACGGGTCGGTCCGCGATCTTCGCACGCGCTCCGAGGACGACCTCTTTTCGCTCGCGCTGCCCCGGCTCCGGCGGCTCGCAGCCCACGGCACCACGACCGTGGAGATCAAGAGTGGCTACGGACTCTCCGTGGCAGACGAGATCAAGTCGCTCAACGTGATCCGCCGGCTCGCGTCGGTCCTGCCGCTGCGGATCGTGCCCACCTTCCTTGGCGCGCACGAAGTCCCGCTGGAGTACCGCGCCGCCCCGCGGACGCGCGAGGAGTACATCGCGCTGGTCGTGGACGAAATGCTTCCGGTCGTCGCGGCGGGGAAGCTCGCCCGGTTCGCCGACGTTTTCTGCGAGCCGGGGGTGTACACGCCCGAGGAATCGCGGCGGATACTCACCGCCGCCCGGGATGCTGGGCT